>JBIIDJ010000039.1:0-21478 GCA_044238415.1 Novosphingobium sp.
CACCATGGCGAGGTTGCGGTACGTCACCGTGTCCTGAAAGATTGCGTGCGTGCCCACCACCATGTCGATGCTGCCATCCAGCAGCCCCATCAGGATCGCCTCGCGCGCGCGGCCCTTGTCCCGCCCCGTCAGCAGCGCGATTTCCACGCCCGTCCCCATCGCCAGCCGGGTCAGCGTGTCATGGTGCTGGCGCGCCAGGATCTCGGTCGGGGCCAGCAGCGCGGCCTGCGCGCCCGCCTCGACCGCGATTAGCATGGCGGAGAGCGCCACCACCGTCTTGCCCGATCCGACATCGCCCTGCAGCAGCCGCAGCATCGGCGCTGACTGGGCCAGATCGCCCTCGATCTCGGCAATGGCCCGCTGCTGGGCGCCGGTCAGTGGGAACGGCAGGTTCAGCCGCGCCCGGCGCGAACCGTCGCCCCGCAAGGGTGAGCCACTTTGCTTGCGGTTCGATTGCCGGACCAACATCAGCGCCAGGCTGTTGGCCAGCAGCTCGTCATAGGCCAGCCGGTCCCGCGCTTGCGCATGCTGTTCGCGGTGCGCGAGCACCAGCGCATCGCGCCAGGTCGGCCAGTGCATCTTGTCGAGCAGCCCGGGTTCGATCCACTCCGGTAAGACGGGAATAGTGGCGAACGCCTGTTCGATCAGTCCGGCCAGCCGCCCCTGGGTCATCCCTTCGGACAGCGGGTAAACCGGTTCAGTCAATTGCGCGAGCAAGGCGGCGCTGTCTGCCTCGACATGGTCCGGGTGCACCATTTGTAGCATCTGACCATACTGCTCAAGCCGCCCGGCCACCCAGCGCTGCTCGCCCACCGGCAAGAGCTTCTTGGCCGAATAGGACGCCCGCCCAAAATAGGAGATCGCGCAGACATTGCCGACCGCATCCTGCGCCAACACGCGAAATGGCCCGCGGCCCAACGAACTCCGGTGCTCAATCGGCGTCAGGGCGACCACGATCTGCTCGCCGACGCCCGCCTCGTCGAGGTTCGCCACAGCCCGCCGCTCAACGAAGCGGTCGGGCAGATGATAGGCAAAGTCCTTCACCCGCGTCAGCCCCAACTTTTCGAGCGGGCGCGCGAGACCCGGGCCGACGCCCTTCAGGCTGTCGGCGGCAACGAACAGGGGGTTGAGCCGGTCCGGACGCATGGCCGCCATTAAGCCTGTGCCCATTCAATTTGCCAGATTTGATTCAGCGCATGGACCATCGCCGTCAACTAAGCTCATTTGGCCTTAGGTCGCACCAATCGAAGGACCGAGAGGAACCAAACATGCTGTTGCCACATGGCAGTATAATCGCGCTGGTTGATGGTACGACCTGCGAAATCTACCGCAATGCCGGGAGCGAGGCGGAACCGCAGCTCGCCCTGCTCGATCCGCCAATGATCGACAGCACCAACAATTCCAACGTCGGGCACCGATCCAGCAGCGGGAATCATGCAGACCGCCAGGTCCACGAAGACGCCCATGCCCGAGCCGTAGCAGCGTGGCTGAACGAACAGGTGTTGAGTGGCCGGATCAAAAACCTGGCCATTCTGGCGCCGCCGCGCACACTGGGCGAACTGCGGCGTCACTATCACAGCCGCACTCGGCACGTGCTGCGCAAGGAAGTAGCCAAGGAACTGGCCGGGTTTCCGGCCGAAGCCATCATGGCCGCGCTGCACAATGGCTCCTGACAGCTTGCCTTGGCTTACCGCCCGTTCTAGCGCTGGCCCATGACTGACGCCAACCGCCTCAAGCGCCTGCAGTTCCGGGCCTGGCACCGCGGAACCCGCGAAGCCGATTACATGATAGGCGGCTTCTTCGATCGCTACCACGCCAGCTGGAGTGATGCAGAATGCCAATGGTTCGAGGCTCTGCTTGAGGAAGAGGATGTCGACATCATGGGCTGGGCGCTAGGCACAATCTCAGTTCCGGAGGCCTATCGCGGCTCGCTGATGGATGCTTTTCGCAAACTCGACTACGTCGAAATCCCGCGCTGACAGACGACTGAGCCCGCGCTAAGGCCGCGCGATCGATTCCCACCCCGCTGGCCTGGAAAATGGCCCGCGGGGCAATTGTTGTTGTGCCCATCATGCCAGATTTGAACACGATCCTTGCCGCCAAAGCCCCGCTGACCCTGTCGGGACTGGCGCGCGGCGCCCAGCCACTGGTGCTGGCCGACCTAGCCCGGGCCGCAAAGGGACAAGGCACTGGTGGTCGTGCAGTGTTCATTGCGCCAGACGAGGCAGCGATGCAGGCCGTGGCTGACAGCGCGGCGTTCTTCGCACCGGAACTGGAGGTACTGACCTTTCCGGCCTGGGACTGCCTGCCTTACGACCGGGCAAGTCCCGCCGTATCAATCAGCGCTCGGCGGCTGGCTGCCCTGCACCGGTTGCAAGCCAAGGCAGACCGGCCGCAGCTGCTGGTGACCACCATCAACGCGGCATTGCAGCGAGTTCTTACCCCGTTCCGCATCCGCGAATCCGTCCGGCTGCTTAAGCCCGGCATGGAGATCGGCCGGGAAAGCCTGATCGCCTTGCTGCAACGCCAGGGATACTCGCGCACCGACACCGTAGTTGATGCCGGCGAGTATGCGGTCCGTGGATCGATCTTCGACATCTACCCGTCGGGTCTGAATGCCGGCCTCCGGCTCGATTTCTTTGGTGACGAGCTTGAAACGCTCCGTCTGTTCGATCCCAATACCCAGCGCTCGACCGGAGTAATGGACGAGCATCTGCTGTTACCAGCCAGCGAAGCCCTGCTTGATGAAGAGAGCGTCAAGCGCTTCCGCACCCGTTACCGCGAGCAATTCGGCGCCAATGCAACCAGCGATCCGCTTTATCAGGCCGTCTCTGACGGTCGGCGCCTGGCCGGGATGGAGCATTGGCTGCCGCTGTTCGAGGAACGCATAGTCACGTTGTTCGACCATCTCTCCGCCGATGACCTCGTGGTGATTGACAGCAGCGCGCAGGGCGCAGCCGAGGAACGCTTGGGCGACATTGCCGATTACTTTGCTGCGCGCAGCGATACGGCCGGCAAGGCCCCGGGATCCTATCGCCCACTTGCTCCAGAGGCGCTGTACCTTAGCCGTGACGATTTCGCCCAGCGGCAAACCGGCTGGCCAATCCACAAGGCTGACATTTTCGCCCAGCCTGAAGGCCGGGGCGTGGTCGATTTTGGCTTTACATCGGGCCGGGATTTCGCCCCGGAGCGCGCCCGAGGTGACAATGTCTACGAAGCGGCGGCCCGTTATCTGACCGGACAGGCCGCACAGGGGCGCAAGGCGCTGATCGCTTGCTACACTGCTGGTAGCCGCGCCCGCATTGCCGCAATCCTGGGCGAAGCGGTCAAACCGGTGCCGCTCGAAGCGGAAACCTGGCAGGAAGCGCTGGGCCTGGCGGCCAAGGGGGTGCCGGTCGCGCTGGTCCTGCCGCTGGACAATGGTTTCTCCAACGCCGGACTGGAGTTGATCACCGAACAGGACCTGCTGGGGGACCGGCTGGTGCGCCGCAAGAAGCGCAAGAAGAGCGCCGATGCCTTCCTTGCCGAACTGGCCGCGCTGACGCCGGGCGATCTGGTGGTCCATATGGACCACGGGATCGGGCGCTATGAAGGGCTCCAGTCGATCCCGGTCGGCGAAAGCCCGCACGATTGCGTGATGCTGACCTATGCCGGCGGCGACAAGCTCTACATCCCGGTTGAGAACATCGATGTCCTGAGCCGTTATGGCAGCGACAGCGAGCTGGTCGCGCTCGACAAGCTGGGCGGCGAAGGCTGGCAGCGGCGCAAGGCCCGGCTCAAGGAACGCATTCGCGAGATCGCGCATGAACTGCTCAAGACCGCCGCCTTGCGCGCCTTGCGGCAAGCACCCGCACTGGTGCCCGATCAGTCAAGCTATGGCCAGTTTGCGGACCGGTTCCCCTGGCAGGAAACCGAGGACCAGGAACGCGCGATCGAAGACGTGCTGGAAGACCTTTCCGCCGGTCGGCCGATGGACCGTCTGGTCTGCGGCGATGTCGGTTTTGGCAAGACCGAAGTGGCCCTACGCGCCGCCTTTGTCGCCGCGATGAGCGGGCAGCAGGTAGCCGTGGTGGCCCCAACCACGCTGTTGGCGCGCCAGCATTACAGCAATTTCGTAGAACGCTTCGCCGGCTTCCCGCTTAACATCGGGCGACTTTCCCGCCTGGTGCCAGCCAAGGAGGCGAACGCCACACGCGAAGGCCTGACGGAAGGTACGGTCGATGTGGTAATCGGCACTCACGCGATCCTGTCAAAAAGCGTGAAGTTCAAACGGCTGGGCCTGGTCATTGTCGATGAGGAACAGCGCTTTGGCGTGAATCATAAGGAGGCGCTCAAGCAGCTGCGCGCCAATGTCCATGTTCTGACCCTGACTGCCACGCCCATTCCGCGCACGTTGCAGATGGCCATGTCTGGTCTGCGCGAGCTTTCCACCATCCAGACCCCGCCGGTCGATCGCCTGGCAGTGCGGACCTATGTGATGGAGTGGGACAACATGGTGATGCGCGAAGCCCTGCTGCGCGAACATCACCGCGGCGGACAGAGCTTCATTGTTGTGCCGCGCATCGCTGACATGGAAGATGTCGAGCAATGGCTGCGAGATACCGTGCCCGAGGTCCGCTTTGTCACTGCCCACGGCCAGATGGGCGCCACGGAAGTGGAAGAGCGGATGAGCGCCTTTTATGAGAAGAAATACGAAGTACTGCTCTCCACCACGATCGTGGAAAGCGGGCTGGATATTCCATCGGCCAACACGATCATCATCCATCGTGCCGACCGGTTCGGCCTCGCGCAGCTATACCAGCTGCGAGGGCGGGTCGGGCGAGCGAAGCTGCGCGCCTATGCCTATCTCACGACACCGGCCGACATGGCATTGTCAGAGGTCGCGGAAAAGCGGCTCAAAGTACTGGGCGACCTCGATTCGCTGGGTGCCGGGTTCCAGCTAGCCAGCCACGATCTCGACATTCGTGGCGCGGGCAATCTGCTGGGCGACGAGCAGTCCGGCCATATCCGCGAGGTTGGCTTCGAACTGTACCAATCGATGCTGGAGGACGCGATCCTGGCGGCCAAGGCGGGCGATATGGGCCTTGCCAAGGAGCGCCAGTCGCTCAGCCCGCAAATTACGGTTGATGCGCCGATCATGATTCCGGAAGACTACGTTCCTGATCTGGCTGTGCGCATGGCGCTATACCGCCGCCTCAACGACGCCGAGGACCATGGCGAGCTGGAGGCAATCTCGGCCGAAATGATCGACCGGTTCGGCTCACTGCCTGCGCCAACCGCCAATCTGGTCAAGCTGATCCAGATCAAGCAGCAGGCGATCGCCGCCAACATTGCCAAAATCGACGTTGGCGCGAAGGGTACGCTGGTCAGCTTCCACAATGACGAGTTCCCGGATCCGGTGGGCCTGATCAACTATGCCGAACGGCTGAATGGGGCAGTCAAGTTGCGACCCGACAACAGGCTGGTAGTGCAGCGCGCCTGGGGCGACCCGGCGGCACGCCTCAATGGCCTGTTCCAGTTGACAAAGGGCCTCAGCGCGATTGCCCGCAAGGCTGGACGTTAACCCAGCGCCCGCGCGACAAAGGCTTGGGGCGAAAGCGGCACAGACCGTAGGAAGCCCTGGTAACTGTCACACCCTTCGGCGGTGAGGACCAACCGCTGGGGCTCATTCTCCACACCTTCAGCGATGACCCGCAGATCAAGCGCGCGCGCCATGGCCAGAATCGCGCGCAGCACGGCCAGGTCGCGCGGATCGGAAACCACGCCTTCGATCATCGACCGATCCAGCTTCAGGTAATCGAGCGGCAGCAGCTTCAGATAATGGAAATTGCAGAAGCCGGCGCCGAAATCGTCAAGGGCGATCTTTACCCCGTGGGCGGCCACCACTTCCAGCAACCGCGCCGTGGCAGCAACGTCGGTCAGCAGGACCTGCTCGGTCACTTCAATGGTGAGGCGCCAGGCGGGAAAGCGGCTGTGCTGCAGCAGGCTAAGAAAGGCGGCGGTAAAATCCTCAGCGGCAAGATCGTTGGGCGTGATGTTAAGCGAAAGTCGCAAGTCGCCAGGCCAGCGCAGCGCCGCATCCAGAGCCAGTCTGGCAATGTGGCGGGACAACTGGGGCACATGATCGGCGCGCTCGGCAATGGCAAACAGGCTGGCCGCGCCAATCCGGCCTAGTTCAGGATGGTTCCAGCGGGCGAGTGCCTCGGCACCGGTCATGCGGTCTGTCGCGCAGGCAAATTGCGGCTGGAACAGCACTTCAATCTCATTGCGATCAATCGCCCGAAGCAAGTCGGCCTCAAGCTGGGCGGCGCTTCGCCCCGCCCGCGCGCCCTCGCCATCGGCCCAGCCAATCCGGCGTCCTGGCTGCCCCACCAACCGTTCAAGGGTGTGCCCCAGCCGGTCGAGGATCGAATCGGCGTCCTCTTCGGCCAGACCTCGCAAGAGCGCGGCGCGCGGGCTGAGCCGCACCGGGGCCCCGTTTGCCACAATCGGCCGCGCCACTGCATCAAGCAGTTGCGCGGCGACCAGTTGCCAACGCTCGCGGCTGCAGGGGTCACGACTGACCAACAGGAATTGACCGCCACCGCTGCGCGCAGCCAGCCAGCCCGCTTCAAGTTCACTGGCAGCGAAATGCTTGATGCGGTTGGCGACCTCAGCCAGCACGGCATCACCCGCATCGGCACCATACGCCAGATTGAGCGCATCGAACCGCCGCAGGCCGATGAGCATGGCCTGAACCTGCGCGCCATCGCCCAGCCACTCTTCCAGCAGCAGGCGCGCAGCATCGCGGCCTTTGAGGCCGGTCAGCGCATCGCGCGCGGGATTCTGAAGCGGGACTTGCGCCATGGGCGGCTGATAACAGCCACGCCCTACCAAACCGTTTCGGCAGGTACTTGCGTTGCCAAACGCCGCCCTGCACCATATTGACCGCGCCATGAGCAAGTCGCCACGCCTCGCCCTGCTGGTTTCCGATACTGCCCGGGCGCAGGAAGCGGCGGCCGCCCTGCGCGAGCGCGAGCGCTTTGTCGATCCGGCCGAGGCCGATGCCATTGTGGTGCTCGGCGGCGATGGGTTCATGCTCCATACCTTGCACGACATGCTCGACAGCAATGACATCCGCCCGGCCTACGGGATCAACCAGGGCACTGTCGGCTTCCTGATGAACAATCCGCGCAGCAGCCGCGCGCTGGTCGATCGCGTGGCTCGCGCGCGTCAGATTGCCGTGGCTCCGCTGGAAATGACCGCCACGACCGGCAGCGGAGAACAACAGACCTTCTACGCGATCAACGAAGTTTCTTTGCTGCGCGAAACGCGCCAGACCGCACGGCTGGAAGTATCGGTCAACGGCAAGGTGCGCGTGCCAGATCTTGCATGCGATGGCATCCTGGTCGCCACTCCGGCTGGCTCGACTGCTTACAACCTGTCGGCCAATGGCCCGATCCTGCCACTCGGCTCCAGCATGCTGGCGCTGACCCCGATCAGCCCGTTCCGTCCGCGGCGGTGGCGCGGCGCGATTCTGCCAGATCATTACGAAATCGATTTTCGCGTGCTCGATCCGCTCAAGCGTCCGGTTGCGGCCGTGGCCGACCAGAAAGAGCTGCGCGATATTCTGGCGGTAAAGGTCCGCGCCGCACCCAAAGCCGCGCTGACCTTGCTGTTCGATCCCGGCAAAAGCCTCGAAGAGCGGATTTTCGCCGAGCAGTTCCAGTTCTGATCACACACCCGCTTGCCAAACAAAATCGCCCTGCTATAGGCGCTCCCCTGCCCGCAGGCGGGGGAGCATTCCCCGATAGCTCAGCGGTAGAGTAGGTGACTGTTAATCACTTGGCCGTAGGTTCGAATCCTACTCGGGGAGCCACCCCGCCCGGGCATTGCAAAGCCCCGCCTGACCGGCGGGGCTTTTGCTTTTTGAGGCGTGCCAACAAACAAACGGGCGGCGCCCGATCGAGCGCCACGCCCTGCTTGTCTGGCCAATAAGCTCAGTCTCTAGCCTACCGCTCCGTGGCAATGCTTGTACTTCTGGCCCGAACCGCACGGGCACGGCGCATTGCGTGACAAGCCCATCGCGGCATAGGGATCTGCGGCTGCCGCGGCACCGCTGCCCAGTGCCCCCATCATCGCCATCGCCCCGGGGGTTGAAACGGCATCGTTCTCGCCGCTGAACGGATCGATATGGCTGGTCAGGAAATCCGGCAGTTCCGGCAGTTGGACCGGATCCGGCATTCTTAGCTCGCTGTTCATCAGGATGCGGGTCACATCCTCGCGGATTGTTTCCAGCATTCGTTCGAACAGGCCGAAGGCTTCCTGCTTGTATTCATTGATCGGCTGCTTTTGAGCATAGGCACGCAAAAAGACGACCTGGCGCAGCGCATCAAGCGTGGCGAGGTGTTCCTTCCAGTAGTGATCGAGCCGCTCCAACAGGACCTGTTTTTCCACCTGGCGCCAGATCGCGCCATCATCGCCGATCTTGGCGGCGGCCTTGTCATCGGCCAGAGCGACCAGCCGTTCTTCAATCATTTCCGGCTCGAGGCCGTCTTCCTTCATCCACTCGTCCAATGGGGCATCGATACCCAGCACTTCGATGGCGCGCTGACGCAGTCCTTCGACATCCCACTGCTCCGGATAGGAACCGGGCGGGCAGGCAGTGCCGACCAGCGAATTGACCGTATCGTGGCGCATGTCGATCACCACATCATCGATCGTTTCCGCATCCATGATGTCGGCGCGCTGTTCATAGATCACCTTGCGCTGGTCGTTCATCACGTTGTCGTATTCGACAACCTGCTTGCGCACGTCGTAATTGCGGGCCTCGACCTTCTTCTGGGCGGTCTCGATAGCCTTGGACAGCCACTTTGATCCGATTGCCTCACCATCGGCTAGGTTTGAGTTCATCATTTTCGAGAACAGCGTGTCGGGGCCGAAGATTCGCAGCAGGTCATCCTCAAGGCAGAGGTAGAACTTGCTAAGCCCCGGGTCGCCCTGACGGCCCGAGCGACCGCGCAGCTGGTTGTCGATGCGGCGGCTTTCGTGGCGTTCCGTGCCGATCACGCAAAGCCCGCCAGCCGCCAGCACCTTTTCCTTTTCCGCTTCAACCTCGGCGGAAAGGCCGGCAATTGCGGCCTCGCGCTCCGGCCCCGCGGCCATGTCCTTCAGCTCATCCTCGACGCGGAACTCCAGGTTGCCGCCCAGCTTGATGTCAGTGCCGCGGCCGGCCATGTTGGTGGCGATGGTCACGGCACCAAGACGGCCAGCCTGAGCCACAATGTGGGCTTCCATCTCGTGGAAGCGGGCGTTCAGCACATTGTGCTTCACCCCTTCCTGGTTGAGGTATTCAGACAGCATTTCTGACTTTTCGATCGACACTGTGCCAACCAGCACGGGCTGGCCGATCTCGTTCTTCTCGCGGATCAGCTTGGCAATGGCCTGGAACTTGTCGGCCGTGTTCTTATAGAATTCGTCTTCCTCATCGATCCGCTGGACTGGCACGTTGGTGGGAATGGTCACCACGCTCATACGGTAGATGTCGAAGAATTCGGCTGCTTCGGTAGCCGCCGTGCCGGTCATGCCGGCCAGCTTGGGGTACATGCGGAAATAGTTCTGGAAGGTAATCGAGGCCATCGTCTGGTTTTCGGGCTCGATCCGCACCCCTTCCTTGGCCTCAACGGCCTGATGCAGGCCGTTTGACCAGCGCCGACCATCCATCATGCGGCCGGTAAATTCGTCGATGATGACGACCTTGCCGTCCTTGACGATGTAATCGATGTCCCGCTTGAACATGACATTGGCCTTGAGGCTCTGGTCAAGGTGGTGGACGACCTGGGTGTTCTCGACATCATAGAGATTCGAGCCGAT
The DNA here is from genome assembly GCA_044238415.1 of Novosphingobium sp. GTDB lineage: Bacteria > Pseudomonadota > Alphaproteobacteria > Sphingomonadales > Sphingomonadaceae > Novosphingobium. The sequence continues at coordinate 9,853 of JBIIDJ010000039.1, forward strand.
CAGCAGTCCCGCAGCCTCAAGCTGACGCTCCGCCCACTCGACGCCTTCTTCGGTGAGCGAGATGTTCTTGGCCTTTTCATCCTTGTCGTAGTGTTCTTCGGCGATCTGCTTCACGATGGCATCCACCGCGATATACATGTCGCTCTTGTCATCGGTCGGGCCGGAAATGATCAACGGGGTGCGAGCCTCGTCGATCAGGATCGAGTCCACTTCATCGACGATCGCAAAATTGAACGGCCGGTGCACCATCTGGCCCCGCTCGTGCTTCATGTTGTCGCGCAGGTAATCGAAGCCGAGTTCATTGTTGGTGGCATAGGTGATGTCGCAATTGTAGGCCGCGCGCCGCTCATCCTCGCTCAGGTTGGGCACGATCACGCCAACGGTCAGGCCTAGGAAAGTGTAGATCTGCCCCATCCATTCCGCGTCGCGCTTGGCCAGGTAATCGTTGACTGTGACAACGTGGACACCCTTGCCTTCCAGCGCGTTAAGATAGACGGCCAGGGTTGCAACCAGCGTCTTGCCCTCACCCGTGCGCATTTCGGCGATCTCGCCTCGGTGCAGCACGATACCGCCGATCATCTGGACATCGAAATGGCGCATGCCCATCCGGCGCTTGCCCGCTTCGCGCACCGTGGCGAAGGCTTCCGGCAGGATATCGTCGAGCGTCTTGCCTTCTGCCAGCTGGCGGCGGAACTTGGCGGTCTGAGCGGACAATTCTTCGTCCGATAGCGCCTCGATCGGCGCCTCGAACGCGGCGATCTGGCGAACAATCTTGTCAAGCGACTTGACGTAACGGTCGTTGGACGAGCCGAACAGGGCCTTGGCGATGCCACCGAGCATAGGATTAATCCTGTAGATTCAGATGAATATGGAGAGCCGCGCTGGCAATCAGGCCGCGCAGCGGGGATTTCATGGCAATGAAATCAGGCGCTATTCGTAAGCGCGGTCGGCACCAAACAGGACCGAGGGGATATAGACGCGGCCCTTGCTGGGGCGGACACGCATGGACTGGCGCTCACGCCGTTCCTTTTGCGCTGCTGGTGCATCGATCGACTGGGTCTGTACCGGCGCTGGCCGTGCTGTGCCGCGCGAGGCATCGGCAACACCGATTTCCGTATCTGCCGTGCCACTCATGCGCGCCTGGACCGGGCCAGCCTGAGCGATCAGGCCCGTCATAAGAGCCAGCAGGGCAAGGAGAATGCGGTTCATTACGCAACTATATAAGCGAGCAAGATGGGATCGTCCACCCTGCCCCGAAAAACCAAACGCCGCGCCTGCACTGGGCAGACGCGGCGATATTGGCTGGGCCGGCCGCGAGGCGCAGCGGCCGTCAAAGGGGCTGCTTAGTTGACAGCGTCCTTGAGGCCCTTGCCGGCCTTAAACTTCGGCTGCGACGAAGCCTTGATCTTCATCGGTTCGCCAGTCCGCGGGTTACGGCCGGTCGAAGCCTTGCGCTTGGCGACAGAGAAGGTGCCGAAACCGACGAGGCGCACTTCGTCGCCCTTCTTGAGGGCACCGGTGATGGCGTCAAACACGCCTTCAACGGCCTTGGTTGCATCGCTCTTGGTGAGGCCGCTGGCATCTGCGACAGCGCCGATCAGATCGTTCTTGTTCATGGGAAACCCCCTTACCTTTCAGGAATTGGTGTCTGTTTTTGATTCGCCTCGAAAAGCTGGCGGAATTGAGCCGTTTTTCCGCAGACTGTCAAAGCGAAAGCGCGACAAATAGCCTCGATTATCCACCGATTCCCGTCATTCGTCGCTACCAGCGTCATTGCAGCACCGCAGCAGCCCCGTCCGGGATGCTGCGGCGCTGCCTTTTTCGTGCCGAATCAGTGAGCCGTGTGGACTTCACCCGCAGGTCCGGGAACAGCCGTGCCGGGCTGACTGGCCAGGTCATCTGCTTCGGTCCACTCGATCGGTTCCGGCATGCTGGCCAGTGCTCGTTCAAGCACGGCATCAACATGGCCAACCGGGACGATCTCCAGGCTCGAAGTGATGTTGGCCGGCAGTTCGGCCAGGTCCTTCACGTTCTCCTCCGGGATCAGCACCGTGGTGATCCCGCCGCGGAGTGCCGCCAGCAGTTTTTCCTTCAGCCCGCCAATCGCCAGCACCCGGCCGCGCAACGTGACTTCGCCGGTCATGGCTACGTCCTTGCGGACCGGAATTCCTGTAAGCGTCGAGACGATTGAGGTGACCATCCCGATGCCAGCACTCGGCCCGTCCTTGGGTACGGCGCCTTCGGGTAAGTGGATGTGAATATCCTTGCGGGCGATCAGGCTCGGCTTGATACCATAAGCCGGGGACCGGGCACGGACGAAACTGAAGGCGGCCTGCACCGACTCATTCATAACCTCGCCCAGCTTGCCGGTGGTCTTGACCGCCCCCTTGCCAGGCACGGTAACGCTTTCGATAGTCAGCAGCTCGCCACCCACCTCGGTCCAAGCCAGACCGGTCACGGCACCCACTTGGTTCTCCTCTTCGGCCACGCCGTAGCGGTACTTGCGCACCCCGGCGAATTCCCCAAGGTTCTCAGGCGTGATAGTGACGGTCTCCGCCTTGCCTTCAAGGATCTGGCGCAGACTCTTGCGTGCCAGCCGCGCGATCTCGCGTTCCAGCGTACGAACACCGGCTTCGCGAGTGTAGAAGCGGATGAGATCACGTAGGCCATCAATGGTGAGCGTGAACTCCCCCTTCTTCAGCCCGTGTGCCTCAACCTGCTTCGCCACGAGGTGGCGTTCGGCGATCTCAACCTTTTCATCTTCGGTGTAGCCTTCAAGCCGGATGATCTCCATCCGGTCAAGCAGGGGCTGGGGAAGATTGAGGCTGTTAGCCGTGCAGACGAACATCACGTCTGACAGGTCGATATCCAGCTCCAGATAGTGATCCTGGAATTTGGCGTTCTGTTCGGGATCAAGCACTTCAAGCAGGGCAGAGGCCGGATCGCCGCGGAAATCCTGACCAAGCTTGTCGATCTCGTCGAGCAGGAACAGCGGATTGCTGGTCCCGGCCTTGCGCAGGTTAGTGACAATCTTGCCCGGCAGCGAGCCAATATATGTGCGCCGGTGACCGCGGATCTCGGCCTCATCGCGCACGCCGCCGAGCGACTGGCGGATAAACTGCCGGCCGGTCGCCTTGGCGATCGACTTGCCGAGCGAGGTCTTGCCAACGCCCGGAGGCCCGACAAGGCAAAGGATCGGTCCCTTCAGCTTGTTGGTGCGGGCCTGAACCGCGAGATACTCTACAATCCGGTCCTTAACCTTCTCCAGTGCGTAGTGGTCGTCGTCCAGGATCGCCTGGGCCGCCGGAATGTCCCGCTTGAGCTTGCTCTTCTTGCCCCAAGGTAGCCCCAGCAGCACGTCGAGGTAATTGCGGATCACCGTTGCCTCGGCGCTCATTGGCTGCATCGTGCGCAGCTTCTTGAGTTCCGCATTGGCCTTGGCGCGGGCTTCCTTCGACAGCTTCAGCTTGTCGATCTTGTCCTGCAGTTCCTGGATCTCGTTGGCTTCGCCATCGTCGCCGCCGCCCAGCTCTGACTGGATCGCCTTGAGTTGTTCGTTGAGGTAATATTCGCGCTGGGTCTTTTCCATCTGGCGCTTCACGCGCCCACGAATGCGCCGTTCGACCTGCAACACGCCGAGCTCGCCCTCCATAAAGGAGTGCGCCATCTCCAGCCGCTTGAGCGGATCTTCCTCGCTCAGCATGGCCTGCTTGTCGGCCACCTTGGCCTGGATGTGCGCTGCAACCGCATCGGCCAAGGTGGCCGCATCAGTGATTTCGCCAAGATTTTCACCGGCGTCCTGCGGCAGCTTCTTGTTGAGCTTGGCATATTCGCCGAAGGCTTCAACGACGCTGCGCATCATCCCTTCGACTTCGCTGCCCTGCAGGGCAACAGTCGCCACCGGTTCCACGGCCGCGACCACCATTTCGCCAGTGCTACCGGATTCCAACCGCAGCTGCTCCAGCCGGGCGCGCTGCCGTGCTTCGACCAGTACGCGCACCGTTCCATCCGGCAACTTGAGCAGTTGGAGTACCGTGGCGATCACGCCCATGTCGTAAAGATCGTCGCCATCGGGATCGTCGCAACCTGGATCAAGCTGAGCGAGCAGGAAGATATCCTTATCACCCGCCATCGCTGCTTCGAGCGCGGCAACCGACTTTTCGCGACCGACAAACAGCGGCACGACCATGCCGGGAAACACGACGATATCCCGCAAGGGAAGGAGTGGCAGCAATTGCATTTTGAATGACCCGTAAGCTCAACCGGTGCCGATTGGCACCGTCCAGGTGAATCCTGGCTTGCTGCGAGATATGGGATTGCCACGCGTGAGGCGCAATGGGGCGCAGCAACGCGGCTGTGGAAGCCCCGCGCGGCGGCGCTGGCATTGCCAATCGCCTCTGAACCTTACATCAAGGCGGCAAATCAACCGGAGAAGCGACCGATGAACCGCCTTGCCTTTGCCCTTTGCCTTGCCTCGACCGCGCTCGCCGCACCGGCCCTGGCCAAGGACCGGGTAATCCTGGCCGACCGTTTCCTTGATGTTGCATCCGGCAAGTATATTGAAAACCCGGCGATTTTCGTGAACGAGGATGGCCGGATTATCCAGATTGCCGACGCCCGGGTGATCAAGCTGTCTGGCGAAGTAGAGCGGATCGACCTCACCGGCAAAACCCTGGTGCCCGGTTTCATCGATATGCATGTCCACCTCGACAGCCCGGCCGATATCGGCGGCTACCGCGGCCTTGAGTTTACCGACAGCTTTTTCGGCATGACCGCAGTGGGCAATGCCCGGGCGATGCTTGATGCCGGCTTCACCACGGTACGCAACGTCGGCTCTGGCAACCGCAACGATGTCGGACTCAAGCAGGCGATTACCAGCGGCTATGTGGTTGGCCCGCGGATCGTTCCCGGCGGCTATGCCCTGGGTGCAACAGGCGGCCACTGCGATTCGACCTTCCTGCCCCCGTCACTGGAAAAGCCCAAGAAAGAGGAAGGCATCGGCGATACCGAAGACGAACTTCGCCACCAGGTCCGCCGCCAGCGCAAGTTCGGGTCCGAGGTGATCAAGGTCTGTGCCACGGGCGGGGTGTTCAGCCGCAATACCGAGCCCGGGCAGCAACAGCTCCATGAAAACGAGCTCAAGGCGATCGTAGACGAGGCCCAGATGTGGGGCCTGCGCGTTGCCGCACATGCCCACGGCGCTGCCGGTATCAAGGCTGCGATCCGGGCCGGGATTGACACGATCGAGCACGTCAGCCTGGTTGACGATGAGGGCATCAAACTGGCGGCGGCACGGACCAAGCCCGTCTGGTTCAGCATGGACATCTACAACACCGAATACACCCAGGCCGAAGGCAAGAAGAACGGCGTGCTGGAGGACAACCTGCGCAAGGACCGCGAAGTGGCCCAGATCCAGCGCGACAACTTCCGCAAGGCACACAAGGCCGGGGTGCGGATGGTGTTCGGCTCCGACGCCGGCGTGATGCCGCACGGCGACGCTGGCAAGCAGTTCGCAACCATGGTCCAATTCGGCATGACCCCGCTCGAGGCGATCCGTGCGGCAACGTTCAACGGCGCACAGGCGCTGGGGCAGGAGGCCGATGTCGGCCAGATCGTAGTTGGCCGTTACGCCGATCTAGTGGCGGTTGATGGAGATCCGCTGGCCAACATCCGGCTGCTTGAAAAGCCTGCCGCGGTGGTCAAGGGCGGCAAGAGGATCGAGCCGGCGCGATGAGCTGGCATTTGCTGCCCGCGCTTGCTGTCTGGCTGGTCACTGCTCCGGCATGGGCTGATACACGTTTCATTCGGGCTGGCCAGATGGTCGATAGCGAAAGTGGCATCGTGCTGGCCGACCGACTGATCCGCGTAGAAGACGGGCGGATTGCAGCAGTTAAGCCTTGGGCTCCCCCGCCCCCGGGCACTCCGGTAATCGATTGGTCCAAGCATTGGGTTCTGCCGGGATTGATCGATACCCATGTCCATCTGGCCGATGTCGAGCAGAGTGCCAACGTTGCTGAGCCCCTGCTCCATTCCGAAGCCGCCATCGCGCTGCGCGGTGCGGGCCATGCCCGCAAAACCCTGCTGGCCGGGTTCACCACAGTGCACGACGTCGGCTCATATCGCGCCTTTGCCAATGTGGCGCTGCGTGATGCGATTGAACGCGGCGATGTACTTGGGCCCCGCATCTCGGCCGTTGGGGCCTATATCACCACGCCCGGAGGCGGCGGTGAAGTGACGGGCCTAGCGCCCGACATCGCTTTGCCGGACAGCTTCCGTGCCGGTGTGGCCAGTGGTCCGGCCGAAGTGCGCACCAAGGTCAACTACTTGCTCCAGAACGGCGCGGATTCGATCAAGCTGATCGCCACTGGGGCAGTGCTGACCGAGGGCACGGAACCCGGCGCGCTGGAAATGACGGAACCGGAAATTCGCGCCGCGGTTGAGGCGGCAGCCGCACGCGGTTCATGGGTGACGGCCCATGCCCATGGGGCAGAGGGGATCAAGGTTGCGCTGCGGGCCGGGGTTCGCGGAATCGAGCACGCCAGTTTGATCGACGATGAAGGCATTGCCCTGGCCAAGGCCAAGGGGGCCTTCCTGTCGATGGACATCTACAACGGTGACTTCATTGCCGAAGTGGGCAGGCGCGATGGCTGGTCCGCTGAGATCATGCGCAAGAACGACGAAACGACCGGAGCGCAGCGGCTTGCTTTCCGCAAGGCGGTCAGGGCAGGGGTGCAGATCGCCTACGGGACGGATGCGGGCGTCTATCCGCACGGTCAGAACGCAAAACAATTTGCCTACATGGTGCGTTGGGGCATGACCCCGATGCAGGCAATCCAGTCCGCCACCATTGTCGGAGCACAGATGCTCGGCTGGAGCGACCGGGTCGGCGCGATCGCTCCCGGACGCTTTGCCGATCTGGTGGCGCTCGATGAAAACCCGCTAATCGATATCAGTGCGCTTGAACGCATCGATCACGTGATGAAAGGCGGTGTAGTGATCCGCTAGGCTGGTCGATTACATTCCCGGCAGCTTGAAGCCTGGCGGCAGGCCCATGCCGGATTGCATACGGGCCATTTCCTGGCCGGCAACCTCGTCAGCCTTGGCCCGGGCATCGTTGAAGGCAGCGGCAATCAGGTCTTCGAGAATGCCCTTTTCCTCTGGCTTCAGCAGGCTTTTGTCGATGTTGACACCGATGATCCGGCCCTTGGCCGACGCACGGATGGTCACCAGCCCGCCACCGGCACGCCCTTCCACCTCGATCCCGTCAAGCTTGGCCTGGCTTTCAGTCATCTGCTTCTGGATGGTCTCCGCAGCCTGCTGAGCGGCCTTGAGCATCTCTTCCATCGACTTCACGTCAGTTTCTCCACTTGTTGCCCATGCTCGCAACGCGGGCATCCGGCGTGTCTTCAATGATTTCGGCTTGCGGGAAGGCCGCAAAAGCGGCCTCGACCAGCGGATGCTGGCGCAGCGCCGCCGCTTGGGCTTCCTTTGCGGACTCTGAGAGTTCGCGCAGGGTCGGGGCGCCATCCCCTTCCCCACGCTGTACAAACCAACGCTCGCCCGTTGCCCGCAGCAGCGCATCGCGCAGTTCCGGCCCCGGATCGCCGGAATAGCCTGGTGCCACAGCAAAGGTCAGCTCGGCTGGAGCCAGCGCGATCACCCGGATCCAGTCACGCATCACCTGAGCCACCCGCAACTGGCCCGAGCGATCGACCGTATCAATCAGCTCCTCCCACCCGAGCGCGGCCGACGGGCCGGCGGCTGGAACAGGCTGCGCCGCGCCGCTGGCGCCCGGAGTCGCAGCAATCGCGCCCTTCAGGGTTTCGGCCAACTTGCCCGGATCTGGCAGGTCATGGGCATGGAGCACCCGCAGCAGCGCCATCCGGGCGGCAACCAGCGGATCGGGCGCAGTCTTGACCTCATCATGCCCTTTCAGCAGCAATTGCCAAAGCCGGTGCAGCTGGCCCGGCGAAAGCCGCTCGGCCCATTGGCTGACTGCGGCGCGTTCTTCGGCCGAAATAGCGCTCTCGTCGCGGCCAAGCTGAGCCACAGCCACGCGGTGAGTCAGTTCCAGCGCACCACGCAACAGCGCGTGCGGTTCCACCCCAAGGGCAAATTGCTGATCCACCAGGTCGAGCAAGCCGGCTCCGTCGCCGCCAACCAAGGCAGCGAACAGGCGACGCTGCGCGGTCTTGTCAGCCAGCCCCAGCATGTCCTGCACCTGCGCCGCAGTCACCCGGCCATCACAGCCAAGGTCGGCATGGGCAATCGCCTGGTCGAGGATCGAAAGGCCATCGCGAACCGAACCATCCGCAGCGGCAGCGATCATCGCTAGAGCCTCATCCTCGGCTTCAACCCCTTCCTTCCCGCAGATCATTGCGAAATGACTGGCTAGCAATTCGGTCGGGATGCGGCGCAGGTCGAATCGCTGGCAGCGCGACAGAACCGTGACCGGCAGCTTGTCCACCTCGGTCGTGGCAAACAGGAACTTCACATGCGGCGGCGGCTCTTCGAGCGTCTTGAGCAGCGCGTTGAACGCGTTGCGCGACAGCATGTGGACTTCATCGATAATGTAGATCTTGTAGCGAGCCGAAACCGCAGCATAGCGCACCGCCTCGATGATCTCGCGCACGTCATCGACACCGGTGTGGCTGGCGGCGTCCATCTCAATCACATCGATATGCCGCCCTTCGGCAATTGCCAGGCACGGCTCGCATTGGCCGCAAGGGTCAATTGTCGGGCCACCCTGCCCATCCGGGCCGATACAGTTGAGCGCCTTGGCGATCAGGCGCGCGGTCGACGTTTTCCCAACCCCGCGGATGCCGGTCATCAGAAAGGCATGGGCCAGCCGGTCGCGCTTGATGGCATTGGCCAGGGTCTGGACCATGGCATCCTGGCCGATCAGCTCGGCAAAGGTCTGCGAGCGATACTTGCGGGCCAGCACGCGATAGGGCTGTGCAGGTGTCGCTGCTTTCATCGTCGGGTTGGACGCTGCTGCCACAAGCGGCGGCGGCTCGGCTGGAGCCGGTGCACCAAACATCGATTCCTGTCCGGCGGCTTCCAGTTCGGCCGCGCTGGGACCATCGTCTTCAGGCTCGTCGCCGAACATTTCGGGTGAATCGTCCATTGCCGCCTTGGTAGGCGCTGGCGCAGGTTTTGTCGAAGGGTGAAAAGGAGCCGGCCGACCCGCCGCAACCCGTTGTGGCTGCTTCCTTCCGGACCTGACCAGGTTGGCGGACGCAAGCGTCCGACCGACTCCCGGCGGCGCATATGGCGGCGGTGTCGCGTTTTAGCAAGCCTGCGCAGGGCGAATCGGCGTAGACTATTGATCGACTTGCTCGTTTGGGGGCAGTCGGCCGGTCTTTCCCTCCCCTGGGTGGGCCGGAAGCGGGGTGTTGTCGGCTGTCTAACAGCGCGACCCGGGCAGTCGGCAGCCCCCGCTGACTAATCCAGCGCCACACCCAACCGCCTTGCCTCAGTTTCAAGTGCAGCGTTCACGCGTGTCCAGTACTGGTGCCTTACGCGCAGCTTGTCATGATCGAACACGAGGAACTGACGCATCGCCTCGCAGGCTGCGAACTCGTCATTATGCTCCCGCGCAGCGGCAATTTGCTCAAACAAGCCCAGCATGGCCATCAACTGCTTCATCTCACCCTCGACGTCCTGCTTCGCGGCTGTGGCGCGCAGCTCCATCAAGCGATTGTCATCGACCTTACCTGAATTGAGCAATTTCCACTCGATCCAGGTGTTAAGCCGCTTGCCGAACTGGGACAGCGCACTTTGCTGCACGGTGGCGGCGGCAAACGACACAAACTCAGGCGCTTCTTCGTCAATCTGACTCGTAGCTGTCAGCTTCCGAAGTGCCTGGGATTGGCAAACCTCAGGCTTTGGCAGGCGCAGCGCGGCATCGATTAAAGGTGGAACTGGCCGCGGGCTACCTGGCTCGAGCGTGCCGCCAAGTTCGCGCCGATCCAGCTCAAGCAGAGCGGGATCACCACACCGCAGGGCCAGCGCACCGGATGTATCAAACTCCAGCAACAGCATCTGCTTTCCGGCCGCCACCTCCACCTCTCTTTCAAGGCTTCGCCCGCCAAGGCTCGACAAGGGTGTGATGGTATTGTCGGTTACGACGCCGCCCCAGCCGGCCGCCTGCATCGCGTCATCAAATGCATACAATAGCTCGGTTTCGTCCTGCCCTTCCGGCAAAGGACCTCGATACGTTATAGCCGCGACTTGCTCAGACCAGGCAGTAGTCAGAAGCTCAGCACTGGTAAACGGAGCGAATTCCGCAGGCAGCTTGCGCAAACTCCGCATCAAGTCCCGGGGTTGCTCTGATCGCAGCGCACCGAGCTTCAACCCTTTGGCACCGGTAACTGGGCACAAGCGGTCGACCAGTTGAGCGGAGATCGTAGGCGTTGCCTTTGGTGCCTGCGCCCACGCCGAAACCGCCGACAAGGAGACACTCAGCAGGGCGACAGCACTCAATGAAGCTTTTAAAATCATTGCTGAATTTCCTGTTTCACAGCGGTCATCCGGGAACGAGCCCTAACCGTTGCTGAACGGGTTCAGCGAAAATTGTCGGCGTAACTCTGGAGCTTGAGCCGGCGCGGCGGCGTGGCGTGGACCGTTGCGGCGATGCCATGGCGATCCGCATAAGCCTGAGCTTCGGCCTGGCTGGCAAACTTCAACTGCACCTGGGCCTGGGTATCACCCGAACCCGACCAACCCATCAAAGGATCGGGGCGACGCGCCTCGGCTGGGGCGAATTCAAGTATCCACTGGTCGAGCAGGGCCTTGCCGGACTGCATGGCGTTCTTCGGGCGTTGGTAGATGCGTGCGGGCATGGCGGCGCTTTCGGGCGAATCGCGCCGCAAATCAAGAGCGATTGAAGGCGTTCTTGGTCCTCAGGCTGGGCACCTCGGTCCAGGGCGTGTCTGGCCAGCGATGCTTTGGGTAGCGCCCCTTCATGTCGCGCTGCACGTCCTTCCAGGAACCACGCCAGAAGCCGGGCAGATCACGTGTTGTCTGGAGCGGCTTGCCTCCGGGGTCGGTTAACTTGAGCAGCAATGGTTCGCCACGTTGACCGAAGCCCGGATGACGATCGAGCCCGAACAGCGCCTGAACCCGCAGCTCAACCGAAGGCCCGCCTGGATCATCGTAATCGATTGCATGGGCGGTCCCGGCGGGCGAGGTAAACTGCGCAGGCGCCAACCGCTCAAGCGCTTGCTGCGCAATGTAATCCAGCCGGGCACGCAAAGCGTCATGAATCTTTGCGGGATCAATCGCGTCGAACCTGCGGCCGAGCAATGGGCCCAGCCAATCGTCCAGATCGGCCAGCAAGGCTTCCTCCGACAATTGATCGAGACCGGCAAACCGCGCCCTCCGCAGCAAAGACAGGCTAGCTTTGCCGAGAGACAGCAACCCCAACCCTTCGCTGCGTAAGCGCCCGATCAGGAAGTCCCGGATAGCAGCCGGGTCCGGGGCCGGATCGGATCCCCGGGCCAAAGCGATTGCTCCAAGCCGGGATTCAATCAGCGCCTCGACCCGGCGGTCCTCGGCAATCCAGCGGAGCACTGGACGACGTTCGAGCCGATGGGCCAGCCAGCACTGCACTTCAACTTCGGAC
>JBIIDJ010000122.1:0-6412 GCA_044238415.1 Novosphingobium sp.
TGAAGGAAGAGCGCTATGAGTCGATCCTCAGCTACTCGCGCAAACTCGCGCCGGAACTCTCGCTGCAGCTGACGGGCGGCGCTGAGTACTCGCGCCTGACCCAAAGCGGCGCCGCCAATGTCCGCCGTGCTTTCTGGCGGCCCAAGGGCTCGCTCTCGCTTGCCTGGCAGGCGGCCAAGGGGCTGGACGTTTCGCTCAAGGCGCGCCGCCGCGTGGGCCAGTTGTCGTTCGGCGCGTTCCTTGCGCGGGTTTCGTTGCAGAACGAAAACGCGGATGCGGGCAATGCCGATCTCGTGCCGCCGCAAAGCTGGGAGTTCGATCTGGAGGTCAAGCAGTCCCTAGGCAAATGGGGCAGCACGACGCTCCGGCTGTTCGATTACCGCATATCCGACCTGGTCGACATCGTTCCGATCGGGCTGACGGGCGAAAGCCCCGGCAACCTTGATGGTGCACGGCGATACGGTATCGAGACCCTCAACACGATCGAGCTGGCGCCGCTCGGCATCAAGGGGGCCAAGGTAGATTTCAAGCTGTTGCTGCAAAAGACCCGGGTAACTGATCCGCTGACGCTTCAGCAACGCCCGATCAGCAATACGCTGAAGCTTGGGGTGGAAGTTGCCTTCCGCCACGACATTCCCGGCAGCGACCTGGCCTGGGGGGTCAATGCCAACCACAACCGCCTCAACGGTTACTACCGCCTGGGTGAGGTGGGGCTGAGCTATGAAGGGCCGACCTTCATGGGCGTCTTCGTCGAACACAAGGACGTGCTGGGGCTGACCGTGCGTGCTTCGGTCAACAATGTGCTGGGTGCGCGCAATGTCCTTGACCGGACAGTCTGGACCGGTCGCCGTACCACTTCGCCCATTGCCTTCACCGAAAGCCGCTCGCGCGAGATTGGCCCGATTTTCGCGGTGCTGGTTCGCGGCAACATCTGACTTCCGGCGTCGTTAAGGCCCCCTGCTTGGCGGGGGTGTTTCCAATTTTGGTACATGTGGATATTGTTGTGGTTGCAAACCGACCGCAAATTGTCATTTCTAGCCCCCGGGGAAGACATAGGGTCGCACAATGGCGGTAATAGCCGTCTTCAGTATCAAGGGCGGCGTGGGCAAAACCACGCTGGCCACCGAACTGGCGCTGCGCTGGGCGGGGGCGGGCCAGTATGAGACGTTGCTGTGGGATCTGGATCCTCAGGGCGGCGCAGGCTTTCTGCTGGGCATTGACGAGCCGGTACACAAGCGTGCGGCAGCGATCTTTCAGCGCGACGGCCGCCCGCGTGAGGCGATAGTCGCCACGCGCCATCGCGGACTGTCGCTGCTGCCCGCCGATACCACGCTGCGCCAGCTACCCCTGCAACTGGCCAGACTGGGCGGTCGGCGGATGTCGCAACTGACCGCCATGCTGCGGGGCAGCTATTCCCGGATCGTGGTTGATTGTCCTGCCGGCTTTACCGCCGCCACCGAACAGGCGCTTGATGCTGCCGACGCCATCATCGTGCCGCTGCCGCCATCGCCGCTGTCGATGCGGGCACTTGACCAGCTGCGTAACGAGCTGCTGCGGCTGCACCGCCGCCATGCCCCGATCCTGCCGGTGCTCTCGCTCTATAATCGCAATCGTGCGCTGCACCGCACGGCGCGGGAAGGTGATATCGCACTGTGGCCGATCATTCCCCAGTCCCCGCAGATTGAACAGATCGCCGCCCGCCAGGCGCCGCTAAGCAGCTTTGCGCCGAACTGCCACGCCGATCGCGCCATTGCCCGGTTGTGGCGCGGGATCGAGGCCCGGATTGCGCGGGCTCCAGCAACGCCGGGCGAGCAGCTGCCAGCCCGAAGCCAGGCCGAGGCCAGTTACGCCTGAGCATGGAGCTATTGTCCGGTTAGTTGCTCCGGTCCGGTTTCCCCCGTTTTTTACGTCGCGCCACCGGTTCACCGGGTGGACGCGGGGCGCGGCCTTGGGCATGGCAGATGGCCATGTGGCAACTCTATCAATTCCCCCTGTGCCCCTTCAGCCGCAAGGTTCGCCTGCTGCTGAGCGAGAAGGGCGTGGCCTATGAATTGTGGCGCGAGAACCCGTGGGAGGGGCGCGACGAGTTCTATGCCCTCAATCCCGCCGGACGCACTCCGGTGCTGCACGATCCGGCCAAGGGCATCACCCTGTGCGACAGCCGGGCGATCTGCGAGTATTTCGAGGAAACGGTCGACAAGCTGCCGATGATCAATGGCACGGCCGCCAATCGCGCGGAAATCCGCCGGCTCGTCGCCCTGTTTGACGAGAACTTCTTCGGCGATGTCACTGCCCCGCTGCTGCACGAGCGGATGAAGAAGCGGCTGGTCTATCGCCAGTCCCCCGATTCCCGCGTGCTGCGCGAAGCCATGAAGCTGGCGCACGAGCATCTCTATTACATCGACCACCTGATCGATCACCGTCCCTGGCTGGCCGGGGCAACGATGAGCCTCGCTGATCTGGCGGCGGCTGCGCAGATTTCGGTGGCCGATTACCTCGGCGGGCTGGACTGGTCGGGCCATGAACAGGCCGCAGCCTGGTACGCCGTGTTCAAGAGCCGCCCGAGCTTCCGACCCTTACTGGCCGAGCGGATGGAAGTGATCCAGCCGCCGAGCCACTATGCGGATGTAAACGCCTGATCGCCCTGCAATCGGATGATCAGGCCGCCTTGGCCTTGTCGCCGAACCGGCCATGCTTGCGGTAGCGCACCATCCAGCGATCGAGGAACAGCCCGATCGGGCGCGGCGTGATGCCCAGCGCGGCGATGCCCTTGGCTTTCTTGGCCACCACGTTGCCGGCCTTCAGCATCTTCCATTGATCCCGTGACAGCGGCGCGAAGGGCAGCCAGCCGGTTAGCGTGGCAAAGGCGGCTGAAGCAGCATCGGGCAGCGGCAGGAACAGCGGATCGCGGCCCTGGGCCGTGGCGATGCGCTGGTTGAGCTCGAGCATGGTGACCACTTCCGGCCCGCCCAGTTCATAGGTCTTGCCGCCGTGCTGGCCAGGCCCGGCCAGAGCCGTTGCAATCGCCGCGGCGCAATCGTCAACGAACAGCGGCTGGAACGGCGCTTCGGGTCCGAACACGGGCAGGGCGGGGGCGGCGGCAATCAGCCCGGCGAACATGTTGATGAACTTGTCATCTGGCCCGAACAGCACCGACGGGCGCAGGATCGTGGCCGTGGGGAAGGCGGCCAGCACCGCCGCCTCGCCGGCGGCCTTGCTTACGGCATAGGCCGTCTCGCCCTCGGCATTGGCGCCAATTGCGGAAACGTGGACAAAAGCCCCGGCACCGGCTTCGCGCGCCAGCCGCGCCAGCGTGCCGACGCCGCGGCCCTGGACCGCATCGAGATCCCCGGCGAAAGCGCCCACCAGATTGACCACGCCGTCGGCCCCGGCCAGCACCCGGGCCAGCGATTCCGGCCGCGTCATGTCGCAGCGGGCAAATTGCACCTGGCCCAGGTTGGCCAGCGGCTTCAGTTTGAAGGCCCGCTCCGGATTGCGGCTGGCGATCCGCAGCCGCGCGCCGCGGGCCAGCAGCTCCTGTACTACGTGCGTGCCCAGAAAGCCGCTGCCGCCGACCAGTACGACCAGTTTGCCTTCAAGCGCCGTCATTTCTGCCTGTCCTCGCGTGGAGCCTCGTTTCGGCCCAGCGCCTTGGCACAAAGCCGCCCCGCTCGGCAACCGCCCGCCGCCCGCCACCGCGCTTTTTTGTCCATCGACGCGAAAAGCCAAGCAAACGGCGTTGACAGGCACCATACCCCCGGCTAGTGGCGCGCTCCTACCCGGCAGCGGGCGCTTCGGCCCCCTGTCCCGTGCCCAGATGGCGGAATTGGTAGACGCACCGTCTTCAGGTGGCGGCGCTGGAAACGGCGTGGAGGTTCGAGTCCTCTTCTGGGCACCACACACCCCTTCGGCAGTGTCCGGGGCTGCTCATCTTTAGGCAAAAAATCTCGGTTTCTCGCGGATAAGTGGTTGCGGTTGTTCGTTGCGGTGTGAGTGCAACCGCGCCCATTTGGGGGCCTTTTTAAGGTCATTTTGGGGGCCTTGTCACGCAGGCTCGCAAGCCTCTGCCCTCAAGCGATCCAACTCGTCGGCCCACCACTGCATCATGGCGACTCTGTCATTCCAATACGCACTATGATTGTAGGCTGAGCGGACAGCACTACCAACTTGGTGAGCGAGGGCGCGTTCGATTAGGTCAGGATGCCACTTGCCGCTTTCATTTAGCAACGAGCTTGCGGTGGATCGGAATCCGTGGGCTGTCATGATGCCTTTGTAACCAAGCCGCGCCAACGCCTGGTTCACCGTGTTTTCGGAGATTGGTCTCTTCGGTGTGTGAAATGCTGGGAAAACGAACTCGCTATCGCCGGAGACGGTTTCCATCGATCGTATGATTGCAATTGCCTGACGTGAGAGTGGTACGTCGTGTCGTCGACGTTGCTTGGTCACTTCGGCAAGGATAGTCCATCGGCCTGCAACCAGATTGAGATCAGACCATCGCATCACGCGGATCTCTCCGGGGCGTTGGAATACATAAGGCGACAGTCGGAGTGCGCCTTGGGTTGACGGGTATCCGTCGTAGCTTTCGATCGCAACGAGCAGTTTGCCGACATTAGCTGGATCGATGATCGCTGCACGATGCTTGACGGTGGGCGTAATCAGCGCTCCTCGTAGGTGAATCCCTGGATAATGGGACGCAACCCCCCTCGCGATTGCATAGTCGAAGACACGCCCAATAAACGATCGGAGACGTCTAGCCGTTTCATGGAGACCTTTGTCTTGGATCGTCGTTAGCGCTTCGAGCAGCTCCGGGGCCGATATCTCCGCTATTGGGACTTTGCCGATCGACCGCCTAAGCAACGCTAGAAACCAACGGTTTTTGTTTAGTGTCGCGAGGGCCCAGCCGTCCGCCTCGCGCTTAGCGATGAAGTCCTCCGCGACTGCTTCAAAAGTGCAGCGGGAGGCCAGATCCGCAGCTAGCCGTGCGACCTTTTTCTCGCGGCTAGGGTCTTTGCCCGCCCGGAGCATTGCTCGAGCTTCATCCCGAGCATCTCGTGCCTGTTGCATACTGACTTCGGGCCATGGGCCAAAGCTGAGCTTCTTCTCCGTGCCAGCGAAACGGTACTTCATTCTCCAGAGCTTGGAGCCTTTAGGCGTGATGAGCAGATATAAACCCCCGCCATCGGTAAGCTTGTAGCTCTTGGCCGTTGGCTTGGCGTTCTTAACTGCAATTGCGGTCAAAGCCATCGTCGCTCCTCATGCCGCTTTCGGCTCAATCAGCGCGCGGATCTGATCCGCTGGGATAAGGGTGCGCGCTCCAATCTTGACGGTGCGAAGGCGCTGCTCTGAAATCAGCTTGTAGATGGTCGTCCGGCCAATGCTTAGTGCGGCAGCCGCTTCGCTGATTGTGTAAGTCAGTTTTGTCATCGTGGTCCTCTTCCAGACGAGGCAGCGTGCCCCGTAACCGGAAGGCCGCTTACGGCTCATTCCGGTTGGCGTGGAGGGCTTACGAGCATCACATCATTGTTATGTGGCTGATTTTTGTGCCGCTTCTTCGGCGACAATTTTGGTTTCGACCAGTTCCTCAACTTGGCGCATTGCTAGAGTTGGGATCAAACGCTCGTCCAGGTCGATCCATTCGGGAGAGGTTTCGTAGTCGTTCCAAACGAGGGCCTGAAACCGAGTGGCCACACTGTGCATGATCCTGATCGGCTCACCAGTGAGCCGGTCATTGTCGTCGCCAATTGTTGCTGCGTACAGCAATCGGCAATTGATCTTTTGGGTCTCGTTAAATCCCGAAACCGCTATGTCGAACCCAATCGCGCCGCGATAGACTGGTCCGTGAAGGGACATTGGATTCAGGGTTTCGGACAGCGCAGTGGCATCGTCGGGTTTGGCTGCCGAGAGACTTACGCCGAAGATCCGAGCGATGGTCAGACGTTCCCGGTTTGATAGAGATTGGGCTGGTAATCGGCGAACGATTTCAGCTGCGATGAAATCGGGGAATTGGTCGTTCATCTTGGGTGTCCTTTGGGCCGCATACAGGCCACCCGCGTAGGGAAGCGCGGGCGGCGTGGACTGTTGGGAATAGAAGGGGTTAGGCCGCGAGGCCGATCAGATTCGACAGATCAGCCACGATACGGCGCTTGGTTTGGCCGTCGTAGTCGGGATTGTTCAGATCGACGCTCCAGAGCAGTTGGAGCTTACTTAAGACTGCCCGGAGGTGGGGTGCCTCCAACCCGAGCACGACCTCCTCTTGGCTGGCAATTTCAACCTCGAGCGCATCCACCTGGTGGGTCGGGGCCTCGATCAGCTTCAGGTTCAGGTTGTGCAGAACTGTGGTGGCGTTGTTCCAACGCACAATAGGGGTGTTAGGGCTTGAATCAGCCATCGACTCGATCTCCGTACGATCAGT
>JBIIDJ010000040.1:0-21189 GCA_044238415.1 Novosphingobium sp.
GCTTCCGCCGGAGGCAAGCCCTGCTGGAGCAGGTTGCCTACCGTGCCGGCAAAGCCGCCGCTCGTTTCCAGCGCGCGCTGGGTGGCACCGGCCAGGAACAGCCGCCGCTTCTGCAGGGCCTCGGCCGCCACCGGCTCACGCCCGAGCCGAGCGAATTCGTCGAGGAAGACCTTGGCGACATCGGCCGCGCTTTCATTTTTGGTCTGGGCACTGGCGGTCAGCAGCCCGGCCTCAGCGCGGGTCGAAAGGCTTGAATAGGCACCATAGGACAGGCCGCGCTTGGTCCGCACTTCCTCAAACAGACGACCATTGGAGCCGACACCCAACACGGCATTGGCGAGCAGCAACGGCACATAGTCCGCTTGGCCGCGCCCGGTCCCGCGCACAGCGGAATAGACTGCGGCTTGTCCGGCATCAGGCATGTCAATCACGACGGTGCGCGGCGCGCCAGCCGGGCCAGACCGGTTTGCAACCGGGGTCGGTGCAGGCGTGGTGCTGCGCCAGTCTCCGAACAGCCGCTCGGCCAGGGCGTTGGCAGCGGACGGTTCGATCCCGCCCGAGACGATCACCTTGGCCACCGAGGGATGCCACCAGGCCTGCCGATGGGCGACCAGATCGTCCCGGGTCAGCCGGGCCAGACTGTCGGGCGTGCCGCCCGCCAGCGTGCCATAGGGCGCCGCGCCATAGACCAGCGGCTGCAGCGCCAGGCTGCCCAGCTGCCCCGGATCCTTCAGCGCCACCTTCAGCCCGTCGAGCGCGCGCTTGCGTTCGCGTTGGAACTCTTCCTCCGGGAAGTTGGCGTTCTTGAGGATGTCTGCCAGCACTTCCCCAGCCGCCGCCAGGTTGGCGGTGGGAGCGGTCACAGTGAGCAAGCCGCCTTCGGCTCCGGCGGTTGCACCAAGTGATGCCCCCAGGCTTTCCATCTTCGCGGCAATTGCCTGCGCGCTCTGGGTAGCCGTGCCCTTGGTGGCAAGGTTGGCAGCGAACTGGGCGATGCCGGCCTTGTCGCGCGGATCGCTGATCGCGCCGCCCGGTAGCAGCACGGTCAGCGTCGCGACCGGCACGGTGCCGGTCTGCGCGGTGACCACGGCCACGCCATTGGTCAGGGTGCGCTCACCAATCAGCGGCTGACGGACCGGCGGCGCGGCGCCCGGTGCAGGGGGTTGCTCGCGGTCCTTTTCGGCGCGCAGCTTGAGCGGTTCGCCCGTTGCCGGCGCGACGGTGGCAAACCTGGGCATAGGCGCGGGATTGGCCCAGGACTGTGGATTGTCCGGCCCCTGCATGTAACGGAGCTCAACCCGGGCTTTGGGCGCATAGTACTTGCGGGCAACCCGCTGGATATCGGCCGCAGTCACCTTGGCGATGGCGGCCAGCCGCTTGTCGGCCGCGGCCGGATCGCCGGTGCGAACCAATGCCTCGCCCAGTTCGAACCCGCGTCCGGTCGGCGTTTCGCGCTGGGACAAGGCACGAGCCAGCAGCTCGTTCTTGGCCTCAGCCAGTTCGGCAGCCGTTACCGGCTCGCTCCGCATCCGCTCAATCTCAGCGTAAATGGTCGTCAGCACCTCGTCGGCGGTGGAGCTGGGGCTGACCGCAGCAAAGGCCCCGGCCCGGCCGATCTCGCGCCCGAATCCGACAAATTGCAGCGCTTGCGAGCTCTTGCCGGTGCGGACCAGTGCGGCGTGGAAACGGCTGTTATCCCCCTCGGTCAGGATCGCATCCATCACTTCAAGCGCGGCCGCATCGGGCGACGTAGCGGCCGGCAGCTTCCAGCTGGCCCCGACCATCGGCAGCGGCACGTTGGGCGCAGTGATATCGAGCCGGCGCGGCGAAGTGCGCGGCGGTTCCTTAGTGGTGATTGCCAACGAAACCGGCGTCGCCCGCCGCGGGATATCGCCAAAGTAACGATCGACCATGCCCTTCAGCTTGGCGGGATCGAAGTTGCCGGAGACAATCAGCGTAGCCGTATCCGGCCCGTAATAGGCCTGGTGAAAGGCCCGGGCATCATCCAGCTTGGCGGCATCAAGCTGCTCGATCGAGCCGATCACCGGGCGGCGCTGCGGCATCGCGTCAAAGGCGTTTTCCGGCAGGGCGAAAGAGAACAGGCGGCCATAAGGCGTAGCGAGAACACGCTGACGCAGCTCTTCCTTGACGATGCTGCGCTCGCGCTCGAACACTTCGTTGTCCACCACCGGGCGGGCCATGCGCTCCGCATGGGTCCACAGCAGGGTTTCGAGATACTGCGCCGGAACCGTCTCATAGTAATTGGTCCGGTCATCGCCAGTGGAGGCATTGCGCACACCGCCGACATCCTCGGTCAGTCGGTTGATCATGTTGTAGGGCATGTTCACCGTCTTGCGGCTGAGGATATGCTCAAACAGGTGGGCAAAGCCCGAACGCCCTTCGGGATCGTGCTTGCCGCCGACGCCATACCACATCGATACCAGCACGTTGGCGGTAGCGGCATCGGGAATGGCGATTACAGTCAGCCCGTTCTTGAGCCGCCACTCGGTATATTCGATCTTTGGCGCCGTTACGGCGGCAGCGCCCGGAGCGGCTTCTTTGGCCACAGCAGGCGCAGCAAGCGGCAGAACAAACAGCGCGGCAGCGGCGAGCAGGCGTGATTTCATGACAGGTCCCCTTTGAGCCTGCGGGGTTTAACCTGTGCGGGAAGCTTGGCAACCATACGCGTCGGGCGCTCGACCAAAAACCACCTGCAATCGTCACCCCGGACCCGCCCGGGGGTGACGATGAAGAGGCTGATTGCCTCAGAGAATGTACTTCGAGAGGTCCGTATCCCGCGCCAGCCCGGCCAGCCGGTCGGAGACATAGGTCTCATCGATGGTCACGGTTTGACCCACGCGGTCCTCAGCCTCGAAACTCAGTTCCTCGAGCAGCTTTTCCATCACGGTCTGGAGCCGGCGTGCGCCGATGTTCTCGACCGCCTCGTTCACCTGCGCCGCAATCCGGGCAATTGCGCGGATCGCTTCCGGGGTGAAATCAACCGTCACTTTTTCGGTCCCGAGCAGGGCCTTGTATTGTTCGACCAGGTTGGCGCGGGTTTCGGCGAGAATGCGGACGAAGTCCTCCTCGCTCAGCGCCTTCAGCTCGACCCTGATCGGCAAGCGGCCCTGCAGTTCGGGCAACATGTCGCTTGGCTTGGCGACATGAAACGCGCCCGAACCGATGAACAGCACGTGGTCGGTTTTCATCGGGCCGTATTTGGTAGCCACGGTCGTGCCCTCGATCAGCGGCAGCAGATCGCGCTGCACACCTTCGCGGCTGACCGAGCCGCCGCGCACGTCGGATACGGCAATCTTGTCAATCTCGTCGATGAAGACGATCCCGTTGGCCTCGGCATTGGCGAGCGCGACGCGGGCGACATCGTCCTGATCCATCCGCTTTTCGGCTTCCTCATCGACCAGCTTGTCCCAGGCCTGCGGCACCTTGAGCTTGCGCCGCTTGAGGTTCTGGCGGCCCATCGCCTTGGACATCATCTCACCGAGGTTGATCATGCCGACCCCACCGGGCATTCCCGGCAGGTCGAACGGCATGCCCGGTGCGTCCTCAACCTCGATCTCCACCTCGACATCATTCATCGCGTTCTCGACGATGCGCTGGCGGAAGCTTTCGCGGGTGGCCTCGCTGGCGTTTTCCCCCACCAGCGCTTTCAGCAGCCGGTCCATCGCCGCCTTGCTGGCCGCATCACGCACGGCCTCGCGCCGGCGGTCCTTTTCCAGCCGGATCGCTTCCTCGACCAGGTCGCGGGCGATCTGTTCGACATCGCGGCCGACATAGCCGACCTCGGTGAACTTGGTTGCCTCAACCTTGACGAAGGGCGCATCGGCCAGCTTGGCCAGCCTCCGGCTGATCTCGGTCTTGCCGCAACCCGTCGGCCCGATCATCAGGATATTCTTGGGCGTCACCTCGTCGCGCAGTTCCGGGTCGAGCCGCTGGCGCCGCCAACGGTTGCGCAGGGCCACGGCCACGGCCTTCTTGGCATCGGCCTGGCCGATGATGTGCTCGTCAAGCGCGGCGACAATGGCTTTGGGGGTAAGGTTCTGGTTCATTGCGCCATAGATGGGGCCCGCGATGCACCGTTCAAGGCCGGGGCACGCTTGCGGCGCCTTGATCGACCCTGCCCCTTTGGTATGCCCTTGCCATGAACCTGCCTTCGCTGATCGTTATCGACGATTTTCTGACTGATCCGCACCTCGCCCGCCAGGTGGCGCTGGGGCTGGGTTACGATCCGGCGCTGAAGCAGGGCAATTACCCCGGGCTGCAATCGACCAACCCGCTGCCGATCCCCGGCCTTGAAGAGAGTGTTTCGCGGATCGTCGGGATCCAGCTCAAGCCCCAGCCGGGCACGATGCACGGCCATTGCCGGCTGACCCTGGCAGGCGATCGGGGCCATTCGGGCGTGCATATCGATCCCGCGACCTATTCGGGCATCCTTTACCTCAGCCTGCCGGAGCACTGCCGGGGCGGCACCGAGTTTTTCCGTCACAAGCGGACCGGGCTGGAACGGGTGCCCCACCGGGCCGAGGACATCGCCGCAGCTGGCTATGCCGACATCAACTTGCTGGTGGAGGACGTAGTCAACCGCGACACATTGAAACCGGGTTGCTGGGAACGGATTTCGGCCGTGCCGATGCGCTTCAACCGGCTGGCGCTGTTCAGCCCCTGGCTGTTCCACAACGCCGCCCGCGCCTTTGGCAAGGGGCCCGAGGACGGCCGGCTGGTGCAGACGCTATTCTTTGCGGCAGCCTGATCCCGGTCAACCGGCCTCAATCGTCTCTACAGTCACCCGGTCATTGGTGAACACACAGACTTCGGCGGCGACCTGCATAGCCCGGCGCGCCAGCTTTTCTGCGTCATGCTCATATTCGACCAGCGCCTTGGCAGCGGAAAGGGCATAGTTTCCACCCGAACCGATCGCGGCAATGCCATGTTCCGGCTCAAGCACATCGCCATTGCCGGTCAGGATCAGCAGCACGTCCTTGTCGGCCACAATCATCAGCGCTTCGAGATTGCGCAGATACTTGTCGGTGCGCCAGTCCTTGGCCAGCTCAACCGCGGCGCGCATCAACTGCCCGCGATGCTGCTCAAGCTTCTTTTCCAGCCGTTCGAACAGGGTGAAGGCATCGGCGGTGGCGCCGGCAAAGCCCGCGATGACCGAGCCATCGCCCAGCCGCCGCACCTTGCGTGCGTTTGGCTTCATCACGGTGTTGCCCATCGAAACCTGGCCGTCACCGGCGATGACGGTCTTCCCGTCCAGCTTGACGCCGATGATGGTGGTGCCGTGCCAGGGGACCAGCCCGTGACTGTGTGAGGAGTTGTCCATGCGGCCGGATATATGCCCTGCTGCGCCCGGTTCAACCAGTTGTCGCGGGATTACGGCCCGCTACCTGCCGCTCCGCCAGCTCCGGTGCCGACTGTACCGATATTGCCAAACAGGTCTTCCAGGAAGGTCCGCTCACGACCGAGCGTCGGGGTCTTGTCGCCATCGGGATCAAGCCGGACAACCTTTTCGATGCCAGTGCGTTCCACCCCGACGACGTTGCCCCGCGCATCGAAACTGACGCGCAGCACCAGCTGCTCGTTGATTTTCGGCCGGGTAAAGGCAGCCTGACGAGTGCTTGAGGAAACGTAGAACCAGTCCTTCTGGCCGAAGGCGCTTTCAAAGGTCGGGCGGCCCAGCGTGCGCTCAACCGACTGGCGGTTGTCGATCCCGGGCTGGACCGAATCGACCAGCGGTTGATCGACGATGTAACCGCGGTGGTCCTTGATCGAGGAACAGCCGGCCAGACCAGCGGCGCCCGCCACAATCACCAGTGCCTTGATCGCTGTTGCTCGCATCATCGTTCCCGTAACTTCTGGCCGGATCGAACCGCAGGGCAAAATGTTTGCTCCACCGGCCCGACCACACTAACGCGCCCTGTGCCTTAGGCTGCCTTGACGCGCCGCGCAATGGCGGCAAGCAGGCGCTTGGGGACACTGGCTTTAATCGCCGCTGAATGAAGGACACTGACAATGGGCCTGATCGCCCGCCTGTTTGGACAGAAGCCGGATGAACATGCCGCCGTCCGCCCCTTGTGGCATGCCACCGTGGCACTGGCGCGGACACCGCGCTGGTACGCCGAGTGGGGCGTGGAAGATTCGGTGCCGGGCCGGTTCGATGCTGTCGCCCTGGTGTTTTCGCTGGTACTGCTCCGGCTGGAGCGGGACCCCGCGATGGCGACCGAGGCACGGCTGCTGACTGAACTGTTCGTGACCGACATGGATGCGCAGATGCGCGAAACCGGCCTTGGCGACATGGTGGTGGGCAAGCATGTGGGCAAGCTGATGGGCGCGCTGGGCGGCCGGATGGGGGCCTATCGCGCCGCGTTCGCCGGTGAGGAGCCGCTGGAAGCCGCCCTCACGCGCAACATGACATTTGGCGAGCAGGCTGACCCAGCGGCGCTGGCTGCCGATGTGCGGGCCATTGCCGAGCGGCTGGCAGGTCTGGACAAAGCCACGTTGCTGGCAGGCAGGATTGCAGCGTGAGCGAGTTTTCGCGCCTGTTCGATCCGCGCCACCTGCCCGGCACCGAGCAGGCGGTCGAGGCTGACGCCAATGAGCGGGCGGCTTTGGCCGCGCGCTTCGGGCTGGTCCGGATCGATCGGCTGGCAGCAGACATTGCACTGGAACGTACTGCCAATGGTGCCCGAGCGACCGGCCACCTCAGCGCGGAATGGGTACAAAGCTGCGCAGTCTCGGGCGAGGATCTGCCGGTCAAGGGCGAGGAGCCGCTTAACCTGGTTTTCGTGCCAGCCCAGGGGGCAGGCACACCCGCCGAGGAAATCGAGCTGGAAGCCGATGATCTGGACGAGATCGAGTATGAAGGCGCGCTGTTTGACCTCGGCGAAGCACTGGCGCAGACCCTCGCACTGATGATCGACCCCTATGCTGTGGGGCCGAATGCGGAAAAAGCCCGGCACAAGGCCGGGCTCCTCGATCAGGCCGCCAGCGGGCCGTTTGCAGCACTCGCCGCGCTGAAGAAGAAGGGCTGATCAGAACGGGATGTCATCATCCAGGTCGTCGGCAAAGCCGCCGCGGCTGCCGCCCATGCCGCCGCTTGATGCACCGCCGCCAAAATCGTTGCCACCCGAGCGCTGACCGCCGCCACCCCAGTCACCGCTGCCACCGCCCGAACGCTGACCGCCGCCCTGGCCACCACCAGGCGCACCATCGAGCATGGTCAGCACGCCCTGATTGCCGCCAACCGAGATCTCGGTAGTGTAGCGATCGTTGCCGGACTGGTCCTGCCACTTGCGGGTGCGCAGCTGGCCTTCGATGTAGACCTTGCTGCCCTTGCGCAGATAGCGTTCGGCCACGCCGACCAGGCCATCGGACTGCAGCACGACGCTATGCCACTCAGTTCGCTCTTTCCGCTCGCCGGTGCTCTTGTCTTTCCAGCTTTCCGAGGTGGCAATCCGGAGGTTAGCGATCCGCCCGCCGTTCTGGAAGCTCTTGACCTCAGGGTCCTGCCCCAGATTGCCGATCAGGATAACCTTGTTGACGCTGCCTGCCATCGAAACTCGCTCCGCTACAATCCGAGCGCGACGGCGCCCCAGTAAGTGATTCCCGCGAAGATATAGGCGAGCGCAAAGAGGTAGGCCAACATGAACACGGGCCATTTCCACCCATTCGTTTCGCGCCGCGCCACGGCGATCGTGCTCATGCACTGCGGAGCGAACACGAACCAGGCCAGGAAGGCCAGTGCCATCGGCAGGGTCCACTTGGACTTGAGCTGATCACCCAGCGCGAGTGCAGCTTGCTCTTCATCGTCGGCAGCAACGGCATAGGTTGTGGCGAGCGAGGCCACGGCCACTTCGCGCGCGGCCATGGCCGGGATCAGCGACAGGGCCATTTCCCGGTTAAAGCCGATCGGCTCAACCACCACCGCAAGGCCATTGGCCAGCTTGCCGGCAATCGAGGCGTCAACCTGGTTTTCCCCTTCAGCTGCGCGCGGGAAAGTCAGCAGCAGCCACAGCACCACCGTGACCATGAAGATGATCGTGCCGGCGCGGCGCAGGAAGATCCAGGCGCGCTGCCACAAGCCAAGCAGCAGATCCTTGGCGCGCGGCAACTGGTACTTGGGCAGTTCCATGATGAACCCCGAGGCCGCACCCTGGGTGACCGAGCGGCGCAGCACCAGGGCGACAGCCATCGCGCCAACCACACCGGCGACATAGAGCGCGAAGAGCACCAGCCCTTGCAGGCCGACACCCGGCAGCACGGCCGTATTGGGAATGAAGGCGGCGATGATGACGGCATAGACCGGCAACCGCGCCGAACAGGTCATCAGCGGGGCAATCAGGATCGTGGTCAGCCGATCGCGCGGATCGGCAATGCTGCGCGTCGCCATGATGCCGGGAATGGCGCAGGCGAAGCTGGAGAGCAGCGGGATAAAGCTGCGCCCCGAAAGGCCGACGCGGGCCATCAACCGGTCCATCAGGAAAGCGGCGCGGGCCATGTATCCGGATGCTTCCATCGCGAGGATGAAGAAAAACAGGATCACGATCTGCGGCAGGAAGACCACCACCGAACCAACGCCCGAGAGCACCCCGTCGGTCAGGAAATCCCTCAGCAGGCCTTCCGGCACCAGAGCGCGGACCTGGTCCGACAGCAGGCCGACGCCGGCCTCCAGCCCGTCGGCAAAGGGGGTGGCCCAAGTGAAGACCGCCTGGAACACCACGAACAGCAGGCCGAACAGGATCAATGGGCCGGCCCAGGGATTGAGCAGGACCCGGTCGAGCTTGGCATGGAGCCGGTGTTGCGCGCTTTCCGAAAGGATCGCCGCATCGGCAATCTTCTGCGCGGAGAACCGTCTTTCGGTGAGCGTGGTGTGCGGGTGGCGCGGCTCGGGCCGAAGGGTTTCGGCCTGTTGAATGGCCGCTGCCAGTTCGGCCAGTCCACGACGGCGCACCGCGACGGTTGCAACCACCGGCACGCCCAGCGCTTCTTCAAGCGCGGCGGGATCGAGCACCAACCCATCGCGCTCGGCCAGGTCAACCATGTTGAGTGCGACCACTGTGGGGCGACCAAGCGCGATCACCTCCTGGGCAAAGACCAGGTGTTGCTCGAGGTTCGAGGCATCGAGCACCAGGACCAGCACGTGGGGGGCCGGTTCGCCCGGAATCTCGCCGAGGATGACCTTGCGCGTCACTTCCTCATCCGGGCTGGTCGCATCGAGACCATAGGAGCCAGGCAGGTCGGACAGGTCGATCGCCTCGCCCGAGGGGAGAACCAGTCGGCCCACCTTCTTCTCGACCGTGACGCCAGGATAGTTGGCAATCTTTTGGCGTGCGCCGGTCAATGCGTTGAACAACGCGCTTTTGCCGGCGTTGGGGTTGCCGACCAGTGCGGCGGTGCGCAGGGTCACCATTACAGCACCTCCACTGTCATGGCCCGGGCATGACTGCGCCGCAGTGCCACAGTCATCCGGCCGATCGAGATCGCCAGGGGATCAGGCCCGCCGAACACGCCGCGATGGGCAATTGCCACTTCGGCGCCGATATCGAAGCCAAGGGCGCGGAGGCGCTGCCCCTCATCGTCAGCGAGGGCGGTCCATTCGACAGCAGAAATTCGCGCTGCCTGACCCAGCGGGAGGGAATCGAGCGTCATGGAAGATCCGCTGCCAGATCGCAGTCGCAATTGCAAGTCATTCGCAATAATTGATTCAGATCAATTGCCAGCAAAGTCAGAGCGAAACTGTGGTTTCCAGCCATTGCGCGGAGCCACCCCCGGCAAAAAGACGGTAGGTGCCGGGCTCGATTTGCCACTGGCGAGTCAACGGATCGCGCCACTGCAGGCTGGCTAGCGGGACATCCAGATCGACAATGCGGGTCTCACCCGGAGCGAGGGAGACGCGGCCGAAGGCCTTGAGCATCCGCACCGGACGCTCCGCCGCTAGCCCCGGTGGCCCGACATAGACCTGCACAACTTCGTCCGCTGTCATGTCGCTCGTGTTGGTTACCGCCACACTTACCGCGATGCTTTGGCCGGCCACCCGCGCGCTGAGGGCGCGATAGGCAAAGCTGGCATAGGACAGACCGTGACCGAATGGATAGCGCGGTTTTGCGCCGCTGCGGTCGAACAGCGCATAGCCGTGCCAATAGCCGTATTCGACCTCGGTGGAGTCAGGATCGAACGGTGGATAGTCAGCCGGATCACGTGCGACAGTGAACGGCAGCTTGCCGCCTGGCGACACCTCGCCAAACAGCAGCCGCGCCAGCGCGGTGCCGCCCGCCATGCCGGAGTAGAAAGTCTGGAGGATCGCCCCGGCATGTTCGTGCCATTCCTCGACGATCACGGCCGATCCGGCCACCAACACCACGATCAAGGGCCTGCCGCTATCAGCCGCCACCCGGATCAGATCGACTTGCGCCGCAGGCAGGCGCAAGTCCCGCCGGTCCCCGCCCAGCGAGGCCTTGCCGCCGGACAAGCCAGCCTGGCCCAGATCGATGTCGCCGGGAATGTATTCGCCTTCTTCCCGGGCGGTGTAGCCGGCCACGACCACTACGGCATCGGCACTGGCCGCGGCAATCGCTGCCGCAGCCAGATCGGTTTCATTGCCGGTGACGATGGCAGCGGGGCCAAGGTAGTCAGTCAACCCTTGCAGCGCAGTGACGACGTAGGGTGGCCGCACCCGGCTTGAACCATTGTCTCCGGTATTCTCGATTCCCGCCAGTCGCCCCAACACGGCGAGACGTCTTGTCCTGGTGCGATCGAGCGGAAGAACGCCCTCGTTCCGGAGCAACACGGCCGACTTTTCCGCCGCCTCCAGCGCCAGCGCGCGGTGCGCGTCACAAGCGACCAGGCTATCGGGATAGTCCGGCAGCGGATCCTCGGCACAGGCGAAACGGTAGAGCGTGGTCAGGATCCGGCGGCAGGCCCGGTCAATCACTTCGGGCGCGATGGCCCCGCTTTCCACCGCCGCCACCAGCTTGTCCCCGAACACCAGCGGCTCAGGGTTCTCGACATCCAGCCCGGCCGCCGCGCCATAGGGCTGGTAGACTCCCTTGACCCAGTCCGAATGGACAAAACCGCCGAATTGCCATTCGCCGCGCAGCACGTCGGTCAGCAGAACGCGGTCCTGCCCGCAGTATTCGCCGTTGACCTTGTTATAGGCGCTCATCACGCTGGCCACCCCGGCATCCAGACAGGCCTTGAAATGGGGCAGGTAAACCTCGTGCAGGGTCCGCTCATCGACCTTGACATTCACGGTGAAGCGGGCGTTTTCCATCGAGTTCAGGGCGAAATGCTTGATCGTGGCGCACACGTTG
Source organism: Novosphingobium sp. (assembly GCA_044238415.1). GTDB lineage: Bacteria > Pseudomonadota > Alphaproteobacteria > Sphingomonadales > Sphingomonadaceae > Novosphingobium. The sequence goes on from JBIIDJ010000040.1 coordinate 11,328, forward strand.
TGGGCCTGGATCCCCTGCCCCAGCGCAGCGCCCATCACGCCAAGGTGGTGACTGTCCTCGCCATAGGTCTCCTGCGCCCGCCCCCAGCCAGGGTGGCGCAGCAGATTGATGCAGACCGCTCCGGAAAGGTTGCAGCCCTGGGCCCGCACCTCAATCCCCATCGCCTCTCCGATCCGCCGCTCCAGATCGGAATCAAAGCTGGCCCCGCGTGCCATGGTGCAAGGAAAGCAGGTGGAATTGCCGCGTGCCACACCACGCGGCCCATCGGTGAACCAGAAGGCTGGCACCCCCAGCCGCTCGATCCCGCCCCCGGCGCGGTAAGGCCGCGCGCCGAACCGCCCGCCGTCCTCGCGGAAGGCTTTGAAGAAGCCATGGCCGGACATCATCCCGACCTTTTCCTGCAAGGTCGCGGCGGCGAGTATCGCCTCGATCGTGGCGGCGATCTCGGCCGCAGTCATGCCTTTGCGCGGCCCGAAGTCGTCCATCGGCTGGTTAGCGTGCCGGATAGCGCAGCCGGCCAAGGAACCGCGCCGGGCTGAAGCCGGTGACATCACGGTTCAGCAGCCGGGCCTTGGCCTGCTCGAACTTCATCACCCCGTCGATCCGCCGTTCGAGGAACGCCCGCGTATCCGCCTGCCCTTCACTGCGATCGTGGGCCAGCACCGCCAGCGTGGCGGCGTAAATCCCGCTCAGGATCGTGCGCTTGGTATAGTGGTTGTAATCGGTGGCCGTATCTCCCGCCAGCCGCCACATCAGATCAGCGCTCGACCAGCCCAGCCGCAGCGCCTGGCCGGCGTTCTGCGGCATGGCCATGATCGCCAGCGCGCGGGCCAATGCCTCTTGCTGCGGTGTCACGTAATCGAGCCGGAATTGGACGAGTGTGCGGATCCGCTCCCGGATTTTCAGCGCGGCGAGCCGCTCAGCCGGCCATTCGGCCGCCATCGCCGCATCACAGGCCGCGATCCATGCACCGATCATAGCCATTGGCCCGCCATTGAAAGCGAAGGTGGCCAGCGCGGAATCGATCCCTTCCGCGTCGGCCGCAGCAGCCACGGCTGCCTCGCTCCAGCCATCGAACACAGCTGCATCGGCAATTGCCGGAGCGAGCTGGCGGCGCAGGTCGTCAAGGTTCTCGGGCGCAGTGGTCATGGCTTCAGAACTTCGGGCCGAAGGACTTGGGCTTGGCGTTCTTGGGCTTGGCGTTGTTCTCGATCTCGGTCAGCAGATTGCCGCCGCCGAGCTTGGCATAGTCCCGCGCGGTCCGGCCGGAGTTATCGGCCCGGTCAGGATCGGCACCGGCCTTGAGCAGGATCCGCATCAGCGCCGTGTTGCGGTTGTGGACCGCCGTGATCAGCGGAGTTTCGCCGGCATTGTTGCTTTCATCCAGCCGCGCGCCCTTGCCGACCAGCAGTTCCACCCCTTCGATGAAATTGGCATTGGTAGCGACGACCAGTGGGGTTACTCCTTTGGAATCGCGCATGTTCACATTAGCGCCCTTGGCGATCAGGAACTCCATCCAGGTCAGGTCACGGCGCTTGGTCACGATATGCAGCCCGGTTTCACCGCTGGTGATATCGCGGGTGTTGATCAGGGTCGATCCGGGCTCGGCCAGGGCGTCGGTCACGGCCTGCCCATCTTTCTTGCGAACCGCCTCAAGGAACTTGTAGCTGTCCGAAAACTGCGCCGCCGCCGGCGCAGTGAGCGAGAATGCAGCCAGTGCGAACAACGGCAAAGTGAACCTGCGCACCCGAAAATCCTCCTGTTGCAGCGGGAATCGCCCCACCGCCATCTTGCGCCGCGCGCTTTAGCAGAGCATGAACCGCCGCGCCATGATCAAGCCCCTTGTCACCGCAATCGCCGCCGCCCTGGTCCTTTCAGCCTGCCAGCAGGCAGCTGCCCCGCCCGCCCAGCTGAATGGCACCGACATCCAGGGTGCCTCCTTCGGCGGCGCCTTCACCCTGACCGGCGAAGATGGCCAGCGCTATTCCTGGGACGATTTCAAGGGCAAGTACCGGATGATCTATTTCGGCTATGCCTTCTGCCCCGATGCCTGCCCCACCGATGTCGCAGTGATGATGCGCGGGTTCCAGCAGTTCGAAAAGCAGCACCCGGCCAAGGCCGCCAAGGTTCAACCGCTGTTCGCCACAATCGATCCCACGCGCGACACCCAACAGGTGGTCAAGGAATTTACTGACAGCTTCCACCCCCGCCTGCTCGGACTGACCGGCACCCAGGCCGAAGTCGATACTGCCGCCAAGGCATTCCGCGTCTATGCCGCGCGGGGCAAGGATCTGGGCAATGGCGCCTACCTGATGGACCACAGCCGGTTTGCCTATCTGATGGACCCCGACGGCAAGCCGCTGGTTATCCTTGCTGTCGACAAGAGCGCTGAGGCAGTCGCCGCGGACCTTGCCGTCATGGTGCGATGACTGCACTGCGCCCCGGCTTCTGGGAACGACCGATCGAAAGCCTTAACCGGGCCGAATGGGAAGCCTTATGCGATGGCTGCGGCAATTGCTGCCTGCACAAGGTGGAAGATGAAGATACCGGCGCCGTGTACATGACCAATGTCGCCTGCAAGCTACTCGATCTGGAGACCGCGCGCTGTTGCGACTATCGCGATCGCAAGCGCCAGGTGCCCGACTGCGTGCAGCTAACGCCGGCGCTGGCCCACCAACTGGAATGGCTGCCCGAAACCTGTGCCTACCGGCTGCGCGCCGATGGCTTACCCTTGCCTGACTGGCACTACCTTGTGTGCGGCGATCCCGAAGCCGTCCACAGCGCAGGCATTTCGGTGCGGGGACGGGCGATCGGCGAGCAATTTGCCGGGCCGATCGAACAGCACGCGATTTTGCCGCCAGGGGTGGAACTGGCGGATGATTGACTGGCTGCTGCGCAAGCCGGCCGATGTGCCGCAGGTTGAGGTTGCCGGACGCCTCCTGCCATTGGCCGTCCGGCGGACCGCAGCCGCCAAGCGGATGACCCTGCGACTGGCCCCCGATGGCAGCGAAGTGCGCGTGACCCTGCCACGCTGGGGCCGCAACGCCGAGGCGCTCGCCTTTGCCCGGGCCAAGGCGGACTGGCTCGCTTCGCAATTGGGCAAAGTGCCGCCCCGGGTCGAACTCGGCGATGGCTTGCCGCTGCGCTATCGGGGCGAACTGCTTACCCTACGCCATGATCCCGTGAGGCCGCGCAAGGTGGTACTCGGTGAAGGTGAACTCCTCGTCGGCGGCCCTGCCGAGAGCCTGGAACGCCGGGTCCAGCGCTGGCTGGAGCAACAGGCACTCGCCCATTTTACCGAAGACCTGGCCTATTACTGCCTGCGCGATGGCCGCCGCGCCCCGCCGATTGCGCTAAACCGCGCGCAGCGCCGGTGGGGTTCCTGCGCAGCCGATGGAACCATCCGGATCAACTGGCGGCTGATCATGGCGCCCGATTTCGTGCGGCGATCAGTCGTAGCGCACGAGGTCGCACATCTGACTCATTTCGATCATTCGCCCGCCTTCCATGCGCATCTGGAAGCACTGTTCGAGGGCGATATGCGCTCTGCCAACCGCTGGCTCAAACGCGATGGCCGCAGCCTCTACACGGCCTTCGGGTAAGCCCGTAACCGCGTTTTAACCATAAGCGCCGACAATCGGGCCATGCTGCGCCCACTCGCCCTGACCTTGTCCATGCTGTTGGCGGCGCCGGCTACTGGTCAGGACGGCTGTCGGCTATGCTACAGTGATGTGGCTGGAAAACCGGGTGAGCGACCCCTGGCACTGGAGATTTTCACCGATCTGAACTTCGCCCGGCTCGCCCTGGCCGGCCGCGACGGCGGCAGCGCGGAAGTCGATGCAGCAAGCGGATCGAAGCGGACGGGCGGCGGTGTGGTTAACCTGGGCGGCATGCCGGTGACCGGGCGCGGCCGCGTGACCGGTGAGCCCTTGCGCGAAGTCCGGATTGTCTTGCCAAGCACCGTGCCAATGACGGCCCCCGACGGCGGTTCAGCCGAACTGACCGGCTTCACCACCGACCTGCCTGGCCGCCCGACGCTGGACGCCAATGGTGAACTGACCTTCAGCTTCGGGGCAAGGCTGGTGCTGCGCGGTGCGCGTGGGGGCAACTATCGCGGACGGATCCCGATCACGGTCGAGTACAACTGACCGCTGGCGCTTCGCCGGATCAGGCCCTATCTTTGGGGGCATGAGATTTCTCCAGCACGTCAACCCCGGTGCCGCGATCGGCGACTTTGCCGTGGTGTTCAAGCAGGCCGGCCGCAATCGCTGGCGCATTGCCCTGGTCTCTGCTGCGCTGACCGTGGGGATATTTTCGGTCATGGCGCAGGAAAGCTGGCGAATCCCCCGGCCCAAGCCGGAAGTGGTCTATATCAATTCCTGGCCAATCGACCGGACCGCCGAGGAAACCCGCGCCTTCATCGCCGAGAATCAAAAGCGCAAGGAAGAGCTTGAGAAGCTCAATGCCGAGCGTGAACGCGTGGGCCGCGAATTGTGGTCAGGCCTCGGTCGGGCGTCAGGCATGGACGTAGACAAGATTGCCGCCGAGGCTGAAGCCGAGCGCGCAGCCGAAGCAGCCAAGGCGAGAGCCGCCGCCGAAGCCCTGATCGCACCAGAGCAACCGCCGGTTGAGCGCTGAAGACGACCATCGCTGGCTGGCCGCTGCCGCTGCGCTCGCCGCGCGCGGCCGCCCGCTGAGCCGCCCCAATCCGGCTGTCGGAGCGATCCTCGTCAAGGATGGCCGGGTCGTCGGGCGCGGCTGGACCCAGCCCGGCGGGAGGCCTCATGCCGAGGCCATGGCCCTGGCCGCAGCCGGCGCAGCAGCGCGCGGCGCAACCCTCTATGTCACGCTGGAACCCTGCGCCCATGTCAGCCCGCGGGGACCGGCCTGTGCCGACCTGCTTGCCGGTGCCAACCTCGCCCGGGTGGTGGTCGGCTGTCACGATCCCGACCCTCGCACTGCCGGAGCCGGGATCGAGCGCGTCCGTGCAGCCGGGGTGCCAGTCGAGCTGATCGACCACCCGGCATGTCGGGCCAGCCTATCCGGCTTCCTGATCCGCTGCGACCATGCCCGGCCCGAAGTCACTCTGAAGCTGGCACTTTCTGCGGACTGCCGCCTGAGCCCACCACCGGGCGAAGGGCAGTGGCTGACCGGGCCGGAAGCGCGCGCACACACCCATGCCTGGCGCGCGAAGATGGATGCGATCCTGGTCGGGCGCGGGACGCTTGAGGCAGACCATCCGCGGCTCGACGTGCGCTTGCCAGGCCTCGCCGATCGCAGCCCAGAGCGCTGGCTGCTGACCCGTGGTGCTACTCCTGACGGCTGGCTGGCCCTGCCCGCTCCGGGTGAAATCGCCCGGTTGGCCCCGGCCCAATACCTGATGGTAGAAGGCGGAGCCAAGACAGCGCGGGCCTTTCTGGCGGCCGGGCTGGTCGACCGGATGATGCTGTACCGCGCTCCGCGCGCGGTCAGAGGCGACGGACCCGCTCTGCCCGAACTGGCGGAAGCCGCATTGGCGATCGACCAGGCCTGGCGGCTGGTTGATACACGCCAGCTTGGCAAGGACACGCTCCATGTTTACGAGCGCGGGTAATGTTCACCGGAATTATCACCGCCGTCGGCACGATCCGCGAAGTCCGCACCCAGGGCGATCTGCGTTGCGTGATCGCCTGCCCATATGATCCCGCCGGGATTGCCATTGGCGCTTCGATCGCCTGCTCGGGCGTTTGCCTGACCGTGGTCGAGCGTGGCGGAGAAGCTGGCGATGCCTGGTTCGCCGTCGATGTTTCCGGTGAAACCGTAAGCCGCACAGCGCAGAACCAGTGGACCGCAGGGCGCCAGCTCAACCTCGAACAGGCCCTCAAGCTGGGCGATGAACTGGGCGGGCATATCGTGACCGGCCATGTCGATGCGGTGGGGCGCGTCGCCAGCCGGGAGGAGACCGGCGGCTCGATCCAGTTCTGGATCGCGACACCCAAGGACCTGGCTCCCTACGTTGCTCCCAAGGGCTCGATCACGGTTGACGGGGTGTCGCTAACGGTCAACGCAGTCGAGGACGAGGCGGATGGCACTTGCCGCTTCATGCTCAATATCATTCCGCACACCGCTGACGTTACCACGCTGGGCAACCTGCAGGCAGACGATCCGGTCAATCTCGAGATTGATGTGCTGGCCCGTTATCTGCAGCGGATGCAAGCGCTCAGGGGTTGAGTGGGCCGTTGGCAAACCCCTCGCGGGTGATCTCGAAAATCACGTGGCGCATCCGGCCCCCGTCCGGGACCTTAACCATGTCGACCCGTTCCGTCTGGCGGGCGCCGATCTTCTCCAGTGCCCGACACGACCGCAGGTTGCATTCGCCCACGCGGAATTCGACGCGATCGACGAAACGGAAGGCGTGATCCAGCATCAGCCGCTTGAGTTCGCGATTGTACGTTCCACCCCAATGACTGCGGGCCAGGAAGGTCCAGCCAATTTCCACCGCGCCATCGGCCGGCAGCTTGTACTGCGACGAACCGACCAGCGCGCCGCTGGCCTTGTCAATCACGGCAAGGGCACCGCCCCGTTCCAGCGAATCTTCGAAGAATTGGCGGAACACCGGCTCCTGCCAGCGGTCATGCTGCGGGTGGATCGCCCAGAGCTCACGATCGCACCCGATGGCGTACATGGCCGCCCAATCGTCGGCCAGCAGCGGGCGCAACTGCAGCCGTTCCCCTTCAAGGACCGGCTGACGCTCCATCTCAGGCGCTGACCGCAGCGACAGCGGCGATAAACTTGTCGATGTTGCCCATGGTCAGACCGGCCACGTTAATCCGGCCCGAACCCGCCATGTAGATGCCGTGCTCTTCGCGCAGCTTCAGGATCTGCTCGCCATTCAGCGGCAGGACCGAGAACAGGCCGTTCTGGCTGCCCAGTGGGGTCAGATCGACGCTGCCAGCAGTGCCCGCCTCAGCCAACCGGGCGCGAACCTGGCGCATGCGGGCGCGCATCGTGTCGAGTTCGTCAAGCCACAGTTTCACCAGCGCCTGGTCTTCCAGGATCAGGCGCACTGCGGCGGCGCCATGATCGGGCGGCATCGACCAGGCGGCACGGGCCAGCGCATAGCCATGCGACAGCACGGCAGGCAGCTGGGCCGGATCGGCGACCATTGCGTAGACCGCGCCAACTCGGTCGCGATACATCCCGAAATTCTTGTCGCACGAATAGGCGACAAGCGCTTCGGGCACGGCAGCCAGCACGCGGCGAAGGCCATAGGCGTCGGCCTCCATACCCTGGCCAAGGCCCTGGTAGGCCAGGTCAAGGATGGGGAGTAGCTTCGCTTCGGCCACCAACGCCGCAATCTCGTCCCACTGGGCTTCGCTGTAATCGATCCCCGAGGGATTATGGCAGCAGCCGTGCAGCAGGATTGCATCCCCCGGCGCGGCTGCGGCGATCGCGGCGCGCAGCGCATCCATGTCGACCACGCCGGCGGCAGTGGCGTGGGTGAAGCCCTTCAGCTCAAGGCCAAGGTCGGCAAAGATCTGGGCGTGGTTCGGCCAGCTCGGCGTGCCCATCCAGATCCGCGGCGCACCGGCCTTTTTGGCGAGGGCCACGGCCAGGCGGACGCCGCCGGTCCCGCCGGGAGTTTGCATCCCTTCGATCCGACCGCCCATCGTGGGGTCCGCGGCGCCAAAGACATAGGGCATCAGGGCGTGAACAAAGCCCATGTCACCCTCTGGGCCAAGGTAGCTCTTGGAAGTCTGGGTATCGATCAGCTTCTGCTCGGCCGCCTTGATCGAGGCGAAGACCGGCGTATCGCCCTGGCCCGTGCGATAGACCCCGACGCCGAGGTCGATCTTGTCGCTGCGCGGATCGGCTGCATAGAGCTTGATCAGGGCAAGCAGGGCATCGGCGGGCTGGGGAGTGAGTGTGCTGAGCATGATGCCGCGGCCCTTAACGGCGGGGCGGGGCGCGGGCAAGGCCCGCCACCGCCGAAGTCTCATTTACAACGAAAAGGGGCCGAGCCCTGCGGCCCGACCCCTTCTTCGTGTATTGCGACCCGGATTAGCGGAGCAGCGACAGCACGTTCTGCTGGCTCTGGTTGGCCTGCGCGATCATCGCGGTCGAAGCCTGCGACAGGATCTGGGCCTTGGCCATCGCGGTCGTTTCAGCCGAGTAGTCGGCGTCTTCGATGCGGCTGCGGGCATCGGCCAGGTTGGTGGCGTTGCTCGTAAGGTTGTTAACTACCGATTCAAGGCGGCTCTGGCCGGCACCCAGCCCGGCGCGAGCCGAGTTGATGCTGTCCAGTTCACCGTCGATCGTCGTCAGCAGGCCGTTGGCCGCAGTCGAGGTCGACACGTCGTAGGAACCGGCGGCACCGCCGCTGGCAGCCAGCGAGCTCAGGTCGGCCATCGCCAGGTCAACCGTGTCGGAACCGTCGGCACCGGTCTGGATCGTTACCGAAGCAGTAGAGCCATCGAACAGGGTGACGCCGTTGAACTTGGTGTTGGTGACAACCTGATCGATCTGAGCGGTAAGCTCATCGACTTCCGCCTGCATGTAGGCGCGATCGGTCGAATCCTGATAGGTGCCCGAAGCCGACTGGACCGCCAGCTCGCGGATACGCTGCAACATGTTGGTGACTTCGCCCAGCGCGCCTTCAGCGGTCTGCGCGAGCCCGATGCCGTCGTTCGCGTTGCGGATCGCCTGGTTCATGCCGCGGACCTGAGCGGTCATGCTGGTGGCAATGGCGAGGCCAGCGGCGTCATCCTTGGCGCTGTTGATGCGCTTGCCAGTGGACAGGCGCTCCATCGCCACGCCCAGCGACTTGTTGGCGGCATTCGAGGCGTTGGCAGCCTTGATCGCGCCGATGTTAGTGTTGATTACGGCCATGTTCGGTACTCCCGTTGATCATCTCGACCAGCTTGCCGCGAACGGACCATCCGACGCGACTGCCGGGGCTAAGAGCGACATTTCCCGCGAAACTTTAAGGGCGGGACCGAACAATTTCCTTTTTAGGTAGGTCTCCGTATCGAGAGGTTACAGAACCGTTTGCCACACTTGAACAATAGGAGCGTCATCTAACAAAACACCGGGGATGATAGTTTATGACGGCTCTGGATTTGAGCGAAACGGCCCGACGACAGCACGGAGCTTTGGCAGATCGGCTGGCCGCCTTGCTGGATCTTGGAACGTCGAGCGCAAAACCAGCGCTGCGCTGCCCGCAGGATCCGATGCCAGCGGGACCTGCTCCTTGCCTGGTGTTGGAACGGGCCGCCCGCCCTACCCTGCAGCGCACCGACAACCGGTCACGCATGCACCTGGTCTATCGCGACCCGATGGGCGAAGGGACATTGGCCGCTTGTCTTGCCGCCTTGACCCCGCAAGGTGCACCGATTGCCGCCGATCCGGAAAGCCTGTCGCTGCTGGCCCTGTCCGAGCGGCTGGCCGCAAGCGACATCCCGGTGTTGATTGCAGGTCCTACCGGCACCGGCAAGGAAGTCCTAAGCCGCTTCATCCATGATCGCAGCCCGCGCCGCCACGGACCATTCGTGGCCGTCAACTGCGCCGCCATGCCCGAATCCATGCTCGAGGCGCTTCTGTTCGGCCACCAGAAGGGGGCCTTCACCGGCGCCGCCCAGGCCAACGAAGGTTTTTTCCGCGCTGCAGATGGCGGCACCCTGTTGCTTGACGAAATTGCTGAGATGCCGCTCGCGCTCCAGGCCAAGTTGCTGCGCGCCCTGCAGGAAAGCGAAGTCGTGCCGATCGGCGCCACTCGCCCCGTCAAGGTGGACGTGCGGATCATTGCTGCCGCAAACCGCGACCTCCCGGCTGAAGTGGCCGCCGGACGGTTCCGGGAAGACCTGTTCTATCGCCTCAATGTCTT
>JBIIDJ010000041.1:0-21124 GCA_044238415.1 Novosphingobium sp.
GGCAACCTGATCCAGCGGACGACCAGTACCCGGATTGTCTTCGAAGACGAGGAACTGCCGGAAGAGGCGGAAATCGAGGATTTGCCCCAGCTTGAGCCGCCGCTGCCCGATCTGCCGCCCGTGTCGGCCGATGTGGATGCGGGGCCAATTCTGGTCAGGAAGGGCAAGGCCCGCGCGGCGCCGCCGACCGACGCCAGTGCGATCAATCATCTGGTGATGGACCAGGCCCCGCCTGAAGCCGGCGAAGCAGCTACGAACGCGGATCTGGATGACCCGCTCACCGGACAGCCTGATTTCGAGGAAGAGCCTGCGCACCGCCCCCTGTTCGGCAAGCACGTGCTTGTTACTGCCGGACCGACGCATGAGCCGATCGATCCGGTTCGCTACATCGCCAACCGCTCGTCCGGCAAACAGGGCTTTGCCATTGCCGCCGCAGCGGCTCGGGCCGGGGCTCGGGTAACGCTGGTGTCCGGGCCGGTTGCGCTGCCGACACCGCCCGGGGTTGACCGGATCGATGTCGAAACAGCTCGGGAAATGGCTGAGGCGGTCAAGCGCGCGCTGCCCGCCGATGCCGCCGTGATGGTCGCCGCTGTGGCTGATTGGCGCACCCAGGACGTGGCAAGCGAGAAAATGAAAAAGCGCGGCTCGGCCCCGCCGGCGCTGCGGTTGACGGAAAATCCGGATATCCTCTCGATGGTAGCGGTCAGCGACAAGCGACCCCGGCTGGTCGTCGGCTTCGCTGCCGAGACTGAACGTGTGCTCGATAACGCCAAGGAAAAGCGGAAGCGCAAGGGGGCCGACTGGATTGTGGCCAATGATGTGTCCGGCGATGTAATGGGCGGAGAGGTCAACGCCGTCCATATCGTGACCAGTAACGGCATTGAGCACTTGCCCGAAATGCCCAAGGACCAGGTGGCCGGGGCGCTGGTTGAAAGGATTGCTGATGCACTCGCCGGTTGAAGTTCCTGTGGCGGTTATGCGCTTGCCGCACGGCGAAGGGCTGGACTTGCCGGCCTATGCCACGGCTGGAGCAGCGGGCATGGACGTGATTGCGGCCGAGGATGTAACGATTGCGCCGGGCGGTCGCCACGCGGTGGCCACCGGGCTCGCCCTGGCAATTCCCGATGGTTACGAAGTGCAGGTCCGGCCGCGTTCAGGCCTCGCGCTCAAGCACGGAATTTCGCTGCCCAACAGCCCTGGCACGATCGACAGCGATTATCGCGGTGAACTCAAGATCATCGTGATCAACCATGGCAGCGAGGATTTTGTATTCCGCCGCGGCGATCGGGTCGCACAACTGGTACTTGCGCCAGTCACGCGGGCCGCATGGGTCGAGGTGTCGTCACTCGATGAAACGGCGCGTGGTGCCGGCGGTTTCGGCTCGACCGGCGGGGTCGTCTCGCTCAAGGCCTGAGCGCAACGAAAAGGCGGGCCCGTTGCCAGGCCCGCCTACTCGGTATTGTTGTTGTTACTTGCCGCGCTTCTTTTCCGGCGCAACCGAAATCCGCACAGTCTCACCCGAATTGCCGGGGAAATCGGTGAACATGGCTTCGACCAGGTTAGGCACGAGGTAGCCCAGCCGGTTGGAGAGCGATGCGGCCTCGGCCTTGCCTTCGAACAGGCGCTGGCCATCGGCCTTGCGATCGATCTTCAGGCTGATCCCGCTGGTGTAGACGGTGTATTGCTCATAGCCGCCATCGAACCAGGGATCGTACCAGCCATAACCCCAGGCGGAGGACGGGCCATGCCAGCCGCCGCGGCGGCGATACCCCCAGTAGCCGGCCCGTGGACCGTACCAGCTGGACCAGTAGGGGTCATAGAAACCGGGCGTCTGACGAACGCGCTCGCGTCCCTTGTCCACGCCATATTCAAACCGAACGAGCATGGTTGCGGTTTCGGCCGGGGCGGGGGTGTAGCCCAGCGCTTGCATCCGGGCCTCGACCAATCGGGCATACTGGGCGAATTCCAGCCCACCGGCCAGCGCCGGATCATCGGCGACTACGGCAAAGGTCTGGCCTTGCGGCGCGGGTAGCTGGCTTGAGAAACGGGTCACCTTGCTGTTGAAATTGCTGGCGCAGGCGCTCAGCGTCAGCAGCAGGAGCGGAATGACCGCCAGCTTCAGCCGTGAAATCGGTGAAACGGTTGCGTGTGACATCGAACCCGAACTCCATTGTCCCTCTCCGCCGGCGAATCGACCCACGGATCAGCGCTTAGATTAGCATTGCTGGCGGTTTTGCCAGCATCCGGCTTAATCGGGCTTGAATACCGCTGGTTCAGCCGCGCACCAGGCCGAGCGCCGCGTAGGTTGCCGCCAGCGTCGGCGCGGCCAGTGCACGCGCACGGGCGGCGCCATCGCGCAGGATCGCATCTAGCGCAGACTGGTCCTGCCGCAGCTCAACAAATCGCGCGTTGATCGGCGCGAGGCTCTCGACCAGCAATTCGCCCAGTGCCGGCTTGAACGCGCCAAAGCCCTGGCCACCGAACTGCGCCAGCACAGCCGCCTGGCTGGTGCCGGCGAGCGCTGCATAGATCCCGACCAGATTGGCCGCCTCGGGGCGACCTTCAAGCCCGGCCACCTCGCCCGGCAGCGGCTCGGGATCGGTCTTGGCCTTACGGACCTTGGCCATGATCGTATCGGCATCGTCGGTCAGGTTGATCCGGCTCATGTCCGATGGATCGGACTTGCTCATCTTGGCGCTGCCATCGCGCAGGCTCATGATCCGGGCGGCTTCGGCCGGAATGATTGGCTCGGGCAGGGTGAAGACCGGCGCGGTTTCGCTGGCAAAGTCGTTGTTGAATTTCTGCGCAATGTCGCGCGCCAGCTCGAGGTGCTGCTTCTGATCCTCACCCACCGGCACGTGCGTGGCCTGGTAAAGCAGGACGTCGGCGGCCTGTAGTACGGGGTAAGTGAACAGCGCGACCGAGGCCCCTTCGCGGTTCTTGCCAGCCTTGTCCTTCCACTGGGTCATGCGGTTGAGCCAGCCCATCCGGGCCGTACCGTTGAGCAGCCATTGCAACTGGGCGTGTTCGGTCACCTGGGTCTGGTTGAACAGGATCGAGCGGGCCGGATCGATCCCGCAGGCGATCAGCGCGGCAGTCATCTCCCGGGTATTGGCGGAAAGTTCGGCCGGCACGTGCGGCTGGCTGATCGCGTGAAGATCGGCCAGGAAGAATAGGCATTGCCCGCCCTGCGCCGCGACATCGTCCTGCATCCGCACCCAGTTGCGGATTGCGCCCAGGTAATTGCCGAGGTGCAGGTTGCCCGTGGGCTGGATGCCGGAAACGACGCGCATGGTCTGATAACCCTTAAAGCTGACGGCGCCGCAACTGGCCGATTGTGTCGCGATTGACAACGCCCACGGCCCAGGCGCTGCCGAAAAAGACGATCAGACCCAGGCCGACAATCGCTCCGATCGCGACAATCCGCTCTAACGGTGCACCGATAAAGGCATTGCCGGCCAAGGGCAGCGCGAACAACAATGCTGCGCCCATCAGTGCGGCCGCCAGCATGATCCGTGCGATCCGGCCGGCCACTTGGGCAGTAAGGCGATAGTGCCCGCGCCGGTGCAGCATGGCGTAGAGCATCGCTGCGTTGGCCCAGGCCGCCAGCGAGCCACCCAGCGCCAGGCCAACAATGCCATAGCGCGGCACCAGCACGAGGTTGAGGCCAATGTTGATAAGCAGCGAACCCGCGGCGGTAATGACCGGTGTGCGCGTGTCCTTGCGCGCGAAGTAGTTGGGTACCAGCACCTTGACGAGGACATAGGCCGGCAGGCCGACCACCAAGCCGCCGACCACCGCCCCTGTCGCAAGCCCATCCGCCACGGTGAAGGCGCCGCCAACATAAAAGGCACTCGTGATCGCCGGACCGGCGATGTACAGCGCGACCGCCGCGGGCAGGGTCAGCAGCATTGCCAATTCAAAGGCATTGCTTTGCAGGCGGAACGCACCGTCGCCGTCATTCTGGGCGACAAACCGTGACAGTGCCGGGAGAATGGCCGTTCCCAGCGCGATACCGATGATCCCCATCGGCAACTGGTTGAGCCGGTCGGCATAACTCAAGTAACTGATGCTCTTGTCCGGCAGGGTAGCGATGAAGAACAGGTCGATGAAACGGCTGATCTGGTAGACCCCCGCGCCGAACACGGCCGGGAGCACCAGCTTGCCAAATTCCCGCACCCCGGGGGTCAGCCGGGGGCGCTGCAGCCCGAGCCGGAACTGAGTGCGACGGACCCAGAAATAGAGCCACAAGAGTTGCAGCAGGCCCGACAGCGAGACAGAGATCGCCAGGTAAATCCCGGTGGTCTGCTTGGCCGCCTCGCTGGTCCCTTCCATTGCCCCCAGGATCAGGGCGCCAACCAGGCACAGGTTGAGCAGGATCGGAGCCGCTGCGGCAGCGGCAAAGCGCGACAGCGAGTTGAGGATCGCCGCCAGCAGCGTCGCCAGGCTCATCAGCGCCAGATAGGGAAAGGCGATCCGCGCCATCATCACGCCGAGATCGAACCGCTCCGCATCGGCAGCGAGCGCTTCGCTGGCGAACAGGCCCATGACCCACGGCATGATCATCAGCAGCAGAGCCGAAAACACGATCAGGATCGGGATCAGCACGGCCAGCATTTCGTTGGCGAAGCTGCGCGCGTCGGAAATGTCCCCGTCGTTCGTCATCCGCTGGTTGAACAGCGGCACGAAGGCCGAGGCGAAGGCCCCTTCCGCAAACAGGCGGCGAAAGATGTTGGGCAGTTGGAACGCCAGTTGCCAGGCATCGGCTACACCGCCGGCGCCAAGCACGCGCGCCAGCAGCATGTCGCGGGCAAAGCCAAATACGCGGCTGATGGCCGTCAACCCGCCAATCGTGCTGACGTTCTTGATCAGGCTCATCGCGGCAACCTCACCCGCTTACCGGGTCAGGCGTTTCCGGACGGAGCGCCCTGGCCTTCTTCCTGGGCCTGCTTGGCAGCAAGCTGCTGCAGGTAGATGCCGTTGAAATCAATTGGCTCAAGCAGCAGCTGCGGGAAGCCGGCATCGCGCACCGCATCGGCAATAACCCGGCGAGCGAAGGGGAACAGGATGCGCGGGGCTTCGGCATAAGTGAAGGCGTGCATCTGTGCTTCGTCGAGATTGCGCATGCCGATCAGCGCGCAATAGGACAGATCGATGATGAAGGCCGTGCCCGAGGCGCCCACCGACTTGAGCTCAATCTTCAGCTCGACTTCGCTCACTTCCTCACTGAGGGGGCGGGCGCCGATATTGAACTGCACGTCGATCTGCGGCGCATCCGTCCACTGGAAGCATTCCGGCGCATTGGGATTCTCGACCGAGAGATCCTTGACATACTGGGAGATAACGCCAGCCGAAGGGAGGGTGTCTGCGCCGTTGGCGGCGGGGCCTTCCATGCCCAGGTCGGTGATGATGTTGCCTTCTTCGGCCATTGTTCCTGCTTTCACTGCAATGTGATGAAAATTGGCCGCGCGCCTAGCATTGCCCGCCAGCCGCCGCAAAGGATTTTGCAGCGACTGCCCGGTGCTGTGACCGGCTTGCCCCACTTGTCGCAAAAAATTGCCGCCAGAGCGCCGTCCACGCGTTGTTCATTTGTCTAAGCTACCTATTTAGGCCTAGGGAAGGGCAGAGCCGCGCTGCTGCGGCAGGGACTAGCTACGTGGACAAGACCGTCGAGATCGTCATCCTCGCCATGATCGCGGCCTTTCTGGGCCTGCGGCTCTATTCGGTGCTCGGCCGCCGGTCGGAGCATGAAGAGGAAGTCATTCAGGGCCCGCGTCCGACCGAAACGCCGCGGGTTTCTGGCGGAGATACCCTTGATCGGGGTGCTGCGCCGGCGCGTATGCCGGTCCCCGGGGTTACTCCGGCGATTGAACGCGGCCTGCGCGAGATTGCCGCTGCTGATCGCCGTTTTGACATCACCGCCTTCCTCGAAGGCGCCAAGGGCGCCTATCGCATGATTCTCGAATCTTTCTGGAAGGGTGACCGGGAAACCTTGGACGAGCTGTGCGATCGTGACGTCTATGACGGCTTTGCGAACGCTATTGCCGCGCGTGAGGCAGCCGGTGAAGTGCTCGACAACCGGCTGGTCCGGATTGAGGAGGCTGTGATCGTTGCGGCGGCCTACCAGGCCCCGATGGCGCGCATCACCGTGCGCTTTGCCGCCGATATTGCCGCCGTGACCCGCAACGCCGATGGCGTGGTCGTGGCTGGATCGCTTAACGATGCGGTCGAAGCGCGCGATCTGTGGACCTTCAGCCGCGACGTGACCTCTGCTTCGCCTGACTGGCTGCTTGACGAGACTGACGAGGCCTGATCGCGATGTGGCTTCGGGGGTTTGCAGCGCTGGCCGGGCTGGCGTTGCTTGCTGCTTGCGGCCGGATCATTCCCGCTCCCAAGATACCGATCCAGCAGCCGCCAGCCGGCGTCGCCGCCGCAACCGCGCTGGCCGCCGGCTTTTGGGCCGGCCCACGTGTCGATGCCCTGGGCATTCAGCCCGCTGATGCCGCCAGCGCCTTGGCTTCGTTCCGCGAGAGCTGTCCGCGCCTGATCATACGGGAGGACGGCACCGGCCTGACTCGCCCGGCAGACTGGCAACCGGCCTGTACCGCAGCTGAAAAGTGGCCGGAAAGCCAGGCGCTGCGGTTCTTTGATCAGCATTTTGAAACGGCCCGGATCGCCGATGGCAAGGCGTTTGCCACGGGCTATTACGAGCCTGAGATCGCAGGTGTCCGTACCCGCCAACCAGGCTTTGACATACCGGTCTATCGCCTGCCGCCGGACCTCGTCCGGGCCAAGCCGGGCGAGGCTGCGCCCAACGCCAATGGCACCATGCCGCTGGGCCGCTATGACGCCAGCGGCGCCTTCGTGCCCTATTTCGATCGCGGCGAGATCTATGATGGCGCGCTGGAAGGCAAGGGGCTGGAAATCGCTTGGGCGGCCGACACGCTGGAGATGTTCTTCCTGCAGATCCAGGGGTCGGGCCGCTTACGGGCTCCTGATGGCAGCGTGATCCGGATTGGGTACGCCGGGCAGAATGGCCATGCCTATACCGGCATCGGCGGTCTGATGCGCCAGCGCGGGCTGCTGGGAACCGGACCGGGCCAGTATTCGGGCTCGATGCAGGGCATCATGCAATATGTCCGCGAGAATCCCGAGGCCGGGAAGGCCCTGATGCGCGAGAACCGCAGCTTCGTGTTCTTTCGCGAACTGACCGGGGACGGCCCGCTGGGCGCGCTGGGGGTGCCGGTGCGGCGCGAAAGCAGCGTAGCGACCGATCCGGCCTTCGTGCCACTGGGCGCGCCGGTCTGGCTGGAGGCGATGGACCGCGCAGAGGCCAACGGATTGTGGATTGCCCAGGATACGGGCGGTGCGATCAAGGGCGCTAACCGCTTCGACACCTTCTGGGGTGCTGGCGATGAGGCGCGCACGATCGCTGGCGGCATGAGCAGTCGGGGGAACGCCCTGTTGCTGTTGCCGAAGGGAACTCTGGTCCGCTTGGGCAATCGCTGATGCGCGCGCCGCGCGGGTTGACCCCCGCCGAAGCGGCGCTGTGGGCGCGCGTCGCCAGCACCGTGGCTCCGCTGGAATCGCGCCTTGCGAAAGCTGCGGCCAAGGTTGCCGAACCTGCTTCCGTCCCGGTGGTGGTGACCAAGCCCCGCGGGCGCATTCCGCCACCATTGCTGGCGCCCCCGCCCCGGACTGATCCAGTCCGCCCGCTGGATCGCTATGGTCTGGATGGATCGTGGGAGCGCAAGCTGGCCAAGGCCCAGCTTTCGCCCGATTTCACGCTCGACCTGCATGGCCACTCGCTTGAAGCGGCCCATGCCCGGCTCGATACCGGGCTGGCTCAGGCGGCCGCCATGGGCGCGCGGCTCGTACTGGTGATCACTGGCAAGCCGCGACCGGTGGCGGCGGCCGACCGGTCCGAGCGGCGCGGGGCGATCCGGGCCAAGCTGCTCGACTGGTTGGCAGCCGGCCCGCATGCTGCGCGGATTGCCGCCGTGCGAACCGCGCATCAACGCCACGGCGGCTCGGGCGCGGTCTACGTTGTGCTGCGCCGTCAAAAATGAAACCGCCCCCCGCGCATGGCGCGGAGGGCGGCGGAAGGCACCGTCAGGTGGAGCCGATCAGAAGCTGATCGTGCCGGTCACAAAGACCTGGCGCGGCGGCGCGTAGAACGCGGTCAGCACGCCTTCGCGGCCCAGCGAGGAAACGAACGGCTGGGCCAGAACCCCGGTCGTCGCATTACCGGCCATGAAGTTGTAGCCCGAAGTCTTGACCCGCTCGTTGGTCAGGTTCTTGCCATAGACCCCCAGCGTCCAGCGGTTGTCCGGAGCGCGGTAGACGATGCTGGCATCGACCAGCTGATAAGCCGGCTGATCGATCTGCGGGATCGGGATTTCGAACTGGTAGGTCCGGCTCTTGAACGACATGCCGGCAGTCAGGTTGAGCCGGCCATCGCCAACGGCCATGCCGTAATCCAGGCTCGCGCTGCCGGTCCAGGCCGGAGTGTTCTGGATCTTGCGGAAGGCAGCCACATCGGTCGGCACGCCGCCGATGTTGGTGATGTAGGTCTTGTACTTGGCGTCGATGTAACCCAGCGAACCGGTGAAGGTCAGGCTGCTGCTGTCGGTATCGATCAGCTTGGCCCGGGTTTCCAGTTCGAAGCCCCGCAGCCGTGCCTTGCCGGCGTTAGAGACAACGCCGCAGAAGGTCGGCACGCCACCGGAGACGCATGCGACCGAGCCCGGGATCTGGACGTCGGTGTAGTCCATGTGGAAGGCCGCCATGGCCAGATAGACGCGGCGATCGAGCAAATCGGCCTTAGCGCCCACTTCGTAGCTGTTGACCGTTTCGGGTGAGAACGAGAGGAAATCCGCGATTTCGGCGTCGGAGCGGACACCGTCACGGTTCAGGTCAGGCGCATTGTTGCCCACGCCGCGCGGGTCGAACCCGCCGCCCTTGAAGCCCTGCGAGTAGGAGGCGTAGAGCGTGGTATCGGGGTTGGGCTTGAAGCTCAGCGTCGCCTTGGGCGTGAACTTCTTGAAGGTTTCCGAACCGCGGAAGTTGGTGCTCGGTGCGCCGAACGCGGTACCAGCCCCCCCGAACACCGGCGAACCACCCAGCAGGTAGTTCTGGCGCAGGATGTAGCCGGTGCGCTTGTCCCAGGTGTAGCGGCCGCCCAGCGACAGGCTGAGCTGATCGCTGAAGTCATACGTGAAATCGGCGAAGGCGGCGATCGTGTCGGTGCCGATGTCAGCATTGGTGAAGGCGGTCAGTCCCGGGAAGCCGGCGGCATTGGTGAACAGCCGCACGTCAAACTGGGTCAGCGCCGAAGCGTTGAGGTAATACATCCCGACCAGGCCCTTGAGCGGGCCGGCATCGACCAGCACCTGCAGTTCCTGGCTGAGCTGGCGGTTGAAGTAATAGCCCGGCACGTCAACGTCGGCGGCAGGCAGCGCGTCGAAGTCGATCGGAGTGGCCGAATCGTCGCGCCGGACCGCGGTGATTGAGCGGAAGGTCAGCCAGTCATTGGGGGTCGCTTCCATAAACAGCGAACCGCCATAGGCTTCTACGCGCTGCTTCGGATCGTTCAGGCCGCCGCGGGTGTCATAGACGTTGGCCAGCACCGGGGCGCCGCCCAGCAGGCCCGGGATCAGCCGGTGGCCGCCGCGCGGGTTGGACTTGTCGAGCGTGTAATCGCCTGAAAGACGCGCGAAGAAGTCGGTCGCGTGGACTTCGATCGTGCCGCGCGCCGCCCATACGTCCTTGTCGTAGTTGTCGAGGCCGGTGGTCAGGTTCTTGCCGAAGCCGTCGCGGGTCAGCCGCGCTACGGCACCGCCCACGCGGACCACGCCGGAACCGATCGGGGTGCTCATCGACAGGACGCCATCGGCCTGGTTGTAGCTGCCGTAGGTGGCGCGGGCCGAAACGCGGAATTGATCGTCAAGGCGGCGGGTGACGTACTTGATCGCGCCGCCAACCGTGTTGCGGCCATAAAGCGTGCCCTGGGGGCCGCGCAGCACTTCGATCCGCTGGACATCATAGATATCGAGCACGGCGGCCTGCGGGCGATTCAGGTAAACGTCGTCAAGGTAGATGCCGACGCCCTGCTCGAAGCCGGAGACCGGATCCTGCTGGCCAACGCCGCGGATGAAGGCGGTGAGGGTGGAGTTCGAACCGCGGCTGGGCTCCAGCGTCACGTTCGGGACGGTTTCGGCAACCGCGGTAATGTCCTGCGCGCCGGCGGCTGCCAGCTGATCGCCTGAGAGCGCGGTGATCGCGATCGGCACGTCGGTCAGGCTTTCCTCACGGCGGCGGGCAGTGACGATGATGGCATCGCCTTCGTCGGCGTTGGCGCCTTCCTGGGCATAGGCGGGTACGGCAGTGAGGCCGGCAAAAGCGCTGGCGATCAGCGAAGCTCGGCAGAGCAGGGCAGTGGTACGCATCGGTGGGCTCCTCCCAAAAATCCTCATGCCTGTGCGGCTGTGCCCCCAGGCTCCATCGCCGCCTTATATAAAAGTTGAACCATGTTTCAACTTCTCTATGCTTGCGCCCAGCGAAAGGACGCGCGAATGGTGGGGAAACGTGGCGCAAGTGCCACAGTGGCGGCACGGCCCGCCCGGAAGGGGAGCTTAGGGATGGATGACGCAGCGGCCCTTCAGCCGCGCGAGCCGCGCACCGAGCGTGGGCGCCGCACACAGCGCGCGATCCTTGATGCTGCGGCGGCCGAATTTGGCGACAAGGGCTTCCACGACAGCTCGATCGTTTCGATCACCCAGCGCGCCGGCGTGGCCCTTGGCAGCTTCTACACCTACTTTGAAAGCAAGGAGGCGCTGTTCAAGGCGCTGGTCGCGGACATGAGCGGGCGGGTGCGCGATCACGTTGCGCCGGTACTGCGCGAACACCGCGGCGGCGCGATCAAGGCCGAAGGTGTGGCGCTTGAGGCCTTCCTGCGCTTCGCCCGCGAGCACAAAGAGATTTACCGGATCATCGATGAGGCCGAATTCGTCGCGCCCGAAGACTGGCGGGCGCACTACCTGACAACCG
Organism: Novosphingobium sp.; assembly: GCA_044238415.1. Taxonomy (GTDB): domain Bacteria; phylum Pseudomonadota; class Alphaproteobacteria; order Sphingomonadales; family Sphingomonadaceae; genus Novosphingobium. The sequence continues at coordinate 11,050 of JBIIDJ010000041.1, forward strand.
CCGCCCGCATCCTCGAGCGCCTCCAGGCGGCGCGGGCGCGGGGTGAGTTGGGGGTTGAGCCGACTGAGACGCATGCCTGGGCGATCATGGGGATGAACGTGTTCCTTGGCCTGCGCTTCGGCGTGATGGATGCGCAGGCGGACCTGGGCGAGGTGGCGGCAACGGCCAACGCCTTGCTCAAGGATGGGCTGGGATGACGCAGAAGGGGATGGCGACAAGAACGATGACTTTGGTCATCGGCCTCGCTAAGGCGCGCCACCATGTCCAATCGCCGTACCTTTGCCATCATCTCGCACCCTGACGCGGGCAAGACCACGCTGACCGAGAAGCTGCTGCTGCAGGGCGGGGCGATCCACCTGGCGGGCGAGGTCAAGGCGCGCGGCGCGGCGCGGCGGGCGCGCTCGGACTGGATGAAGATCGAACAGCAGCGCGGGATCTCGGTCACCTCCTCGGTGATGACTTTCGAGCGCGACGGGGTAACCTTCAACCTGCTCGACACGCCGGGCCACGAGGACTTTTCCGAAGACACCTATCGCACGCTGACGGCGGTCGATTCCGCGATCATGGTGATTGACGCGGCCAAGGGGATCGAGCCGCAGACCCGCAAGCTGTTCGAGGTCTGCCGCCTGCGGTCGGTGCCGATCATCACTTTTGTCAACAAGGTCGACCGTGAAGGCCGCGCGGTGTTTGAGACGCTGGACGAGGTGGCCGATGCCCTGGCGCTGGATGTCTGCCCGATGGCCTGGCCGATTGGCATGGGCGGCGAATTCAAGGGCGTGCTCGATTTCGCCACCAACCAGATCAGCCGCCCGGAAGGCGACAGCCGCGAGTTCCTGGGCAAGCGCGAGGGCGCTGAGGACATTCCGGCCGACATCGCCGAAGAAATCGAGCTGGCCCAGGCTGGCTATCCCGCCTTCGACCTTGAGGCCTATCGCAACGGGGACCTGACGCCCGTCTACTTCGGCTCCGCGCTGAAGAACTTCGGCGTGGCGGAACTGATTGATGCCATCGCCAAGTACGCTCCGCCGCCGCGCCCCCAGCCCAGCGATAGCGGCGTGATCAATCCCGATGGCAAGGAAGTGGCCGGCTTCATCTTCAAGGTCCAGGCCAACATGGACCCGATGCACCGTGACCGGATCGCCTTCATGCGGCTCGTCTCGGGCACCTTCAAGCGCGGCATGAAGCTGACGCCTTCGGCGCTGGGCAAGCCGATCGCGATCCATTCACCGATCCTGTTCTTTGCGCAGGACCGTGAAATTGCCGACACGGCGGAACCTGGCGACATCATTGGCATTCCCAACCACGGCACGCTGCGGGTGGGCGATACCCTGTCGGAAACGAACAAGGTCCGCTTCACCGGCCTGCCCAATTTCGCCCCGGAAATCCTGCGCCGCGTCGCGCTGAAGGACCCGACCAAGACCAAGCAGCTGCGCAAGGCACTGGATGACCTGTCTGAAGAGGGCGTGATCCAGGTGTTCTATCCCGAGATCGGCAGCCAGTGGATCGTCGGCGTGGTCGGGCAACTCCAGCTCGACGTGCTGATTTCGCGGCTGGAAGCGGAATACAAGGTGGAAGCCATGCTGGAAGCCTCGCCGTTCGATACGGCGCGCTGGCTGAAAGGCAGCGATGCCGCGCTCAAGGGCTTTGCCGATTTCAACAAGTCGAACCTGGCTAAGGACCGCGATGGCGATCCGGTGTTCATGGCCCGCTCGGCCTGGGATGTCGGCTACCAGCAGGAAAAGAATCCGGAGCTGGTCTTCTCCGCCACCAAGGAGCGATAAGCGCGGCGTGGAACTGACCTTCGCCAGCTACAACATCCACAAGGCCGTCGGCACTGACCGGCGCCGTGATCCTGACCGGATCCTGGCAGTCCTGCGCGAGATCGATGCCGACGTGATTGCCTTGCAGGAGGCGGATCGGCGAATTGGCCGGCGCGAGACCGTCCTCCCGCGCGAAACGATTGAGGATTACACCCCTTGGGCGGTGGTGCCGCTGAACCACCGCCCGGATTCGCTCGGCTGGCACGGTAACGCCCTGCTGGTGCGCAAGGATATCAAGGTGCTTGAGGCCGGGGTCGTCCCGCTGCCCACGCTGGAACCGCGCGGCGCGGTGCGGGCCGATCTTTCGGTCAAGGGCTCGCGGGTCCGGGTGGTGGGCATGCACCTTGACCTGTCAGGCCTGCGCCGCCGCCAGCAGGTCCGCACGATCCTCGCCCACCTCGATCGCTGCGATGGCGATCATCCGACTGTGCTGATGGGCGATTGCAACGAATGGAGCCTGCACCGCGGCGCCCTCAGCGAATTCCGCGCGCCTTGGCAGCTGCTCACGCCCGGCCCCAGCTTCCCGGCCCGCCGCCCGGTCGCCCGGCTCGACCGGCTGGTGCTGTGCCACCGCTGGCAGGCGGAAGACCACGGCGTCCACCACTCGGCGCTCGCGGCGAAGGCCTCGGACCACCTGCCGGTATGGGTGCGGGCAGTACTGCCTAAAAAGTAGGCAGGTGCAAAGGATTCGGGCGTCGATGATGTTGTGCACGCAACTGTGTTTCGCGCTGGGCGCTGAATCTCCGGAATAATTCCAAACTGGCACGGCCCTTGCTGCATTTGCGAAGCCGGGAACAGGCCCGGTGTGCAGACAGGGGACGGGCATGAAATTCATCATCGCCATCATCAAGCCCTTCAAGCTTGACGAGGTGCGCGAAGCGCTCGGCGCCATTGGCGTCGCGGGCATGACCGTGACCGAAGTGAAAGGCTTCGGGCGGCAGAAGGGACAGACCGAGATCTATCGCGGGGCGGAATACTCGACCAACATGTTGCCCAAGGTGAAGGTCGAAGTGGCCGTGTCCGACGATCTGGCGCCTCAGGTGGTCGAAACGATCCAGCAAGTGGCCAGCACTTCCTCGATCGGGGATGGCAAGATCTTCGTGCTCGATCTGGCTTCGGCCACCCGCATCCGCACCGGTGAAACCGGGGACACGGCGCTATGAGCGCCAAGGACTTCTCAAATGCAGTCCCTGACAGGAGGACTTTTCCAATGATCCGCAAGATTGCTTGCGGCCTGGGCGCAGCGGGAGCCAGCCTCTTCGCTGCGACTGCCGCTTTCGCGCAGGACGCGACCACCGCCGCCACCGAGGCGGCCACCGATGCCGTGGCGACGGCCACCGAGGCTGCAGCGACCGCGGCCTTCGTGCCGACCGCCGAAATGGTCAGCAAGGGTGACGTCGCCTGGATGCTGGTGGCATCCGCGCTCGTGCTGATGATGTCCATTCCCGCTCTGGCCCTGTTCTATGGTGGCCTGGTGCGCGCCAAGAACATGCTCAGCGTGCTGATGCAGGTGCTGACCATCGTCTGCGTTGCGGCGCTGGTGTGGTTCGCCTGGGGCTATTCGCTCACTTTCACCACGGCCGGTTCGCCGTTCCCCAAGCTGATCGGCGGGCTTGATAAGATGTTCCTGGCCGGGGTCGATCCAACGACCTTCGCGGCGACCTTCTCGAACGGGGTCTACCTGCCCGAGTACGTCTTCGTGATCTTCCAGATGACCTTCGCCTGCATCACGCCGGCGCTGATCGTGGGGGCCTTTGCCGAACGCGTAAAGTTCACCCCGCTGATCATCTTTACGGTGCTTTGGCTGACTTTCGCCTATTTCCCGATCGCGCACATGGTCTGGTACTGGGCTGGTCCGGACTTCCTCCACGCCGCTCCCGATGACAGCGGGCTGCTGTGGGGCTGGGGCGCGCTCGACTTCGCCGGTGGCACCGTGGTCCACATCAATGCGGGTATCGCCGGTCTGATCGGCTGCCTCGTGATCGGTCCGCGCATCGGCTTCAAGTCGGAACCCATGCCGCCGCACAGCCTGGTAATGACCATGATCGGTGCCTCGCTGCTGTGGATCGGCTGGTTCGGGTTCAACGCCGGTTCGGGTCTGGAAGCCAATGCCTTCGGCGCGCTGGCCTTCATCAACACCTTCGTTGCCACGGCTGCGGCCGGCGTGACCTGGGCGGTGATCGAACAAATCGTCCACAAGAAGCCTTCGCTGCTGGGTGTGGCCTCGGGCGTGGTGACCGGCCTGGTCGCGATCACGCCGGCGGCGGGCTTTGCCCACCCGGGTACCGCAATCATCCTCGGCGCGGTCGCCACTGTGGTCTGCTTCTTCTTCGTCACCACGGTGAAGAACAAGCTGAAGTACGATGATACGCTGGACGTGTTCGGCATCCACGCGGTTGGCGGGATCGTCGGCGCGATCGGCACCGGCTTTGTCGCCAACCCCGCCTGGGGCGGCCAGGGCTGGATCGACTACACCGCTCCAGTGGCCAAGGCGGGCGAGTTCGACCTCTATGGCCAGGTGATGACCCAGATCTGGGCAGTCGGCACCACGGTACTCTGGACCAGCGTGGTCTCGGCCGTGCTGTTCCTCGGCCTCAAGTACACCATCGGGCTGCGCCCCTCGGCAGATGCCGAACGCGAAGGCCTCGACATCAACGAACACGGGGAGCGCGCCTACAACATGTAACGCTTTCCTTGAGCTTGGCGGGGTCGGGTTCCTCCTCCTCTCCTCCCCCGATCCCGCCTCCAGGCGTTCCTCCTGCGAACGCAAACTTGAAGGGCCGGAGCATTGCTGCTCCGGCCCCTTTTTTGTTGGGAGCGGGCCGGTGTTACCAAGCCAATCGCCGAGACGATTGGCGCACTATCGAGAAAGCGCTGCCTCGCACTCGCTCATAAGCTGGGTCATGATGTCGGCGACCGGCTCTTCCTGGGTCACCATGCCGACCGACTGGCCGGCCATCAGCGATCCGTTCTCGACATCGCCGTCGATCACGGCGCGGCGCAGCGCCCCGGCCCAGAAGTGCTCGATCTCGAGCTGGGCGGCGCCCATGTCGACCTTGCCCTCATCAAGCAGGCGGGCGACTTCGATCTGCTTGGCGGTGAATTCCTCGGTGCCCTTGTTCTTCAGCGCGCGGACCGGGATCACCGGCAGGCGCGGATCGACCTGCACTGATGCAACTGCGTCACGGGCATTGGCGCGGAAGAAGGCCTTCTTGAAATCGGGGTGGGCGATGGATTCCGTCGCGCAGGCAAAGCGGGTGCCCAGCTGGACGCCCGAAGCCCCCATTTCGAGATAGGCGGCGATCATGTCGCCCCGGCCGATCCCGCCAGCTACGAAGACCACATGATCTGCGGCCAGTTCGGGCAGGAATTCCTGTGCCAGCACCGACGTTGCCACCGGGCCGATGTGGCCGCCTGCTTCGCTGCCTTCGATCACCAGCGCGTCCGCGCCGGACCGCAGCAGCTTCTTGGCCAGCGCCAGGGTCGGCGCGAAAACCAGCACCTTGGCGCCAAAGGCCTTGATCGCCTCGACACTGCCCTTGGGCGGAATGCCGCCAGCCAGCACCACATGGCCGACCTGATGCTTCGCGCAGACGGCGATCAGGTCGAATAGCATCGGATGCATGGTGATCAGGTTGACGCCGAATGGCTTGCCGGTCAGCGCTTTGGTCGCGGTGATTTCCGTGTCGAGCAGCTCGGGCGTCATGGCGCCGCAAGCGATCACGCCGAACCCGCCAGCATTGCTGATCGCGGCGACGAGGTTGCGTTCAGAAACCCAGCTCATCGCGCCACACAGGATGGCGTGCTCGGTGCCCAGGAAATCGATGCCGCGCTGCATCAGCGCGTGAGTGCGGGGATAATCGGCCATGGCGCGGACGCTTAGGCAAAGGCTGCCAAAACGGCAAGCCCGCGACCGGCCGGCGTAAACTTGCGCCAATTTGATTAATCGCATTTTCGGCCAACACTATCCGGTTTTAATCGCTTATTGCGATTGCCAACCAGCGCTATCAGACTGTCACGATTCGCATATTTACAGAGGAGCAAGATCATGAACGCACCAACCGGAGACATGTCGGGCGGTTGCCCGGTCCACGGCAATGCGCGCGCGCTGCTGGGGCGCACCAATAAGGATTGGTGGCCGGAATCGCTGCCGGTCGATATCCTCGCCCAGAACGGCGCAGCCGATCCGATGGGCGCCGGATTCAGCTATGCCGAAGCCTTCAAGAAGCTCGACTACAAGGCGCTCAAGGCTGATCTGACCGCGCTGATGACGGACAACCAACCCTGGTGGCCGGCTGACTATGGCCACTATGGTCCTTTCTTCATCCGCATGTCGTGGCACGCGGCCGGCACCTATCGCACGGCCGACGGACGCGGCGGTGCCAACAGCGGCCAGCAGCGCTTTGCTCCGCTCAATTCGTGGCCCGACAACGGCAACCTGGACAAGGCACGCCGCCTGCTGTGGCCGATCAAGCAGAAGTATGGGCAGTCGATCAGCTGGGCTGACCTGTTCATCCTGGCGGGCAACGTAGCCATCGAATCGATGGGCGGCCCGGTGTTCGGTTTCGGCGGTGGCCGGGCCGACGTTTATGAGCCGGAAAAGGACATCTACTGGGGTCAGGAAGACCTGTGGGTGAACGAAGGCGCGGCCACCCGCATCCGTCCGGACGACAAGGCTGAGCTCGAAAACCCGCTGGCCGCGATCCAGATGGGCCTGATCTACGTCAATCCGGAAGGCCCGGGCGGCAATCCCGATCCGCTGCTTTCGGCGCGTGACATGCGCGAAACCTTTGCCCGCATGGCGATGAACGACGAGGAAACCGTCGCCCTGACCGCCGGCGGTCACGCCTTCGGCAAGGCGCACGGTGCCGCGCAGGCGGACACCTTCGGCAAGAGCCCGGAATCTGAAGCGATCGAGCGTCAGGGCTTTGGCTGGCTGATCGACCAGGCCGAAATCGCCAAGGGCAACATCACCACTTCGGGCATCGAGGGCTCATGGTCGAACAACCCCACCAAGTGGGGCGGCGACTACTTCCGCCTGCTGTTCAAGTATGACTACGAGCTGGTCCACAGCCCGGCCGGTGCCCAGCAGTGGACTCCGATCAATCCCGATCCGGAAGACATGGCCCCCGATGCGCGCGATCCGTCGAAGCGGGTTCCGACCATCATGACCACGGCCGACATGGCGCTGAAGATGGACCCGGAATATCGCAAGATTTCGGAGCGCTTCCTCAACGACCAGGCCGCGCTTGACGACGCCTTTGCCCGCGCCTGGTTCAAGCTGTGCCACCGCGACATGGGCCCCAAGGCCCGCTACCTCGGCCCGGAAGTGCCCGCCGAAGACCTGATCTGGCAGGATCCGATCCCGGCTGGCACCATGCCGACCCAGGCCGATGTCGACGCCGTGAAGGCCAAGATTGCGGCCAGCGGGCTGACTGTCAGCCAGCTCGTCAAGACGGCCTGGGCCTCGGCCAGCACCTATCGCAAGTCGGACCACCGCGGCGGTGCCAATGGCGCCCGCGTGCGGCTGGCCCCGCAGAAGGACTGGGACGTCAACGAGCCAGCCGAGCTGGCCAAGGTGCTGAGCACGCTCGATGGCCTGCGTGGCTCGCTGTCGATGGCCGACGCCATCGTGCTGGGCGGCGTAGTCGGGATCGAAATGGCGGCCAAGGCGGCCGGCCACACGGTCTCGGTGCCCTTCACCGGCGGTCGCGGCGATGCCACGGCCGAGCAGACCGATGCGGACAGCTTTGCTCCGCTCGAGCCGCAAGCCGATGCCTTCCGCAACTACCTGCCGCGCAAGTTGAGCGTGAAGACCGAAGAGCTGATGCTTGATCGGGCAGCGCTGCTGGGCCTCACCTCGCCGGAACTGGCGGTGCTGATCGGCGGCCTGCGCGTCCTGGGTGCCAACCACGGTGGCAAGAGCCATGGCGTGTTGACCAAGCGGGCTGGCCAGCTGACCAACGACTTCTTCGTGAACCTGCTGGACATGGCCACTGCCTGGTCGCCGGTTGACGGTTCGGCCGAGGAAGAGTTCGTCGGCAAGAGCCGCACCAATGGCAGCGAAGTGTGGCGCGCGACCCGGGCCGACCTGGCCTTCGGTTCGAACTCCGAACTGCGCGCCGTGGCCGAAGTCTATGCCGAGAACGGGGCTGAAGCCAAGTTCGTGGCTGACTTCGTCAAGGCCTGGACCAAGGTGATGAACGCCGACCGGTTCGACCTGGCCTGAGCCAGCGGGACGTCCGCACGTCCCTCGACTGAACGCGCACCCCGTTCCCGGTCCACCGGGGACGGGGTGTTCGCTTTTGGCCATGACCTGTTAAATGCGCATTCAGCCGGGCCGCTCGATGGCGCGGGCTGCCGACCGAACGAAGAGCACCGTCCGCCTTGCCCCCACCATCCTTTTCAGAACGGCAGCGCGCTTCGGGGCGCCAGCGGCTGACCGGCATCGCGCTGGCCCTGCTGGCTGAGGCCGTGCTGGTGCTGGTGGTGCTGTCGATGGGCCTGGTCACCCGCGACAAGCCGCCGGGCATACCATCGTTGGTGGCGATCGATGTTGCTCCACCTGCGCCAGAGCCAGCGGAAGACCGCCCTGAACCTGCGGCTGCCGCCCGGCCGGTCCAGCAATCGGCTCCAGTCCCGCCGGAGGACGCACCGGTAATCGTGGCGGCACCGCCGACCGCTGCGCCACCGGTCGTGGTGCTGTCGCGCAGCCAGATGGCACAGCTCGACATCTCCAACCTGCCACGCCAGCCAGCTCCGCCGGCTGTCGGACGTCCGGTCTACGGGCCGCGCGACCTTGGCGTACCCGGGGACAGCAAGCGGGTCGGTTCGGCTCCCAATGGCCAGCCGATGTATGCCGCGTCTTGGTACCGCGAACCCTATGACAGTGAGCTGAGTGGCTACCTTTCCACGGCCAGCGGCCCCGGCTGGGCACTGATCGCCTGCCGCACCGCGCCGGACTTCCGCGTCGAGGACTGCGTTGGTCTGGGCGAATACCCGCAAGGCTCGCAGCTTGAGCGGGCCGTGCTGGCCGCGGCCTGGCAATTCAAGGTCCGCCCCCCGCGGGTTGGCGGGGTCTCGAAAGTGGGCGAATGGGTCCGGATCCGGATCGAGTACGGCCTGAAACCGCGCGGCTAGAACAAGCCTGCCGCGGTCAGAACCGCCACCTGTTTGTGCGCGGTCCAACCGTTCGGGGTCTTTGAAGGTACTGCTCGTCTTGGGGCATTCAGGTCGCCTGACGGGAAATTGACAGTTTGCTATACCGGTTCAGCCGTGCAGCTTGCCTATGTCCCAGACGCCCAGAACCTTGCCTTGTTCGCTGGCGCATTCATCGATCACCGCATCCGGCTTCGGCAAGTTGAACGGTGCGTGGGTCAGGTTCAGTGGGCGATAGCGGAACGACGTTTCCTGATCGGCATTTGCCGTCAGCGCCGGATAGTGGGTGACGACCAGAACCTTTCGGCTGGCAGTGACCAGGTTGTTAAGCGCTGCTGCCGCTTCGGCGAGTGACAGGTGATTGAGGCATTCCCGGCACAACACCAGGTCGGCCGAAGGTAGCTGGTCGGCTACGAGGTCAATCTGCTGGAACCGGCTTTTGTCAGACGCGTATCGGGCGTTGTTGGCGGCGATCAAATCCGCGACGATGTCGCCGCCTGTGTAATGTCCGTCGAATTGCAGTTCCTTCATCCAGTTGAAATCACCGCATGGCGCATCGAGGATCGACTGCACGTCGTACTGCTGAATCAATTGCTCCAGCCCTTCACGGGCCTGCCGGGTGGCATCAAGCGTGCTGCCAAAGCCCGACGCGCTTTCCGCATTCTTCCACATGTTGTTGCGATAGATGGCGGCAAAGCGGGCCTTGCGTTCGCCGTAGCGGCTAAGGAACAGCTGCTCTCTGATTTTGAACCAGAAGTTGCGCGCCTGCCCGACGAGCGAAGTCATTGCTGCGCCTCAATCCGCATCCATGCCATAGGCGGTGTGGAGTACGCGCACGGCCAGTTCGGTCTCGTCCTCGTCGATCAGCACGGAGATCTTGATCTCGCTGGTGCTGATTGCCTGGATGTTGATCCCCCGATCGGCCAGCGCACGGAACATCGTGCTGGCGACGCCGGCGTGACTGCGCATGCCAACGCCGACGACGCTGATCTTGGCGACCTTGCCGTCGGTGATGATGCGGTTGTAGCCGATCGCTTCCTTTTGCGCCTCAAGCAGGGTCTGCGCGCGCAGCAGGTCGGCCGAGGGGACGGTGAAGG
>JBIIDJ010000042.1:0-21016 GCA_044238415.1 Novosphingobium sp.
CAGCCTGCGGAGCCGTGGCGCAAGGCGGGTTAGTCGCGCTTAGGCCAGCCCGGCGTGCGCCAGCGCGGCATCAACCGCGCGGCGCGCCTCGGCGCTGCAAGGAACCAGCGGCAAGCGGATTTCCTCGGACAGCCAGTCGCAAACCCGCGTCAGTGCATACTTGACCGGCCCCGGCGAGGCATCGGTAAACAGCGCCTGGTGGAGCGGAAACAGCCGTTCGTTGAGTTCGTGTGCCCTGGCCTTGTCCCCCGACAGGCTGGCGACCTGAAACTCTGCGCACAGGCGCGGCGCAACATTGGCGGTCACCGAAATGCAGCCAGTGCCGCCGCCCGCGTTGTAATGCAGTGCCATGTCGTCATTGCCGCACAGCTGAATGAAACCCGGCCCCAGCGCCAGCCGGTGCGCGGTCAGCCGGGTCATATCGCCGCTGGCGTCCTTGATCCCCACGACCCGGTCCGGAAACCGGCGAGCCAGTTCGATAACGGTTTCCGGCTTGATGTCGGTCACCGTGCGGCCCGGCACATTGTATAACACCATGGGCAGATCGACCCGCTCGGCCAGGTAGCTGAAATGAGCGAGCAGTCCGGCCTGGCTCGGGCGGTTGTAATATGGCGCGACCATCAGCGCCGCATCCGCCCCCAGCCCCTTGGCTTCCTGCAAGTGCCAGAGGGCAGTCTGGGTATCGTTGCTGCCGCAACCCGCGATCACCGGCACCCGGCCAGCCGCTGCCTCGACGCAGACGGCGAACAGGCGATGCTGCTCGTCATTGCCCAGTGTCGGTGCCTCGCCGGTAGTGCCGCAGGGAACCAGTGCGGACGAACCTTCGGCGATTTGCCAGTCAACAAGCCGGCGGAATGCCGCTTCATCCACAACTCCGCCCACAAATGGGGTAATCAGAGCCGGAATCGAGCCGGAAAACATGGACTTTATCCCTTCGCTTGGCCAATAGAACCGCTAAAGCAGCCCCATCGTTCAGGGCCTGATAAGGAGCCTTTGCCGAGAATGTCCAGCATGGTCCGCACCACATTTGCTTTGTTGCTGGCAAGCCTCGCTCTGGCCCCCACCTCCACACTGGCGCAAGACGGCGCCGACTGGGATCGCGCACGGGCGACACTGGCGTCGGCGCCAGCCGGGATCAAGGCCGATACGGTGGCGCGGTGGAAGCAGCTCACGGCCTCCGATCGCTCCCAATTTCAGGACTATGCCGGCTTCTTGCTGTCCTATCCCGGTTTTCCGGAAGAAACCAAGCTGCGCACCAGCGCCGAACGCGCGCTCGATTGGAGCCAGGCCGCGCCAGCCAGCATCGTCGCCTTTTTTGATCGCTTCCCGCCAATCACCAACGCGGCACGAGGCCGCTATGCGCTGGCGCTGCTGGACATGCGCCGGCCGCAGGCCACCGAAGTCGGCCGCGCCGCGTGGCGCGGCGGGCCGATGCCCGACACGGTCGAGGCAAACCTGTTCGCCCGGCTGGCGGGCGTATTGACACCGGCCGATCACGACAGCCGGATGGACGCGCTGCTGTGGAGCGACGCAGCGGCTCAGGCCGAGCGCCAGATATTGTACGTATCGCCTGCGGCGCGGCCGGTCTTTCTGGCCCGGCTGGGGCTGGTCAACGGTCGCAATCCGCTGATCCAGGATCTCGATCCCACCGCGCCGGAAATGCGCGATGCCGGCTATGTGTACAACCATGTGCGCTTGCTGCGGGCGAGCAACAAGTCAGATGTTGCGGTCGCCGTCCTGGCCACGCGCCCACCGCTGGCTTCCCCCCCGCGCGAGGTGCGCCGCTGGCTGACCCAGCTGCTGACCATGGCACGCCGGGCCGATGCCGCGAGCGCGGTGCGGATCGCCGCCGGGGTCGACGATACCTTTGCCCCCGGCACCGATGTCAGCCGCGAATCCTTTCCGATCCGCGATGACTATACCTCATTGATGTGGTTGGGCGGGACCAAGGCGCTGAATGAGCTGCGTGACGGGACCCGCGCTGCTCCCCTGTTCTGGCGCTATGGCGCCGCGGCGCGCACGCCGCAGACCCGCACCAAGGGCTTCTACTGGGCCGGCCGGGCCATGGCGCAGGCTGGCAACCTGGCCGAGGCCAATCGCTTTTTCGAAATGGCGGCAATCTATCCCGAGCAATTCTACGGCCAGCTTTCGCTGGAGCGGCTCGGCCGGCCGCTCCCCGCGTTTGACCGCAGTCCGCGCGCCGTACCGACCCAGGCCGAACGGCAAGCGTTCAACGCCCGGGCCCTGACCATGGCGGTGCGCGAAGTAGCCCGCGCCAGCGACTGGCCGACCGGCATCCGCTTCTTCCGCGAGATCGCCAACCAGGCCGAGAGCGAGACCGACCACGTGCTGGTGGCCGATCTGGCGCGCGAACTCGGCCGGCGCGATCTGGCCGTGATCCTGGCCCAAGCGGCTCATGTCGACGGTTTTGGCGAGTTTCATCGGACTGGCTATCCGCTTATGCCGATTACACCCGGCGCCAACTGGACAATGGTCCACGCTATTACCCGGCAGGAAAGCCAGTTCGCCATGAACGCGGTGAGCCATGCCGGGGCACGCGGCCTGATGCAGCTGATGCCCGGTACGGCGCGCGAGCAGGCCGGCAAGCTGGGGTTGGTCTACGATCAGCAGACGCTGATGACTGATGCCGCTTACAACATCACCCTGGGCGACGCCTATTTCCGCCGCATGCTAACCTACTACAACGGGTCCTACCCGCTTGCGGTGGCCGCTTACAACGCCGGCCCCGGCAACGTGAACCGGTTCCTGCGCAACAATGGCGATCCGCGTAATGGCGGGATCGACTGGGTGGAATGGATCGAGCGCATCCCGCTTTCGGAAACGCGCGGCTATGTTCAGCACGTGCTGGAAAACGCCGTGGTCTATGAAGCGATGCACCCGCAGCGCGCATTGATGCCCGGCCCCAACCCGCTCAGCCGTTTCCTTGGCAAGCGCACCCCGGGGTGATGCCATGAAGCCTGACGGACCGCCGATCACCCCGGCGGGGATGGCGGCGCTACGCGCCCGCTACGATCACTTGCTAGGCACCGAGCGCCCGGCCATCGTCGAGATCGTCAGCTGGGCCGCCGGCAATGGCGATCGCAGCGAAAACGGCGACTACCTCTATGGCCGCAAGCGGATGCGAGAGATTGATCGGGAACTGGCGCATCTCGCGCGGCGCATGAAAGCCTGCCGCGTGATCGATCCGGCGCGCCAGGAAGACCGCACCCGCGCCTGGTTTGGAGCCACTGTCACGATTGCCGATGAGGACGACAACCAGCGGACCCTCACCGTGGTGGGCGATGACGAACAGGATGCTTCTTCCGGCCTGATCGGCTGGTCTGCGCCGCTGGCCCGCGCACTGCGCGGTGCCGCCATCGGCGATCTGCGCCGGGTCCGCCTGCCCGGCGGGGAGAAGGAATGGGAAGTGCTGGCGATCAGCTATCCTGCAGCGTGATTGCTTGCTTTTTGAGCATTTAGCACCTATCTGTAAGCCATCGCGGGAACACGTTAGTAAGCGCCCGCGGCTGAGAGACCTTGCGCTCCCGCTTACAGTGAGGAGCCCGTGATGGATCTCAACGCCCAATATACCCTTCACCAGAAAGCCCTGATGCTGGCCCAGGCCAGTAATTGCGGCGAGCACCGCCAGTCCTTGCGCCGGGAAGCGCGTGGGATTGCCGGGCGCATTGCGCGATTTCAACAGACTGTTGGCGCCGCGGCCGCCCGCGGCTGGGTGCTCGCATCATGAGCCGGGCCATGAACCTTTCGCTGACCGAGGACGAGGTCAGAACGGCGTGCGACAAAGCTGCCGTGCGGATCAGCGCCATCGAACCGCTGCCGGTGGTGGGCACCCACGTGGTCTGTGTCACCAGCGAGGGAGCCGAGCTGCTGCGACAGACGCTCGGCCAGCACTTGATCCTGACCAAGGTCAAGCGGTTTGCCTTTTACCGCGTGCCCAGTTCTTGGTGACACCCGGCCTTTCCTGAGCGCCTGCTTTCTGCAAATAAGCGGCGGCATGCTGACCCGGTTCGCCCTAGCCCTGGCCTTGCTGGCCTCTCCCGCCTTGGCGCGCGATAGCCTGGGCGTATTCGGTGAATGGGGCGCTTTCGTCGATCCGGCCCGGGGCCAGGCGGCCCCGCGCTGTTACGCCATAGCGATGGCTGCGCCGTCCACCCTCCAGCGTGATTACCAGCCCTATGCCAGCGTCGGCATTTGGCCGCGCCAGAATGTTCGCGGGCAGGTTCATTTCCGCCTGTCACGCAAACTCCAGCCCGGTGCACCGATCACCCTTGCACTAGGGCGCAGCCGTTTCACCCTGGTCGGCGGCGGGGGTGATGCCTGGGCTGCTGACAAGACGATGGACGCCGCGATCGTTGCCGCCATGCGCTCGGCCGCGGAAATGACCATTAATGCCCGCGGTGCTGACGGACGCGGCTTTTCCAACACCTGGTCCCTTGAAGGTGCGGCTTCGGCCATCGACGCGGCAGCAGTCGGCTGCGCCAGAATCCGCTAGCGCCTGCGCTAGCCAAAGCCGGCCAGTGCGCCTATATGCGCGCGCCATGGCCGATACAGCACTGATGTCGATCCCCGGGATGGTCGATCCCGTACCCACCCCGCGTGAGGTCACCCCGCGCGCCGATGGGCGTGTGGACCTGATTGGCCTGCCACGCGCCGAAATCGCCCGGCTGTTCGAGGCGGCCGGGCTTGATGCCAAGGCGGCCAAGCTGCGCTCGCGCCAGGTGTTCCACTGGCTCTACCATCGCGGTGTCACCGATTTTGAGGCGATGACCGACATTGCCAAGACCATGCGCCCGTGGCTGGCCGAACGCTTCGTGATCGGCCGCCCGGAAATCGTGCTCAGCCAGCATTCGGAAGACGGCACCCGCAAGTGGCTGCTGAAAACGGCGGACGGGCACGAATTCGAAATGGTCTTCATCCCCGATGCGGACCGCGGCACGCTGTGCGTCTCAAGCCAGGTCGGCTGCACGCTCAATTGCCGGTTCTGCCACACCGGGACGATGCGATTGGTCCGCAACCTCACCCCGGGCGAGATCGTTGGTCAGGTCATGCTGGCGCGCGATGCACTGGGCGAATGGCCCAAGGCCGGCGGAACCATGGCCGGTCTCGAAGATGACGAGGACGAAGGTTCGTACAGCGCCGATGGACGCCTGCTGACCAACATCGTAATGATGGGCATGGGTGAGCCGCTGTACAATTTCGACCACGTCCGCGATGCGCTGAAGCTGGTGATGGACGGCGATGGCCTGGCCCTGTCCAAGCGGCGCATCACGCTGTCCACTTCGGGTGTGGTGCCGATGATGGCCCGCTGCGGCGAGGAAATCGGCGTGAACCTGGCGGTTTCGCTGCACGCCGTCACCAAGGAAGTGCGCGACGAGATCGTGCCGATCAACCGCAAGTACGGGCTTGAAGACCTGCTCCAGGCCTGCGCCGACTATCCCGGCGCCTCCAATGCCCGGCGCATCACCTTCGAATACGTGATGCTGAAGGACAAGAACGACAGCGACGAAGACGCACGCGAGCTGGTGCGGCTGATCAAGCAGTACAAGCTGCCAGCCAAGGTCAACCTGATCCCGTTCAACCCTTGGCCCGGCGCGATTTACGAGTGCTCCACGCCCGAGCGGATCAAGCGCTTTGCCGAGATCGTCTTCCAGGCCGGGATCAGCGCGCCGGTACGCACACCGCGCGGGCGCGATATCGATGCCGCCTGCGGTCAGCTTAAGACTACCGCACAGAAGCTGAGCCGCGCAGAGCTGGACCGGCTGGCCGAAGAAAAGCAGGCCGCCCTTGGCTGAATAGTCGGTTCGCCGCATTGCAGCCACGGCTCGTCAAAGGGTGACATCCAGCGTTCAGCTTGACCGGTAGACAGTCCGCCTGGTCATTCGAACGAACAGGAGAAAGCCCATGTTCCGCAAGACCTTGATCGCAGCCACCCTTGCGACTGCCGCCCTGCCGACCGCCCAGGCTCTGGCCGATCCGCCGCGTTGGGCCCCGGCCCATGGCTGGCGCGCCAAGAATGGCGATATCGCCTATCGTCGCACCGACAACGGGATCCGCTACTGGCAGGGCGAGGACGGCCGTTACTACTGCCGCCGCGGCGATGGCACGGTGGGGCTATTGGTCGGCGCAGCGCTCGGCGCGCTGGTTGGCCGCGCGGTCGATACCCGCGGCGAGCGGACCACCGGCACCATCCTCGGTGCCGCCGCTGGCGCCTTGATTGGCAACGAAATCGCCAAGGGCCCGACCCGCTGCCGTTAAGAGCCGCCAACTAACCTCTTTCACGAACCGGTCGGGTGTGCTTGGGGAAACTCATGCCCCCGGCCGTACTCATTACCGGCGCTGGCAAGCGCATCGGTGCCATGCTGGCCAGGGCCTTTGGCGCGGCCGGCTGGCACGTGGTGATCCATGTTCACCACTCCCCGGACGCCGCGCACGCACTGGCCGCAACACTTCCTTCCGCAGAGGTGGTCCAATGTGACCTGATGGATGGCGAGGCAGCGCTGGCCATGATCGCCAATGTAGCGGGGCGGCTGGATGATTGGCGGGTGCTGGTTAACTGCGCTGCCGTATTCCGCTATGATAATGCCGCAGCGATCGATCCCGGCGTCTTTGCCGAAGCGATCACCGTCAATGCCGAAACCCCGGCGCGCATGGCCCAGGCGTTTCTGGGCCAGGCCCACGCTAAAGGGGGCAAGCGGGTGATCCAGTTCCTTGACCAGAAGCTGCTCAACCCCAACCCCGATTTCTTCAGCTACACCATGGCCAAGCAGGCCTTCGCTTCCACGGTCGCGATGCTCGCCATGGCGCAGGACGATCCCGCCTCGCGGATTTATGGCCTGGCACCGGGCGCGATGATGCCCAGCTTTGACCAGCATGAGGAAGAGCACGAGGCCAGCGGGCGAATGAACCTGCTGGAACGGCTCACCGATCCGCAGGAACTGGCCGACGCCGCGCTGTTCATGGCCGATGGCTGGCTGGCTTCCGGCCAGACGCTCTATATTGATTCCGGCCAGCACCTGCTGAGCCAGCCGCGCGACGTGCTGTTCATGGCGAGGGGGCTGTAATGCTCGAAGCCTTTTTCGCCTCAACGGCGGTGGTGGCACTGGCCGAAATTGGCGACAAGACCATGCTGCTGGCAATCGTGCTGGCCGCCCGCCTGCGCGCACCGGTGGCGATCCTGATGGGTATCCTCGTTGCGACGCTCGCCAACCATGCCCTCGCCGCGCTGGTCGGCAGCCAGGTCGCCGGGCTGATCGACGCCCCGTGGTTCCGCATCGCAGTGGCGCTCGGCTTCATTGCCATGGCCGCCTGGACCCTGGTGCCGGACAAGTTTGACGATGACGATGACGCCGTAACCCACCGCGGCGGGGCCTTCATGACCACGCTGGTAGCCTTTTTCCTGGTCGAAATGGGCGACAAGACCCAGGTCGCCACCATTGCCCTTGGCGCCCAGTACCATAGCGTGATCGTGGTTACGGCAGGGACCACGTTGGGCATGATGCTGGCCAATGCCCCGGCCGTGTTCCTGGGCGAAAAGCTGGTCCAAAAGGTGTCACTGAAGTTGACCCGTACGATCGCTGCCCTGCTCTTCCTGGTGCTGGGCCTGTGGCAACTTGCCGAAGCGCTGGGTTGGCTGCAGGCCGCATAGGTCTGCTCTTAAACCCGCGCAGCTCCGATTCCGGCCGTCGCGCCCTTGCCGGAGGGGAGGTCTTGCCCTAGGGGCGCGGCACGAAACCTGGCAGCACTTCGGGGGAATTCCGGCCATGAGTGATATCAAGCGCGTTGTCCTGGCCTATTCGGGCGGCCTCGATACCTCGGTGATCTTGAAGTGGCTGCAGGTGACCTACAATTGCGAGGTCGTCACCTTCACCGCCGACCTCGGCCAGGGCGAGGAGTTGGAACCGGCCCGCGCCAAGGCGAAGCTGATGGGCGTGCCCAATCACCACATCTATATCGACGACCTGCGCGAGGAATTCGTCCGCGATTTCGTCTTCCCGATGATGCGCGCCAATGCCCGCTATGAGGGAGATTACCTGCTGGGCACCAGCATCGCGCGGCCGCTGATCTCCAAGCGGCTGATAGAGATCGCGCGCGAAACCGGCGCCGATGCCGTGGCTCACGGCGCCACCGGCAAGGGCAATGACCAGGTCCGCTTCGAACTGTCGGCCTATGCGCTGGAGCCGTCGATCAAGGTGATCGCCCCATGGCGCGAATGGGACCTCACCAGCCGCACCGCGCTGATCGCCTGGGCTGAAGCGCACCAGATCCCGGTGCCCAAAGACAAGCGCGGCGAAAGTCCGTTCTCCACTGACGCAAACCTCCTCCACACCTCGTCCGAAGGCAAGGTGCTGGAAGATCCCTGGGAAGAGACCCCGGACTATGTCTATTCCCGCACGGTCAACCCCGAGGATGCGCCCGACCAGCCTGAATACATCACCATCGATTTCGAACGCGGCGATGGCGTGGCGCTGAACGGCCAGGCCATGAGCCCGGCAACGCTACTGGCCGCGCTCAATGATCTGGGCCGCAAGCACGGCATCGGTCGGCTCGACCTGGTCGAGAACCGCTTCGTCGGCATGAAGAGCCGCGGCATGTACGAGACCCCGGGCGGCGAGATCTATGCCCGCGCGCACCGCGGGATCGAATCGATCACGCTCGATCGGGGCGCGGCGCACCTCAAGGACGAGCTGATGCCGAAGTATGCCGAGCTGATCTACAACGGCTTCTGGTTCGCCCCCGAGCGCGAGATGTTGCAGGCCGCGATTGACCACAGCCAGGCCAAGGTTTCTGGCACGGTGCGGCTGAAGCTCTACAAGGGCAATGCCAGCGTGGTCGGCCGTAAGAGCCCCAACTCGCTCTACAGCGAGCGCCACGTGACCTTCGAGGACGATGCCGGCGCCTATGATCAGAAGGACGCGGCGGGCTTCATCAAGCTTAACGCCCTGCGCCTGCGGCTGCTCGCCCAGCGAGACAGATAAAAAACGGCGTCGAATGACGGCGCGACTCGATTCTGTCCACCGCAAGACCGGACTTATCCACCGCCAAACGTGGCATCTGTGGATAACTTGGCATTTTCCCGCTTGTGCGACTCAGGAATGAGGCGCAGCTTTCAGGTGTCGGAAGGTTAAACCGAACCGGAACTTTCAGCGGGAAATCGCTGAAAGAAAAGGGGAAAACACAGCCTTCAGATGCCGGCAGCGATGCCCGCAGCAGTGTCGGAAAACACGCGGGAATGGCTCTTCGGAGCAGCTCACGCGAACCGCAGATGCAGCGAGCGGCGCGCAGTCGGGAAGATTGCCCCACGGCAGTCGGGATGGCGGACGGAAAGCCGGACTTCGGTCAGGCAGACGGAAAGCCGGGAACGACAGACAGGGGGTAGTCACGGAACCGCCAGGCGGAACGGGAAAGGCATGATCGGCTTGCCGAACACGCCGGAACCTCCGCCTGACGGAACCGGACGCCGGTAGCGACACCCGGGCGATGAAAGCCGGCTCTCACGAGCCACCGGAATGTGCGCGACAGTGTGTGAAACCACGCTTCGGCTTGGTGGAACAGGCCCGATGCGACGAGCATCACGATGCTAGCCCTTCGATGGGCAAGAGCACTCACGGTGCGATGGCACGCGAGGTGGTCGAAAACGCATCACCGCGGCTGAACTGTCCAGGACAACCCCGGAACGGCGATCGCCCAACTCGTCCGGAAGCGATGCAGGCGTAGCGTGGGGCTGGTGGAAACACCGGCCCCATTTGCTTTGCCTCAGCCGCCCCGCGTTGAATAGGGCGCCGCTTCAGCGACGATCACAGCGTCCAGTTCCGCACGGTCGGCACCACAAAAAGAGCATCAGACTCGCTCGCGTAGAAACAAACTCGCCAGCTCGACATGGGTTGACCAGCGGAACTGGCCGACCGGGCGCAGTTCGGCGAGACGGTAACCAGCCTCGATCAGCATGGCCGCATCCTTGGCCCAGCTGGCTGGATTGCAGCTGATATAGACCACCTTCGCCACGGTGCTGTCGGCAATCCGCTCCACCTGCTCGCGCGCACCGGCGCGCGGCGGATCGAGCAGCACGGCAGCAAAGCGGTTGAGCTCATCCGGAAGCAGTGGATTGCGGAACAGGTCGCGGTGGTCACAGTGAACCGGCAGTCCGGTGCGGCCCGCCGCTGCCTTGCAAGCCAGGTGCGCGGCGCGCTCAGCCTCCGCCGCCAACACCTTGGTTTCCGGTCCGGCCAGCGCCAAGGCGAAAGTGCCAAGGCCGGAGAACAGGTCTGCGACTGTCGCGCTGCCAGCCAGCCATTGCTGCGCCGCCGCGACCAGCGCCGCCTCGCCGTCGGCCGTGGCCTGGAGGAAGGCCCCCGGTGGAAACGGCACGGCCACGCCGGACAGCGTGATCGTCACAGGCTCCGGCTCCCACACGGTATCGGGGCCATAGCCCGCATCCAGCGTCAGCCGCGCCAGCGCGTGATCGCGCGCGAAATCGAGCAGCAGCTCGGTCAGCGCGAGCCCCTCGGCGCTGAGGCCCTTGATACCAAGGTCCAGCCCCTGATCGGTAACCGTTGCCTCGATATCGGCGGCGAGCTTGGTGTGGGCATGCTTGCTGGGCTTGCCTTTGCCCCTCCTGGGCTGGCTCTGCCCCAGCTTGATGAGTAACTTGCGCAAGGCCGGCAGCACCGCGACGATCTCTGGCCGCAGCACCGGGCACTCGCTAAGCTCTACCAGCCGGTGCGACTTGGCCTCGCGGAAGCCGATCACGACCCGGCCCTGGCTGCTTTCGGCGCGCAGCGAAGCACGGCGGCGGCTGGCGGGCGGTGAGAGGTGTGGCGGGGCGATCAACTCGGCACCAAGTTCCTGCGATGACGAGGCATTGCTGACGCGGGCTGTGACGAAATCAGCCAGGCTCTCCTCGTCCAGCTGCTGCAATTGGCAACCCCCACACTGGCCAAAGTGGCGGCACGGCGGGGTCACATGATGCGGCCCTGGCTCCAGCGTTCCGTCGGCAAGCAGGGTGTCACCCGGCGCGGCACCCCAGGCAAAGCGGCCCGAGGCGGTTACGCCGTCACCTTTGGCGGCAATGCGGATGATCGGTTCTGCTTGATCAGTCACCCCATCCCCCTACCCGTTCGTGTCGAGCAAAGTCGAGACACGATGCGCGCGGTGTCACGACTTCGCTCAACACAAGCGTCGGTGGTCGTTCAATCTAGGCAAGCGTTGAAGGCGGGGCGCACCCGCTCGGCAAGCTGCCCGGCGCTGAACGGAGCGGGCGTGCGCCGCGCCGCTTCACCGTGCAGCCACACGCCCTGACAGGCAGCGTCGAAGGCATCCGCTCCGCTGGCCAGCCGACTGGCAATGGCTCCGGCCAGAACATCACCCGTGCCCGCTGACGATAGCCAGCTTGAGCCGCGCGGCGCAAAGGCCACCCGGCCATCGGGCGCGGCAACCAGCGTATCGGCGCCCTTGGCAACGATCACCATGCCGCTGGCCCGGGCCAGCGCTTCGGCCCGCTCTACCTTGCTACCCGCGCCATCGAGCCCGAAGGTCCGCTCCAGCGCAAGCAGCTCCCCATCGTGGGGGGTGGCGATCAGCGCCGCCTCACGCTCCGCCAGCTGCCGCGCGCCGAGCAGGACCAGCGCATCGGCATCAAGCACCGCCGCGATGGGCTCTGACAAGGCAATAGCAAGCCGTTCACGCGCTTTGGCATCGCGGCCCAGCCCCGGACCGACCAGAACGGCGCGATAGCGGCTATCGGTCAGCACTTCAGCCAGCGGACTGCTGTCGACCACCAGGTCGGGCGGCGACACTACCGCATCACCGAGCAGCTTGACATAGCCTGCCCCTGCCCCCTGCGCCGCCTTGGCGGCGAGCAGCGCTGCACCGGGCATGGCTCCGGCGATCACGCCCAGCAGCCCCCGGGTATACTTGTGCGCCTCCAGCGATGGTGCGCGCAGCCGGGGCCGCGTGATCGCTGTGGCTGCTTCGGCAAGGGGCCGGATGCCGATATCAACCAATCGCTGCACACCCATCGCCGCAGCCGCCGGCAGAAGGAAGTGCGCGGGCTTCCAAGCACCAAGGGCCAGCGTGAGATGCCAGTCTGGCAACCCTGGATTGAGCATCAGCCCGTTATCGGCGTGAATCCCGCTCGGCAGGTCAATCGCCACCCGGCGATGATGGTCTGCCGCCAAACGGCTGAGCAACGCCAGTTGGGCCGGGTCGAGTGCCCGGGTCAGTCCGGTGCCGAACAGGCAATCGACCAGGACTTCGCCCGAACAATCCGCCGCTGGCCCCAACACCTCGCCCGCGAACAGGGCGCGGGCATTGCGCGCTGCGGCGGTTTTCGGTTCGGTGGCCGCGATCACCTTGACCGTTCCGCCCCGCTCTTGGATTGCCCGGGCGATTACATAGCCATCGCCGCCGTTGTTGCCGGGGCCGCACAGTACCGTCACCGTCCGCCCGCCCGACATCCGCCAGACCCAGTCCGCTGCGCCACGTCCGGCGCGCTCCATCAGGTCGTCAACCGAGATGCCGCTATCGATCAGCACACCTTCCGCATCGCGCATCTGCGCGGCGGTGAGGACTTGGTCAGGGCTTGACTGCACCGCTGCCACTGTCCGGAGCACTGACGGGTATGGCATAGCGATCATCTTCCAAGATCACTTCCCAGCGCTCGCCCTCCTGCCCGGTCTTGCGGGCCGACTGGGTTTCCTCGGCACCGTCGGCGGCGAGCAGCGTTTGCCCGTCAGCGCTAGCAACCAGCCGCCGGAACTTGCCGTCGGGGTGGCGCACGACAAAAGCCGGTCGCCCCGCTTCCATGAGGCGCTCCACGCTGCATTCCCGGGCGAAATGCTGCGAACCGCCGAGCGAACACCAAACCACTTCGGCCGGTGCTTCCCCGGCGACAAGCGCCGCCGGCTCGCTCCCGCAGGCAGCGAGCAGCGGCAGCAACAACAGGCTAGATATCCGCGTAGACATGCGTTTCGGCCTTTGCCCCCGGGTGCGTGACCGCTCCCTTATAGGCCGGGCCGACGATCTGTGCATAGCGCCACAAGGCCCCGGCATTGTAATCGTGCCCGCGCGGCTGCCAGCCTTTGCGCCGCTCGGCGAGTTCCGCCTCATCCACTTCAAGCTCGATCGTCCCCGCCTCGGCATCGATGGCGATCATGTCGCCTTCGCGGACCAGCGCGATCGGGCCGCATTCGGCTGCTTCGGGACCGACATGGCCGATGCAGAAACCGCGCGTCGCACCGGAGAAGCGGCCATCCGTGATCAACGCCACCTTCTCGCCCATACCCTGGCCATAAAGCGCAGCGGTGGTCGCCAGCATCTCGCGCATGCCGGGGCCGCCCCGAGGACCTTCGTTGCGGATCACAATCACGCTGCCTTCGCGAATGGAGCGGGCCTCGACCGCGGCGAAGGCATCCTCTTCACACTCGAACACCTGGGCCGGGCCGCGAAACTGGAGCCGCGCCATGCCCGCCACCTTGACGATCGCGCCATCAGGCGCAAGCGAACCACGCAGGCCAACCACCCCGCCCGTCGGCGTCAGCGGGTTCTTCACATCGTAAATGACCTTCTGGTCCGGATTCCAGGTGATCTCCTCGATGTTCTCGCCCAAGGTCTTGCCACTGACCGTCAGCGGTTCGGGATCAAGAAAGCCACCGTCGAGCAAGGTCTTCATCACCATGTAGACGCCGCCAGCCTCGTACATGTCCTTGGCAACATACTGCCCGCCGGGCTTCAGATCGGCGATGTAGGGAGTGGACTTGAAGATCTCGGCCACGTCGAACAGGTCGAATTCGATACCGCACTCGCTGGCCATGGCCGGCAGGTGGAGTGCCGCATTGGTCGAACCGCCGGTGGCCGCCACTACGCGGGCTGCATTTTCGAAGGCAGCACGAGTACATATGTCGCGCGGACGCAGGTTGCGCTCCAGCAGGTTCATCACCTGCTTGCCCGCAGCAATCGCCACCTCCTCACGCGACTTGTAAGGAGCAGGAGCCATATTGCTGTTTGGCAATGATAAACCAATAGCTTCGCCGACGCAGGCCATGGTGTTGGCGGTGTACTGCCCGCCGCAAGCGCCATGGCCCGGACAGGCCGCTTTTTCGATCGCGGTCAGTTCCGACAGCGGGCAGGCCCCGGCCGAATAGCGGCCAACCACCTCGAACACGTCCTGCACGGTCAGATCGCGTTCCTGATAGCGTCCCGGCAGGATTGACCCCCCATAGACAAAGATCGATGGCACGTTGAGCCGCAGCATGGCCATCATCATGCCCGGCAGGCTCTTGTCGCAGCCCGCGAAGCCGACAATCGCATCATAGCAGTGGCCGCGCACCGACAGCTCGACCGAATCCGCGATGACTTCGCGGCTGACCAGCGAGCTGCGCATGCCCTGGTGACCCATGGCGATCCCGTCCGTAACGGTAATCGTGTTGAACCTGCGCGGCGTGCCGCCGGCGGCGATCACCCCGTCACGGCAGATATTGGCCTGAAAATCGAGCGCCGTGTTGCAGGGCGCTGAATCATTACCGGCGGAGACCACGGCCACAAATGGCTGGGCGATCTCTTCCTCGGTCATCCCCATGGCGTAGTAATAGGAACGCTGGGGGGCGCGCTCGGGCCCGACCGAGACGTAACGGCTGGGCAGACGGCTCTTGTCGAAACGGGAAGTCATTTTCAGTCCTTGCGAATGGCACTTTGCGCAATTCGCCCTGCCTTCAGGACAGCGAAAGCGCAACCCTGTTACACAGCCGCGCGAGCAGTTCGGCCCATTTTGCCTGCTGCTGCCGGCTGACCACCTCGTCCTGGCGCAGTTCGATGCCAAGATAGGGCCGTCCCTCCGCCTCGCAGTGGCGGTTCATAGTATAGTTGAGCAACTTGCCTGAATAGGGGAGCTGGTCACCAACGATCAGCCCCTCGGCCTCCAGCAGCGGGATTGCGAGGCGCGCGGCGCGGTCATCCTCGTTGTATAGCACCCCGACCTGCCAGGGGCGCGGCTCGTCGCTGGTGGCAAGCTGCGGTGTAAAACTGTGCAGCGACAGGACCAGTGCAGGCGGGCTTTCATCCAGCAAGGCAGCCAGAGCGGTGTGATAAGGCGTGTGAAACCGCTCCAGCCGCGCCTTATGGGCGGCATGATCAAGCGCATTGCCGGGAATGGCATGGCCATCGCTGGCAATCGGGATCACGGCGGGCGCGTGTGGCTCGCGGTTGATATCGCAGACCAGCCGGCTGACATTGCCCTGGAAAGCCGCGGTACCAGCCCGCTCGGCCATGAGCGCGCCGACCTCGGCCACGCCCAGGTCCACGGCAATATGCTGGGTGAGCAGCGCCGAATCGATCCCAAGATCAATATCGTCTGGCACCCGGTTCGAAGCATGGTCCGACACCACCAGTATCCCGCCGAAGCGCGGCGTGCCGAGCAGGCGAAAGGCTTCGTGCTCCTTCACCGCAGCACCCCGGCCAGGGTCCACCAGCTCGCGGGCATGGCCGCCTGCGCGGCATCACGCTGGGCCACCGCGTCATAAAGCGCAAAGCAGGTCGCACCGGAACCAGACATGCGGGCCAGCCAAGGCGAAGTATGCCCCAGCGCGGCCAGCACATCGCCGATCGCCGGGCACAGCGCCAGCGCAGGGGGCTCCAGATCGTTGCGGCCGGCCAGCGCAATTTCGCGCACCGAGCCTTCGGGCAGCGGCCCGCGGTCGATCCCGTCCCAACCCTTGAACACCGGCCCGGTGCTGAGCGGCAGGCGCGGATTGACCAGCAGCACCGGCGTTCCGGCCAGATCGCTGGCTACAGGCTCCAGCTCCTCGCCCACGCCGCGCCCCACACAGGTTTCAGAACGGACGCAAGCAGGTACATCCGCACCCAACCGCAAGGCGCGGGAGGGCCAGTCATCGGGCAGGCCATATTCGCGCTCGACCAGCCGGAACAGCGCCCCGGCATCGGCCGATCCCCCACCCAGCCCGGCCGCAACCGGCAGGTTCTTTTCCAGCGTGACTGCCCAGCCCTGCTGGCGCGGCAGCACGGAAAGGGCCTGCATCACGATATTGTCGAACGGATTGTCCAGCGTTCCGGCGAATTCACCCAGCACCCGCAAGCTGTCCCGTTCCGCTGGCGAAACGCTCAGCCGATCCCCGGCATCGACGAAGGCGAAGACTGTCTCCAGCTCATGATAGCCATCCTCGCGCCGCCGTCTGACATGCAGCGCGAGGTTAATCTTGGCAAAGGCGGTTTCGATCACCGGTCGGGCAGATCACATATTCGGATAGTTCGGCCCGCCGCCGCCTTCCGGCGTCACCCAGTTGATGTTCTGGGTCTTGTCCTTGATATCGCAGGTCTTGCAATGGACGCAGTTCTGGGCGTTGATCTGCAGGCGCGGATTGCCTTCCTCGACGCCGAGGAATTCATAGACCCCCGCCGGGCAATAGCGCGCCTCAGGCCCGGCATAGAGCTTGAGGTTGATTTCCACCGGCACCGCCGGATCTTTCAGCTGCAGGTGGCAGGGCTGATCTTCCTCGTGGTTGGTGAAGGACAGCGCCACGCTGGACAGACGGTCAAAGCTGATCACGCCGTCGGGCTTGGGATAGTTGATCGGCTTGAACAGGTCGGCCCGCTCGGTTCCCTCGCAATCGCGATGGTGGCCCATAACCGGCAGGATCGGCAGCTTGAGATAACGCAGCCACATATCGATCCCGGCGAAGACCGTGCCGATATCGCCGCCGAACTTGGCGACCATAGGCTCGGCGTTCTGGACCAGCTTCAGCTCCTTGGCGATCCAGCTCTCGCGCACGGCCGCATCGTATTCAGCCATTGAATCGTGCTCGCGGCCTGCAGCAATTGCGGCGACGGCAGCTTCGGCCGCCAGCATCCCGCTCTTCATCGCGGTATGGCTGCCCTTGATCCGCGGCACGTTGACGAAGCCAGCCGAGCAGCCAATCAGCGCGCCGCCCGGGAAATCGAGCTTGGGAACGGATTGCCAGCCGCCCTCGTTGATTGCGCGGGCCCCATAGGAAACGCGGCGGCCACCCTCGAGGATGGCGCGGATTTCCGGGTGCTGCTTCCAGCGCTGGAATTCCTCGAACGGGTAGACGTAAGGGTTCTTGTAATCGAGCGCGGTCACGAAACCGAGCGCGACCTGGTTGTTGGCCTGATGGTAAAGGAACCCGCCGCCCCAGCTGTCGCTTTCGGACAGCGGCCAGCCCTGGGTGTGCAGCACCCGGCCTGGGACGTGCTTGTCGGGATCGATGTCCCACAGTTCCTTGATGCCGATGCCATAGACCTGTGGCTCGCAGTTGGCTTCGAGGTCAAACTTCGCCTTGAGCGTCTTGGTCAGGTGACCGCGCGCGCCTTCGGCAAAGAAGGTGTACTTGGCGTGGAGTTCCATGCCAGGCTGGTATTCACCCTTGCGGCTGCCGTCCTTCGCCACGCCCATGTCCTGCGTAGCAACACCCTTGACCGAGCCATCCTCGTTGTAGAGCACCTCGGACGCCGGGAAACCGGGGAAGATTTCCACGCCCAGTTCCTCAGCCTTGCCTGCCAGCCAGCGACACAGGTTGCCCAGGCTGCCAGTGTAATTGCCGTCATTCGACATGAACGGCGGCATTGGCCAATGCGGAATCGAGGTCTTGCCGGTCGCAGTCAGCATCCAGTGCCAGTTGTCGGTTACCGGCACTTCGGCCATCGGGCAGCCATCATCACGCCAGTTGGGCAGCAGTTCGTCCAGCGCCTTGGGATCGACGACCGCGCCCGAGAGGATATGGGCACCCACTTCCGAACCCTTTTCCAGGATGCAGACCGATAGATCGGCGTTGACCTGTTTGAGCCGGATCGCCGCAGCAAGGCCGGCTGGGCCTCCGCCGACAATCACAACGTCATAGGGCATGGATTCGCGTTCGCTCATGGTCCACCTGTTCGGGGTTAAACGGTCGGTTGAGCCTTGAAAGCTGGCTCGCGGCAGGTCAAGACCGCAATGTGACCGCGCCTGCACAATCTGATCCTCCGGGAGCCGCTGGAATTGATCCGGCCGACGCGCTGGCGGCCGTACTCGATTGGTGGCGCGAAGCGGGCGTGGACCATGCATTCGGAGATGATCCACGCACCTGGCTGGCCGCTCCGGCAGAGGAACAACCAGTTACGGAGCAACGCGCGGCACCCCCGCCGCCCGCCTTTGTTGCCCCCGCAACACCGCCGGCAGAACGGATTGCCGGGCTTGGTGCATTGCCGGCAACCCTGCCGGAGTTCCACGCCTGGTGGCTGGCTGAACCCTCGCTTGATGGTGGAAATCTGGCCGGCCGGATCGCCCCGCGCGGCGCCGCGGGTGCCGAACTGATGGTGCTGGTCGATCATCCCGAGGCGGAAGACCGGGATCGGCTCTTGTCGGGACCTCAAGGGCGCTTGCTTGACGGTATCCTGCGCGCGCTGGGGCTGACGGCGGATGCGGCCTATCTCGCCGCTTGCCTGCCGCGCCATATGCCCCTGCCCGACTGGGCGGCGCTGGATGCCGCAGGCCTCGGCGAAGTGACTCGCCACCACATTGCCTTGGCCAAGCCACGGCGCCTGCTGGTGCTGGGCAGGCACATCTCACCGCTGCTTGGCCACGATCCAACGAAAAGCGCTGAACCTTTGCGCCATTTTAATCATGAGAGCCGGACAATTCCTCTGCTGGTAGGCCGCAGCCTGGCTGCATTGGCCGGCCAGCCACGGGGCAAGGCCGGACTTTGGCAAGCGCTGCTTGACTGGACTGGCCGGGATTGAACGGAAACGGGCCTGGCGTGAAGCAGATTACAGCAAAGGCTTTTCTGGCGCTGGCAGCGGCAGGCAGCACGCTCGTTCTCGCGGCTCCGGCAGCGGCGAACAGCGCTGCTGTGGACTATTTCCGCGCCCGAGCTGATCGCTCAGCGGTACCAAGCCTGCTGACGCAGGACGAACGGTCCTATTACCGTGACCTGTTCACCGCGATCGAACGGGGGGACTGGGCCCGTGTGCAGGCGCTCTTCGCGCAGAAAGGCGACGGCCCACTGCACCACATCGCACGCGCCGAATACTATCTGGCCCCCGGTTCACCCAAGATTGAGCTCGACGCGCTGAACGACTGGCTCTCGCGCGACACCAGCCTGCCCCAGGCCGAACAGATTGCCACCCTGGCGCAAAAGCGCGGTGCCACTGTCCTGCCCCCGCTGCCCGAAGCCGGGCGACTAATCAGCCAGCCGAGCCGGGCCAAGCGCATCCGCCCGCGCGAGATCGCCGATGGCACCATGCCCGGCCCGGTTGCCGCGGCGATCAATGCGCGGGTCAAGGAAGACGATCCGGCCGGGGCCAAGGCCCTGCTCGACGGCATCGACACACAGCTTTCCCCCGCAGCGCGAGCCGAATGGCGCGCCAAGGTGGCCTGGTCCTATTACATCGAGAACAACGACGCCGCGGCCTATGCCCTGGCCCAGACCGCAGGCGAAGGCATTGGTGCCTGGGTTGCTGAAGGTTGGTGGACGGCTGGGCTTGCCGCCTGGCGGCTGGGCGATTGCACCGGCGCAGGCGATGCCTTTGCCCGCACTGCTACCAACTCCCAGAACAGCGAACTGACCGCTGCGGCGCTATACTGGCAAAGCCGCGCCGCAGTGCGCTGCCGCCAGCCGGAAAGGGCTGCCGCACCGCTGCGTCAGGCCGCGCGGATGGACGAGACGCTGTACGGCATGCTCGCCGCTGAGCAGCTTGGCCTCACCCTGCCGCAAACTCACGCGACCCCCGATTTCACCCAGAACGACTGGCAGAAGCTGCGCGACGAAGCCAATGTCCGCACGGCGGTCGGCCTGGCTGAAATCGGCCGGGATGGTCTCGCCGACGAAGTGCTGCGCCATCAGGCACGGCTGGGCCCGGCGCAGGAATACCAGCCGCTCACCCGCCTGGCCCGGGATCTCGGCCTGCCCTCCACCCAGCTGTGGATGGCCTACAACTCGCCGGCGGGTGGCCGCCCAGAACCAGCGGCGCGATTCCCGACCCCCAAGTGGACGCCAACCACTGGCTGGCAGGTCGATCCGGCGCTGGTCTATGCCCATGCCCTGCAGGAATCGGTGTTTCGGACCAAGGCCGTGAGCCCGGCCGGGGCACGCGGGCTGATGCAGATCATGCCCGCTGCGGCGCGCGATCATGCCGGGCGGCTTGGCGTATCAGGCTCGGCCAACGATCTGCACCGGCCCGAGGTCAACCTCGCGTTCGGGCAGCGCCACCTGGAAATGCTGCGCGATGCGCCCGGAACCCAGGGCCTGCTGCCCAAGGTGATGGCGGCCTATAACGCCGGGCTCACGCCGATTGCCCGCTGGCAGTACGAGATCAAGGACCAGGGCGATCCGCTGCTGTGGATGGAAAGCGTGCCCTATTGGGAAACGCGCGGCTATGTGAACATCGTGATGCGCAATTACTGGATGTACGAGCGCCAGGCCGGCGGCCCATCGGAAAGCCGGATTGCGCTCGCCCAGGGCCTGTGGCCGACTTTCCCGGGCATCGCCGGGTCGACCGCCGTGCGGATGAACGCCAATGGGACGATCCTGCGCGGTCGCTGACCGGCGGCCGGCTAGCCCTTCTTGTCTTAAGGCTTGTTGCGGGTGTTGAAGAACACCCTGAGGTCCCCCAGGATGATCGACCACCATTCGATCACATCGGCGAAATTCGCCTTGTTGATCCCGCCGACAGTCGTGACATCGTAAGTCACGCTCAGCGTCTTGTCCTTGTTGAAGGCCATCGTGCTGAACCGGTAACCGGCGTTCCATTCATTCGCGAGTTCGGCGCTGTTGACCTGGTCATCGTCGGTGAAAGTCACCGAAAAGGTTAGTGACTTACAGGCCTTGTTATCGGTGCAGCCTGAGAAGAACACATCGTAATTGTAGCCAGCCGCCGCGCTGGAGATCATCGGCGCGCCGTTATCCATCTTGCCCGGCTTGGCCCGGTAGCCGGCCTCCATCAGCGCGGCGGCCACCGTCGCCGGATCGGCCGCGCAGACCATGCCCGTTGCGCA
>JBIIDJ010000043.1:0-20597 GCA_044238415.1 Novosphingobium sp.
CTGGCGATTGACTTGGGTAAAGGTTCCGTCTGGCGGGTGGCTGACAGCCAGGGCCAACACGGCTGGTGGCCGGAACCTGCGCCCCGGCCACCCCGTATCAAACCATCGATGGCTGCACCGGCTGGTGGCGCTGCCGCTCAGTGATAGCGGCGCAGCAGGCCTGCCAGCTTGCCCTGAACGCGGACTTCGTCCGGGCGGTAGATCTGCGGTTCGTAAGCTGCATTGGCCGGATCAAGCCGCACCATCCCGTTTTCGCGCCGCAGGTACTTGAGCGTCGCTTCCTCGTCTCGAACGAGGGCGACGATGATCTCTCCGTCGCGGGCGGTGTCAGTCTTGCGGATCAGGGCGAAGTCGCCATCGAAGATGCCGGCCTCGATCATCGAGTCACCAGAGACTTCGAGCGCATAGTGCTCACCGGCCCCGAGGAGGGCGGCGGGCACCGGCAGGGTCGCTGCGGTTTCCAGTGCCTCGATCGGCACGCCGGCAGCAATCCGACCATGCAGCGGGATCTCGATCACGTCATTGGCCGGAGCTGGCCGCACCGGTTCGGGCCGCTTGAGCGGCACAACATTGTCGGCTGCACGAGCCGGTGCCTTGCTCTGCACGTCTTCGGGCTGCTTCAGTACTTCCAGCGCGCGGGCCCGGTTGGGCAAGCGGCGAATGAAGCCGCGCTCCTCCAGGGCCGAGATCAGGCGGTGGACACCCGACTTCGACTTGAGATCGAGTGCTTCCTTCATTTCTTCAAACGAGGGAGAGACACCGGTCTCTTCAAGCCGGACCTGGATGAACCGGATCAATTCATGCTGCTTGCGGGTCAGCATCGCCACACACCTCCCAATCGCGGCCGGGAACCAGGCAATGTTCCCGTGCCGTTCAGTGAACGAATGTGGAACAACTAAGCAACATCTGGAGCCGAGTCAAGCATTGCCGCCGTTCCGGAGCAAATGCCTCTTGGGTCAGCCGTGAAGCAGCGTTCGCGTGGCTGCCGCAACGTCGGCCTGGCGCATCAGGCTTTCGCCGACCAGAAAGGTCCGCACACCGCTTTGCGCCATCCGTAGGCAGTCGGCATGGCTGCCGATCCCGCTTTCGCATACCAGCAGCACATCCGATGGCACCATCCCGGCTAGCCGTTCAGTCGTGGCGAGATCGACCGCGAAGGTCTTGAGGTTGCGGTTGTTCACCCCGATGAGCTTGGAGCGGAGGTGCTTCAGCGCCCGCTCCATCTCGGCTTCGTCATGGACCTCGACCAGCACGTCCAGCCCTTGCTCGCGCGCAGCCGTCTCGATTTCTGCCATCGCCGCGTCTTCCAATGCGGCGACGATGATCAGGATCGCATCGGCGCCCATTGCCCGGGCCTCGGCGCATTGCCAGGGATCGACCATGAAGTCCTTGCGGATCACCGGCAAATTGCAAGCTGCGCGGGCGGCAATCAGGTAATCCTCGTGCCCCTGGAAGTATGGCGCATCGGTCAGCACCGACAGGCAGGCCGCGCCGCCCGCCTGATAGGCCCTGGCATGGGCCGGGGGATCGAAATCTGCGCGGATCAGGCCCTTGGACGGGCTGGCCTTCTTGATCTCAGCAATCAGGGCTAACCCTTGTGCCGCCTTTGCCCGCAGCGCTGCCTCAAACCCGCGCACCGGGGTGGGCGCAGGCCAGTGACCCAGGCCAAGCGGCTTGCGAGCGGCGACTTCGACGCGCTTAGTGGCACAGATTTCGGCGAGCTTGTCGGTCATTGTACGGTGTCGATCCAACAGTCGAGCAGAGCCTTGGCCAAGCCTTTGTCGATCGCTTCCGCAGCTTCCTCGACCCCTTCGAGCAAGTCTTCGGCTTGGCCGGCAACCAGCAAGGCGGCAGCGCTATTAAACAGCACGGCATCGCGGTAGGCACCGGTTTCGCCCAGCAGCAGGCGCCGCAGGGCGGCAGCATTGAACTGGGCATCGCCGCCTCGCAGATCATCCAGCGGGTGGCTCGGCAGACCCGCATCCTCGGGCCGCAATTCGGTGGGGAGGGGCGGTAGGCCGATCGCGGCCAGGTAGCTCGTGCCCGCGATTGAGAGTTCGTCCAGTCCCTCGGCGCCCGAAACGATCAGGGCCGCCTCAGTACCGAGCAGTTCCATCGTTTCCTTGTAAAGCGCGATCAAGCCCGGTTGGGCGACACCAACCAGCTGCCGGGTAACGCCGGCCGGATTGGCCAGCGGACCGCAGAGGTTGAAGATGGTCCGCCGGCCCAGCGCGCGGCGGATCGGCGCCACCCGCCCCAGCGCCGGGTGGTGTGCCTGTGCAAACAGGAAGGCAATGCCGAGGTCAGGCAGGGTCTGTTCGGCCAGATCCGAGGCGCGGGCAAGATTGAGGCCCAGCGCCTCCAGTGTATCGGCGCCCCCAGCCTTGCTCGATGCAGCCCGATTGCCATGCTTGGCCACCGGCACCCCGCAGGCCGCAACGACCAGCGCTACGGCGGTTGAGACGTTGAGGCTGTGCTGGCCATCGCCACCAGTGCCGCAGACGTCGATTGCGCCGTCCGGCGCGGTGACGCGCTTCATCCGCGCCCGCATCGCCCGGACCAGACCGGCGACTTCTGCAGCCGTTTCCCCGCGATCGGCCAGTTCGATCAGGGTCGCGGAAATCTCGTCATCGGCCATGCCGCCATCGAGCATTTGCCCGAACAGGACCTCGGCCTCGGTCAGGGACAGGCTCACGCCGGTTCCTTTGCCTCGATCCCGCACATCGCCAGGAAATTGGCCAACATGGCGTGGCCGTGCTCGGTGGCGATGGATTCGGGGTGGAACTGCACGCCGTGGATCGGCAAGTGCGCATGGCGGAAGCCCATGACGTGGCCGTCATCGGAACGGGCGTTGACCACCAGGCTCTCGGGAATGTCCTCGACAATCAGCGAGTGGTAGCGGGTCGCGGTAAAGGGTGACGGCAGTCCTTTGAACAGGCCGGTACCATCATGCGTCACCGGGCTCGTCTTGCCATGCATCAGCCCGCCACGCACCACACTGCCGCCAAAGTACTGACCAATCGACTGGTGACCCAGGCAAACGCCAAGCAACGGCTTGCCGGCATCGGCGCAGGCACCGACCAGATCCAGACTGATCCCGGCCTCATTCGGCGTGCAGGGGCCTGGTGAGATTAGGAAGCCTTGCGCACCGCTGCTGACGGCTTGACCGGCCGAGAGCGCGTCGTTGCGCACCACTTCAACTTCGGCACCGAGTTCCATCAGGTAATGGACCAGGTTCCAGGTGAAGCTGTCGTAATTGTCGATGACGAGAATGTCGGCCATGCCGGCGCCATAGGCGGCTCTGCTGCGATTTGCCAGACAAGGTTGAGCAATGCGGGGCATCACTTTTACCGTCACCCCGGGCTTAATCTGGGCGCCAGCTTTTCGCCGGCGCAGCGCCCGGGGAGGCAGCGGGACCGCGGATCAAGTCTGGCGTGAAGAAGGGGATGAACTCAGACCCGCCCTGCGAACCGGTCCGTCGCGCGCACCAGCCCATCGGTGATGCCCGGCTCGCTGAACAGGTGGCTACCATCGGGCACGATCTGGAGCTCGACCTCGGGCCAGGCCTTTTTCAAAGCCCAGGCCGCTGCCGGCGGCGTGCAGCAATCGTGCCGCCCCTGAACGATTATTCCGGGGATGCCGCGCAGGGTTGCTGCGGCCCGTTCCAGCAGTTCGCCTTCCCTGAGCCAGCATTGGTGGCGGAAATAGTGGTTCTCGATCCGCGCGGTGGCCACGGCATTGTCACCCTCGGCCATGTGGTCAACCGTCTCCGCAGACGGCAGCAGGGTGACGGTCACGCCTTCCCAGCGGTTCCAGGCGGCTGCGGCCGCGCGGCGCACAGCGGGATCGGGATCGTCGAGCAGCGCCCAATACCCTTCGGTCATGTCCTCGCCCTCACGTCCGCCAACATGGGCGACGAAGCGATCCCACTCTTCCGGATAGAGCTCGCTAGCGCCAAAGCGGGTGAGCCATTCCAGTTCCTTGCGGCCCGACAGGAAGATGCCGCGCAGGATCAGTTCGGTCACCCGCTGCGGGTGGGTGACGGCATAGGAGAGGGCCAGGGTCGAGCCCCAGGAGCCCCCGAATACCTGCCATTGTTCGTGCCCGCACAGCTCGCGCAGGCGCTCGATATCGGCGACGAGATGCCAGGTGGTATTGGCTTCCAGGCTGGCAAAGGGGGTGGAGCGCCCGCAGCCGCGCTGATCGAACAGCAGCACGTCATAATGCGCCGGATCCCACTGGCGTCGATGATCCGCGCTACAGCCGCCGCCGGGGCCGCCGTGCAGCATGACCGCCGGCTTCGCGCCGGGCGTACCGCAGCGCTCCCAGTAGAGCGTGTGGCCATCGCCGACATCGAGCATCCCGCTCGCGTAGGGTTCGATCGGCGGGTAGAGCGTGCGGCGTTCGGTCATTTGCGGGCCATAAGCTCGGCTAAGTCCTTTTTCCAGAACCGCGCCCAGGTGTGGGTGCCGTGGCCCTTGGTATCGGGACTGAACGGCAGGAGCACGAACTGCGCCTTTGGCATCAGCTTCGCGTGCTGCTGTGCCAGGCCAAATTCGGGTGGGTTGATGAAATCGTCCGCGCTGTTGATCCACAGCACCGGCACCGTGATTTTCGCCAGGTTCGGCGCGGGGTTGTAATCGCGCGAGCTGTCGATCTGGTAGATCTGGTCATTGGCGTCGGTGTCGCCAGCCGAACGCGCGGCATAGGCAGCCTTCAGCGCGGCTTCGGCCTTTTCGCGGGTCGGGTACTCGTTCTGGAGCGCCCAGGCATTGGCCCCAGCGATGATCGACAGATAGCGTGCGGTGCGCAGGCCGTTTTCAGGCGGGCTGGTGTAATTGCCACCGTTCCAGGCCGGATCGGCCCGAATCGCGTCGATCGTCATCTGCCGCCACATCCGGTTGCGTCCGGCGATTTCCATCGCGTTGCAGGCAAACGGCGCCAGCCGCTCGGCAAAGCCGGGGCGGGTGGTGCCCCAGACAAAGGCGTGCATGCAGCCCATCGAGGTGCCGAGAATCAGCTGCAGCTTCTTTACGCCCAGCGCCTCGGTCAGCAGGCGGTGCTGGGCGCTGACCATGTCGGCATAATTGTAGCGCGGGAACGTCATTTTCATGCCATCGCTGGGCTTGCCGCTTTTGCCATGGCCGATGTTGTCCGGCAGGATCACATAGTACTTCGCAATATCCAGAGCTTGACCGGGGCCATAAAGCTCGTCGGCAAACTGCGGGCGGAAGAACTGGTGGCCTGAGCCGCCGGTGCCGTGCAGCACCATCACCGCATTTTCGATCTCCCCGGCCGCATTGCGGCGTGGGGTGCCCAGAGTGGTGACGTGCAACTTGAGATCAAGCTTGCCGCCCTCGGCAAAGGTGAAGTCCTTGAGCACGAAAGTGCGCTCGGTGGACTGGGTGCGCCAGTCCGCCTGCTGGGCTAAGGCGGGGCTGGCGATCAGGGCAAGGAGGACGACTAGCAAACTGCGCATGATGGCACGCTAGATGAGCGTGGCCAAGGGTCAAGCTGGGCGGACTATTGCCCGTATTCGGCTTCGCCCGCCACCCGCACCGCTTCCCGCGCCGCCGCAATCAGGGCGCCGGCCTTGGCCTCGCACTCGCGCTGCTCGTACTCGGGCGTACTGTCCGCAACGATACCAGCCCCGGCCTGGACGTGGAGCAACCCATCCTTGACCACCCCGGTGCGCAGGACGATGCAGGAATCGAGGCTGCCGTCAGGCGCGAAGTACCCCACACCGCCGGCATAGGCACCGCGCGTTTCGGGCTCAAGTTCGGCAATGATCTCGCACGCGCGGACTTTGGGGGCGCCGCTGACCGTGCCGGCGGGAAAGCCTGCGAAAACCGCATCGAGCGCATCGTGCTTTGCCGCGTCAAGCCGCCCGACCACGTTCGAGACGATGTGCATGACGTGGCTGTAACGCTCGACAGTGTAGCTTTCGGTCACTTCGACCGTGCCGGCTTCGGCCACCCGGCCGACATCGTTGCGCCCCAGATCGAGGAGCATCAGGTGCTCGGCCCGTTCCTTGGGATCGGCCAGCAGGCTGGCCTCATTGGCCCGGTCTTCCTCCGGGGTCGCGCCCCGAGGCCGGGTACCGGCGATTGGGCGGATCGTCACTTCCCCATCGCGGACGCGGACCAGGATTTCAGGGCTAGATCCGGTCAGCGCAAAGCCGGGGAGGTCAAGGAAATAGAGGAAGGGCGATGGGTTGACCCGGCGCAGGGCCCGGTAAAGGTCAAAAGCCGGCAGCGTGAAGGGCGTGGTAAAGCGCTGGGCCAGCACGACCTGGAAGATGTCGCCAGCCGCAATGTAATCCTTTGCCTTGAGTACCATCGCTTCGTACTGGCCGGGAGCCAGTACTGGAGTAAGCGCCGGTTGCGGCGAAGCTGGACTGCGCGTTGCCGGCGGCGCGGGGGAAGTCAGCCAGGCGAGGGTCGTGTCGATTCGCTCTCCGGCCCGCTCGATCAGGCGGGAGGGACCTGCATCGCCCGGCCAGACCGGGGCAATCGCGAACAGCTCGTCCGACAGCCGGTCGAACACCAGGATCACAGTGGGCCGGACGAACAGCATGTCCGGCAGATCCAGTGCATTGGGCGCTGGACGCGGCAAGTGCTCGATCAGACCATAGGTTTCGTAACCGAAGTAGCCCACCAGCAGGGCTAGCGCTTGCGGGAGTTCCGGCGGCATGTCGATCCGACAGGCCGAAACCAGTGCACGCAGCTCATCCAGACTGCCACCGGGCAGGGGGGCGAAGGCCGCACGGTCTTGCTGCCAGGAGCGATTGATCTCCGCCGCATTGCCGCGGGCGCGGAATACGAGGTCGGGATCGAGCCCGAGCAGGCTGTACCGGCCGCGTACTTCGCCGCCCTGGACGGATTCCAGCAGGAAATCTCCGCGGCCCGGTTCGATCAGCTTAAGCGCTGCGCCAACCGGCGTTTCGGTGTCGGCGATCAGCCGCTGCCAGACCAGCGCCGGTTTCCCGGCGGCCAGCGCCGACTGCGCCGCTTCGCGATTGTTCAGTCCCGCCACTGTCCTGCCGCGTCAGTTGTTGCCGGACAGGCGCGTCTTGACCGCATTGATCGCGGTTTCATTGCGCTTCACGCCCACCGCCGCGCGCATCGCGGCGCGCAGCTGCTGCGAATACTCCTGACTGGTAACCTGGGCCAGCGTCTGGCGGAATTCGGGCAGGCGCGGATCGTTCGGTGCGATCTGCCCCGGCGTCACGGTGTTGACCTTGACGATGTACCAGCCACGGTTGCGTGGTGCCCCCATCAGCTTGACCTGGCCCTTGGCCAAGGCAAACAGCATGGCCAGCGGCGGCGGGGTCTGCTGACCCATCGCCTGGACCTGCTGGCGTGGCAAATCTACCCGGTCGACTGGGGGAAGCGGGAGGCCCAAGGCAGCCATGGCGGCACCCAAATCGGCCCCTTGCTTGACCTGCGCTTCGATCCGGGCAGCAGCAGCCTTGGCTGCAGTTGCGCCCTTGGCCAACTGGTACTCGGCAATCGCCTGCTGTTTGACTTCCGCGAGCGGGGCCGGAGCGGCCGGGGCAATCGCGCCCACATCGAACACGATGAACTGCTTGCCCGGCTCGATTTCGGCAAGCTGGGGCTGGCCCTCGCTTTCCATCAGGAATGCGGTCGACAATACCCGCGCCAGCTCGGCGGGAGCCTGGGCCCCGTCCTGCCCGAACACCTGACCATTGGCCAGTAGCGGCGGGGTTTCGGCAAGGGTCAAGCCGAGCGTCTTGGCAACATCTCCCAAGGTTGAGCCATTGTTGAACTCGTCTTCGATTCCGGCCGAGAAATCGGTCAGCGCTGCGCGGCGCTTTTCAGCGGCGATTTCGGGGATCAGTTCAGCCCGGGCCTGATCCAGTGTCTTGCCGGCCTTGCCCTCGATGGCATCGACCCGCAGCAGGATCCAGCCAAGCGGTGCCCGCAGCGGACCAATCACCTTGCCCCGCTGTGCGGAAAAGGCCGCATCGGCCAGGCTGGCGGAACTCTGTGCGGAGAACGCTCCCTTGGTCATGGGCGCCAGTTTGGCGACGCTCAGCCCCTTGCCGGCGGCCACGGCTTCGAGCGTTTTACCTGAGGCTTCGGCCAACGCCGCCTTGGCTGCGGCTTCGGTGGGGAAGACCAGCTGGCTGATCACGCGGCTTTCGCTGGCTTCGTACTTGGCCTTGTTGGCGTTGTAGCGGGCGGCAATTTCTGCCTCGGTCGGGGCCGGGACTTCCTTCAGCACGGCATCGGTGAAGGTCGCGTAGCGGATCACCCGGCGCTCGGGGCGGGTGAAGTCTTTCTGATTGGCGGCATACCATGCGGCCAGTTCGGCGTCGCTGGGCAGAGTCTTCGGTGCAAAGACGGTCGAAGGCAGCAAGCCTATCACGCCGCTGCGGCTTTCGGTAATCACGGCTGCGTAGCGCCGCACCACGTCCTGCGGCACGGCCACGCCGAAATCGGCATTGGTGAGCAGTTGCCTGGCCATCAGCGACTGGCCCAGCTCCTGACGAAGCTGAGCGTCGGTCAATTGCCGTTGTGACAGGAAAGCCTGATAAAGCTGGTCGCTAACCTTGCCGTCGGGACCCTGGACGTCGGGAATCTTGGCAATTTCGCTGTCTATCAGGCGATTGCCGACGACCATCCCGTGGGTCCGTCCGAATTCTCGGATCGCGGCAAGGTCGATCACGTTGCGGAGCACCTGGTCAAACCCGCCCTCGGCCATGAAGCTGCGCATGGTCAGCGTCGGCTCCTCGCGCCGCAGGTTTTCAACCGCGCGGCTTACCGCCCGTTCGAGCTCCGACGTGTCGACCCGATCCTTGCCCACGGTCGCCGCCCGGTCGCCCCCGGCGACACCGCCGAAGTTGCCGGTGTTGGCGATGTCGCCGCCAGCAAAGGCGACAGCAATCAGGGCGAGGAAACCCATCGCCAGGCCAAGACCGATTTTCGAACCGAAACCCTTGCGAAAGAACGATAGCATGCCAACTCGCCAGCTTGAAAAGATCGGCACCGCAATTGTGCGGCGCTCTGGCGCGGCTTTAGGCAGCATTTGCCGTGCGGGCAATGGCGCAGGGGTGCCACATTGCATTTGGCGCGGCACAATTCGCACAGAATGGTACACCACCGGCTTTGACAAGGCCCATGGCGCTGCCTTAGGCGCAAGGTCAGCTCGGGCCGCGCGCCCCAAATCACAAGATTAGGCAGGACACCCCATGGCCAAGCGCCCCTATATCGTCGGCAACTGGAAGATGAACGGCACCCGGGCCATGCTCGCCGAAGCCCGGGCGATTGATCGTGGTGCAGCTCGCCATGCAGGCGTTGATGTGGCCATTGCCCCTCCGTTTACCCTGATCCAGGCCATGGCCGAAAGCGCCGAAACCATGGCGATCGGCGGACAGGATTGCCACGCCGAAGCCGGCGGGGCTTACACGGGTGATATTTCGGCGGCGATGCTGGCCGATTCCGGGGCATCGTTCACGATCCTTGGGCATAGCGAGCGCCGGGCCCGTCACGGTGAGGGTGATGCCCTGGTCCGCGCCAAGACCGAAGCGGCACTGGCCGCGGGCATCGATGCGATTGTCTGCGTGGGCGAGACCGAGGGTGAACGCGATGCCGGGCAGGCTGAAGCTGTGGTTTGTGGCCAACTGGACGGCTCGCTGCCCGTCGGCGAAGGCTTTGCAGCGCGGATTACCGTAGCTTACGAGCCGGTTTGGGCGATCGGCACTGGTCGGGTCCCCTCTGTCGCAGATGTCAGCGCCATGCACCGCGCGATCCGCGATCGTCTGACCGCAATTTACGGTGAGGAAGGTGCGGAGATCGCAATCCTCTATGGTGGATCCGTCAACGCGGGCAATGCCGCTGAGCTGCTTGGTGCGGACGAAGTGGGCGGGGCGCTGGTCGGCGGAGCCAGCCTTTCGGCCGAAAGCTTCCTTGCCATCGTGCTGGCTGCGGCAGGGCCGGGCGAAGAATAGCGCCGCTCCGGCGCTGCCAGGCACGCTTGCAACCAAGGCGCTGCGCGCCTAGATGCGCCTGCAATCTTTTACTCCAGCGGAAAGCCGCCATGTCCTTGTTCATCTTTCTCACCGTGGTGCAGGCGATCATTGCACTGCTGCTTGTCGTCGTCATCCTGATGCAGAAGTCCGAAGGTGGCGGCCTGGGCGTGGGAGGTAACCCGTCTGGACTGATGTCAGCGCGCGGCGCCGCCGATTTCCTGACCCGCACGACTGCCGTTCTGGCAACTGTCTTCGTGGCGCTCAGCATTGTCTTGGCGGTTCTGGCGACGGGTGCGACCAGCGGCGGTGAATTGGATACTTCGCTTGATCGCACGGTTGCCCCGGCGGCGGTGGATCCCCTGGCAGTGCCTTCTGTTCCGGCAGGCGCGGCACCCGCTCCGGCGGCCAGCGTTCCGGCCCCGGCCAGCGATCCGCTCGGCACTCCAGCCAAGCAGTAACCGCCGCCCGGCAGCGGGCACCCAATTCTATTTGTGGATTGCGGCAGGCAGCGCTTGCCCGCTCCCCCCAATACGGCTTAAGGCGCGACTCCCATGGCGCGGTTCATTTTCATTACCGGCGGCGTGGTCTCCTCGCTTGGCAAAGGTCTCATGGCGGCGAGCCTCGCAGCATTGCTGCAGGCGCGCGGATTCAAGGTCCGTATCCGCAAGTTCGATCCCTATCTGAATGTCGATCCGGGGACGATGAGTCCCTATCAGCACGGCGAAGTCTATGTGACTGACGACGGGGCCGAAACCGATCTCGACCTCGGCCACTATGAGCGCTTTACCGGCGTTTCGGCCCGTCAGGCCGACAATATCACCTCTGGCCGGATCTATCGCGATATCATCGCCAAGGAACGCCGCGGCGATTACCTGGGCGCGACGGTTCAGGTCGTCCCCCACGTCACGGATGAGATCAAGCGGTTCGCCCTGGCCGATACCGAGGACCTCGATTTCGTGCTGTGCGAAATCGGCGGGACCGTAGGCGACATCGAAGGCCTTCCGTTTATCGAGGCCATTCGCCAGCTGCGCAACGAGCTGGGGCGCGAACGGTTCTGTTCGGTCCACGTTACGCTCGTCCCTTATGTTTCGGCAGCGGGTGAACTCAAAACCAAGCCGACCCAGCACTCGGTCCGTGAACTGACCAGCCTGGGCGTGCAGCCTGATGTCCTGCTCTGCCGGTGCGAGCATCCACTGCCAGAGAACGAGCGCGCCAAGATCGCCCTGTTCTGCAACGTTCGCAAGGAAGCCGTGATTCAGGCGCTCGATGCCAGCAGCATCTATGCCGTTCCGCTGCAGTACCATGCCGAAGGGCTCGATGCAGAGGTGCTGCATCACTTCGGCCTGACCAGCCCCGCACCGGATCTTTCACGTTGGATGGATATCGTCGATCGCTACCAGCATCCGGAAGGCGAAGTGACGATCGGCGTGGTCGGCAAATATGTTGGCTTGCCCGATGCTTACAAGAGTTTGAATGAGGCGCTGATTCACGGTGGCATGGCCAACCGGGTGAAGGTCAACATCAAGTGGATCGACGCCGAACTGTTCGAGGCAGGCGACGATGAAATCGTGACCCGGCTTGAACCGATGCACGGGATCCTGGTGCCTGGCGGCTTCGGGGTGCGTGGCTCGGAGGGCAAGATCGCCTCGGTCCGGTTTGCCCGCGAACGCAAGGTGCCGTTCTTTGGCATTTGCCTGGGCATGCAGATGGCTTGCATCGAGGGTGCCAGGAACACGGCCGGGATTGCCGGTGCCGGATCGACCGAGTTCGGCGAGCCGGCTGAACCGGTGGTTGGCATCATCACCGAGTGGATGAGCTCCGAAGGCCTTCAGCAACGCGGTGCTGATACCGACCTGGGCGGCACCATGCGTCTTGGTGCCTATGAGGCCAAGCTGGGAGCCAACAGCCACGTCTCGGCGGTCTATGGCGGTGCGACGAGCATTTCGGAACGTCACCGCCATCGCTACGAAGTGAATTCGGCCTATCGTGAGCGGCTTGAGGCGGGCGGGCTGGTCTTCTCGGGTATGTCGCCCGATGGCTTGCTGCCCGAAATCGTTGAGCGGCCTGACCATCCCTGGTTCATTGGCGTGCAGTTCCACCCCGAACTCAAGAGCCGTCCGTTCGAGCCGCACCCTCTGTTTGCGGGCTTTATTGCGGCGGCTGTGCAGCAGGCCAGATTGGTCTGAGGAATTGGCCACAGGAAAGTGAAATTACGGCACGAATTGGCTTGCCAGCCAGCCGTACGTTCCCCTAGCAGCCCCGTCAGTGCGAACCATTCGCAGACTTTGATTCAGGGCTTGTCTGTGACCTGATCGTCTATTGCGACCCGGACGATCTGCGACGCGACAGGGCGGTGCGCAAGCATCGCGGGGGTGGAGCCGCAAGGTTCCACCCCCAATTACTTCCGGTCCGTGATGTTCAGATCAGGCGGCGGCGCTGTCTTCGCCGTTGTCGCTGACGACGGTCAGCGTCTTCTGCGTGCCGACCGGGATCTTCTTCGGCTTCATCGCCTCGGGTACCTCACGCACCAGATCGATGGTCAACAGGCCGTCTTCCAGATTTGCGGCATCGACGCGGACATAGTCAGCCAGTTCAAAGCGGCGCTCGAAGCCGCGCTGGGCAATGCCGACGTG
Organism: Novosphingobium sp.; assembly: GCA_044238415.1. GTDB lineage: Bacteria > Pseudomonadota > Alphaproteobacteria > Sphingomonadales > Sphingomonadaceae > Novosphingobium. The sequence goes on from JBIIDJ010000043.1 coordinate 12,628, forward strand.
CAGGAACTGGCCCGGAGGCGTTTCCTCGCCCTTCTTGCCCTGAACCACAAGCAGGTTTTGCTGCGCCGTGATTTCAATGTCGCCAGGCTTGAAACCGGCCACCGCCAGGGTGATGCGATAGGCATCTTCGCTGCGGCGCTCGATGTTGAACGGGGGGTAATTGTCGCCGCTGTTGAAACGCTGCTGGTTCTCAAGCAGGTCAAACAGCCGGTCAAAGCCGACCATCGTGCGGCGATAGGGGGTAAAGTCAAAACGGTTCATCGCAAAATCCTCCAATGAGCAATTCTGGTTGGTGCAGGACCCGATGTGGCACCCTGCGGGTTGGTGTCATCCCCTTTGCGGACCATGACACCGATCCCGATGTATGATAGCCCCGGTCCGTTTCAAGAGGAGCAATGATGTCCACCCCGAAAGTCGATATCTACACCAAGTGGGGCTGCCCCTTTTGTGTGCGTGCAAAGGCCCTGCTGGATCGCAAAGGTGTGTCCTACACCGAGATCGACGTGACCTTCGGCGGCAAAGACCGTGACGAGATGCTGCGGCGTGTGCCTGGTGCCACCACGGTCCCGCAAGTGCTGGTGGACGATCAGGCGCTGGGTGGATGTGACGATATCCATGCACTCGATGCTGCGGGCAAGCTCGATCCGCTGCTCGGTCTGTAGCGAGCTGTCATGACCAGAATCGCCGCCTTGCAAATGACCACTGGCATTGACCCGGCGGCCAATGCGCGGACCCTGGTCAACGCGATCGGCGCGGCGTCCAGCGTTGGTGCGGCAATGCTGTTTACGCCCGAGATGTCGGGCTTGCTTGACCGCGATCGGGCCCGCAGCAGCAATCATATCGTGATAGAGGATCAAAACCCCGTGCTTGCCGCGGTGCGAGAGGCCGCCGCCGCTGCCGGGGTCTGGGTCGCGCTCGGCAGCCTGGCTGTGGCGCGTGAGGATGGCCGGTGGGCCAATCGCAGTTTTGTGATCGACCCCGCCGGTGCAATTGTCGCGCGTTATGACAAGATCCACATGTTCGATGTCGATCTGGCAACAGGCGAAAGTTGGCGGGAATCCAGCGCCTATGCACCTGGCGAAGCGGTTGTGACGGTTGAGGGCACGCCGCTGGGCCGGCTGGGCCTGACGGTCTGTTATGACTTGCGCTTTCCTGCCTTGTTCGAGGCGCTGGGTCAGGCGCGGTGCGACGCGATTGCCATCCCCGCCGCGTTCACCCGTCCGACCGGGGCGGCGCACTGGCACGTGCTGCAACGCGCCCGGGCAATCGAAGCGAGCGCTTATGTTGTGGCCGCCGCCCAGGTCGGTCAGCACGAGGATGGGCGGGAAACTTATGGCCACAGCCTGGTGGTGGACCCTTGGGGCGAAGTGCTGCTCGACCTTGGGGGCGAAATGCCGGGACTGGGCTTTGCAGAGATCGATCTGGCCCGCATCGCCGAGGTTAGAGCGCAATTGCCGAGTCTTGCCAATCGGCGACCAGTCCACACATAGGACCGGCCATGATCGTGTTCGACCTGTCCTGTTCGCCGCTGGGGCACCGCTTCGAAGGCTGGTTTGCCTCATCCGACGCCTTTGCCGACCAGCAGTCGCGGGGTTTGCTCAGTTGCCCCCAGTGCGGGTCAAACGCGATTGGTAAGGCACCCATGGCCCCCGCCGTGCCGAAAAAAGGCAACCAGTTGCCGGTTCCAGCGACAACGGCAGCCGCGCCTGTGGCGGGTGGAAAGCTCCCGGCCGAGGCGGCCGAAATGTTGGTCAAGCTCGCAGAGATGCAGGCCGAGGCGCTTAAGCAATCCCGCTGGGTTGGTGGGGATTTTGCCGAAACCTCGCGCGCGATCCATTATGGCGAGCGAGAGCCTGAAGTCATTCACGGTCAGGCCAGCCTGCAGGAGGCGAAGGAATTGCTGGAAGAAGGGGTACCGGTCATGCCGCTGCCGTTCCCAGTCGTGCCGCCGGAGCAGGCGAACTGATTGCCAGCCGTGGCGCCGCCCCCTAAGGAAAGCGCGGGCGCCCGTAGCTCAGCAGGATAGAGCACCAGATTCCTAATCTGGGGGCCATGGGTTCGAATCCCGTCGGGCGCACCATCTCCACATCGCTGATTTCGAGTCACAATTTTTGATCAGACGCGAATCCAACGGAATCCTCATCTTTTTCGCTTGAAACCCTGATTCGATTGTGATTCTAAGGGTGCGTGGTTGGTTGGAATGAGCCTAGAATCGTAAACAACAACGTCCGGCAGGTGTCGCCGCTGGTTGCGCTGTTGTTTTTGCTGGGAATTGCCCTTGCTGGGCCCAGCGGCGTCCTGGCGTGGAGCGAATACAACCGCACCCTTGGCGAGCAGCAGGAAGAACTGGCGCAGTTGCGGGCCGAGCGCGATGAGCTCAAGAACCGTGTCGCCCTGGTCAATCCGCGCAATGTTGATCCTGACATCGCCGGGGAACTGCTGCGCAAGGACCTTAATGTGGTCCACCCTGACGAGATGGTGATCCTGCTCGACTGAGCGGCATTGGACCTTGTCTCAAAAATACGAATGCACTGGTTTCCCTTACGGCGCTCGCGCCCTATAGGCGGCTGAGAGGATTCCACCCCAGGGGACCACAATTGGCCAAGAAACCGACTGCCACGAAGGGCAAGACTGCGGCTGCGGCGCTCGATGAGGGCTTCGCACTGCGCAGCCTCCAGGACGCTCATTCCGCCAAAAAGCGTTACGCTGCCAGCGACGAAGAACTGCTCAACTTCTACGAGCAGATGGTGCTGATCCGCCGCTTTGAGGAGCGGGCGGGGCAGCTTTACGGTCTCGGCCTGATCGGCGGTTTCTGCCACCTCTACATCGGCCAGGAAGCGGTCGCGGTCGGCTTGCAGTCGGCCTTGGATGGAGAAAAGGACAGCGTCATTACCGGCTATCGCGACCATGGGCACATGCTGGCCTATGGTATCGATCCCAAGGTGATCATGGCCGAGCTGACTGGGCGCGCCGCCGGCATTTCCAAGGGTAAGGGCGGCTCGATGCACATGTTCAGCGTCGAGCATAAGTTCTACGGCGGCCATGGCATCGTCGGCGCCCAGGTGCCACTGGGAACCGGACTGGCCTTTGCGCACAAGTATCGGGGCGATGGCGGGGTCTGCATGGCCTATTTCGGCGATGGGGCGGCCAACCAGGGCCAGGTCTACGAAGCCTTCAACATGGCGGCGCTGTGGAAGCTGCCGATCGTTTTCGTGGTGGAGAACAACGGCTATGCCATGGGCACCGCGGTAAAGCGCGGTTCGGCCGAGACCGAGTTTTACCGCCGCGGCACCGCTTTTCGCATCCCGGGCATGGATGTTAACGGGATGGACGTGCTCGAAGTGCGTCAGGCGGCTGAGATCGCGCTCGATTATGTCCGCGCGGGCAATGGTCCGGTGCTGATGGAGCTCAATACCTATCGCTATCGCGGCCATTCAATGTCCGACCCGGCTAAATACCGCAGCCGCGAGGAAGTGCAGGAAATGCGCGACAAGCACGATCCGATCGAAGGCGCCAAGGCCGAACTGCTGGCCCGCGGCGTGGCCGATGACCGGATCAAGGAAATCGACAAGCGAATTCGCAATATTGTGGCAGATGCCGCTGATTTTGCAGAAAATTCTCCGGAACCTGATATGACCGAACTCTACACCGACGTGTTGGTGGAGAGCTACTGATGGCTATCGAGCTCAAGATGCCCGCGCTGTCCCCGACGATGGAAGAGGGGACACTGGCCAAATGGCTGGTCAAGGAAGGCGATGAAGTGAAGTCCGGCGATATCCTCGCCGAGATCGAGACCGACAAGGCGACGATGGAATTCGAAGCCGTGGACGAAGGCGTAATTGGCCAGATCCTGGTTGCCGAGGGGACCGAAGGGGTCAAGGTCGGCACCGTCATCGCGGTAATCGGGGGTGAGGCCGCTGACGTGCCTGCTGCTCCGCCGCAGGTGGCCGAGCCAGCCGCTCCAGCTGCACCGCCGGCTATCGTTGCCCCGCCGAAACCTGCACCGCGCAAGGCCGACCCGACGATCCCGGCGGGAACAAACATGAAGGTCTCGACCGTGCGCGAAGCCCTGCGTGACGCCATGGCGGAAGAGATGCGGCGAGACGACCGCGTCTTCGTAATGGGCGAGGAAGTGGCCGAGTACCAGGGTGCCTACAAGGTTACCCAGGGCCTGCTTGAGGAGTTCGGGCCGCGCCGGGTGATCGACACCCCGATCACCGAATATGGCTTTGCCGGGATCGGGGCCGGGGCGGCGATGGGTGGCCTGCGCCCGGTCATCGAGTTCATGACGTTCAACTTCGCCATGCAGGCGATTGATCACATCATCAATTCGGCCGCCAAGACCAACTACATGTCGGGTGGCCAGATGCGGTGCCCGGTCGTGTTCCGCGGCCCCAATGGCGCGGCGAGCCGCGTTGGCGCGCAGCACAGCCAGAACTTTGGCCCATGGTATGCCAGCGTGCCGGGTCTGGTCGTGATTGCCCCATACGATGCAGCCGACGCCAAGGGGCTGATGAAGGCCGCGATCCGTTGCGAGGACCCGGTGGTCTTCCTTGAGAACGAACTGGTCTATGGCCGCAGTTTCGAACTCCCTGAACTGGATGATCACGTGCTGCCAATCGGCAAGGCGCGGATCATGCGTGAAGGGAAGGACGTGACGATCGTGTCCTATTCGATTGGCGTCGGCCTGGCGCTCGAGGCTGCCGAGATGCTGGCAAGCGAGGGGATCGACGCTGAAGTGCTCGATCTGCGGACGCTCCGCCCGCTCGACAAGGAAGCTGTCCTGACCTCGTTGGCCAAGACCAACCGCCTGATCGTGGCAGAGGAAGGCTGGCCGGTCTGCTCGATTGCTTCGGAAATCATGGCAGTCTGCATGGAGGAAGGTTTCGACCACCTCGATGCGCCGGTTCTGCGCGTCTGCGACGAAGACGTGCCGCTACCCTATGCCGCGAACCTGGAAAAGGCCGCGATTATCGACGCACCGCGGATTGCTGCGGCCGCGCGCAAGGTCTGCTATCGTTGAAGCTTGGCTTTCAGCGGCGGATGATCAGTTCATCTCGCCGCTGGAGCTGATCGAAATAGGTCCACTGTAGGCGTTGCAGCGTTGCACCGGATCGGGCGATCCGGGGTCACGCTGATACAACTGCGAGATATCGCGATCGTCGCGCACCGTGAACGAGGCGATCGAGCTGATCTCCGGGTTGGTCACGAACCGCTGCGAAACGATCGGCTGATACGTGTAGCGCACCTCGACGAAGATGACTGCATCATCGGCCTGGGCGATGACTTCGGCGCCGGTTGGCCCCATGCCATTGGGCAGTATCTGGCCCTCGTCGCCATAGCTCGAGCCAACTGGCTTGACCCCGCGGCAGCGCTGCCAGTGAATGTACTGCCTGCCGTTGCTGTCCACCTGCAGGCTGGAAATGATCACGCGGCCGTGGCGAAATAGCTGCATTCCGCCAGCCTGGACTTGCGCGCCATAAAGCACATCGTTGATGTCGTACTCATAAACCCGGCGGTTCTGCAGGGTTGAGAGATCGCCCACGCGCGAGGAATTGTCGGCGATGTGGACGGCCAGCTGCCCGACCTTCATGTTGGTCAGGGCGAAGTTGGCCGTCTCCGTGCCCCACAGCCCGGCCATCAGGACGAGTGGTGCGCCAAGCGCGAATTCGGTCATGGCCACGCCGGACCGGTTGCGGCGCAGTGCGGAGAGTAAGGTCATGGGCAATTCCCCGTGGCCGGAGCCGTGGTCGAGCTGGCGCCAAACGGCTGGTTGCGCAGGACAGTGATGGCCTGCATCTGCATCCGCTCGGACTGTCCCGGAATCAGCCGGGCAATCGGAAAGAGCCGCGGATAATCGATGGTTACAGTGTAGAGCACGGCATCGCGGGAACCACCGAACCCATCAATGCCAGGATTGCGGTCCCAGGATCCGTTGCCGTTGGCATCTTCAAAAGGTTCACCCGCAGCGCAATCGCCATCGTTGTCGAGATCGGTCCAATCCTCTGGTCTGCCCACATTGCCAAAGTCGCGGTAGGCGGCGCGGCTGAACTCGACCGTGGCGTGCGGAGAGATCGCCCTGACTGCGCTGCTCACTTTCGCGTCGAGCGCGGCTTCACGGCTGGCAGCACCTTCGATCGTCGAATTGCGCGCTGCCTGCTGGACCGCGCCATTTAGCATCTGGGCGGTGTACATATTGTGCGCCATGTCGAAGAGGCCCATTAACGTCAGCAGCAGGGCCGGCGTGATCAGCGCAAATTCGGCGATGGTCGCGCCGCGGTTGTCCGTGACAAGCTGATGGACAAGCCGGGGCATATTACCGGCTCACTCGCAAATCGCCCAGCTGGGCTGCGATCTTGCTGAATACGTTCTGCAGTTCGGCGGCATCGGCAGCTTCGAAGGCCCGGCCGGGGCCTGCGCAACTGGTCAGCACGGGGTTGAGCGTCACCCCGAAGCCGATCACCCAGACGGTGATATTGCGCTTCTTGGCTTCCTCGCAGGCCACCGCGGTCCGGCCTTCCACGACCTGGGTCAGCGTCTGCGTCGATGCAGTCGACCAGCGCCGACCATCGAGCGGCTCAACCCCGTAGGTGCCGTATGACAGATCGAGTGGCGAGGTTTCGCCATCGGTCAGGAAAATCATGTGACGGCTGACCGTACTGTTGGCGCCATCGGCGTTCTCGGCTGCGAAGATCCCGGTGGGAGAGAGCATTCGCGCACCCCAGATCATCCCGATGTCGTGATAGGTGCTGCCCTCGGCAAAGAGGCCGTCAACATAGGTAGCTACCTCGCTGCCGGTCATGGGCGCCAGCTTGCGGGCGGGGGCAGGGCAGGCTGACAGTCCGGCCCAGCCGGCGTTCAGGTAATCCCAGTTGGCATCCGAGGTCCCCGGAGTCGGCACAAAGCTGCCATTGCCGCTCCAGTCCATCGCTCGCACGAACGAGATGTCATTCAAAATTGGGCGCCACTGGGTCGCGGGATTGGCGGGGTCTGGAACGAGGTCGAGATCGAGATCGAGTGCCCGGGTGAAATCGACGTCCGTGTAATCGGTGATCTCGTATGTGTCGCGCTCTTCCACACAGCCGCGGAACCAGGCGTCGAAGGTTACCGGATCCATTGCCGATCCCGCCATCTTCGGGATGGAAATTTTCTGGCCTACCCGCATCCGGCCAGTGCCGACATTCTTCAAGGCAGAGACATCCAACGGGATAGCCTGATAGCGCCAGGTCATCACCGGCATCACTCGTTCACCCTTGTTCAGGTAGGAGTAGATGTAGCGGAAATCGGTGTAGGTCCGGGGGGTCACCTTTCGGCGCGTGGAATCCAGCCACTCGCAGTCGTAACTGGTGCCGTTGACCAAGTACTCCCAGTTTTCTGTGCCATCGGCATCCTGCCAGTAGCGCAGTTCGGTCCAGGTCTGGCTGTTGGAGGGGCAACTGTCGCTGACGTAGGGCGTTCCCAGCGTGTCCGTTCCGCTGACATAGGTCCAGTTCTGCGTGAAGACCGGGCCGGTGGTTGTGGTGCCGGTATCGTGCTGCACGCGGCCCTGGTAGGTCCAGTTGTCTACCAGCCAGTCAGCCTTCAGAATTCCGCCGACGTTGACGTTGGTGGAGTATGGCAGGAAGCCATAACGGATCACCGTGCCGGGGGTCTTGCTGCCTTCAAGCTGGGCGTGGAAATCCTTCACCACATCACGCAGCACCTCGATCCGTGGCTTGCTGTCGCCAGGGTTGGTCCAGGCCATCGAGCCGGTGGTATCGAGCACGAACATCACGTCCGTATTGCTAAAATTCAGCTTGGCCTGACAGGTCACCTCGAGATCGGTCTGCTCATAGCCGAACAGGTTCATGATCGTGGTTGGCACGTCGACCGAGGCATTGCCCGTGATCGCCAGGTCCGGTTCCAGCGTCATCTGGAAGTCGCGGTTCTCGCTGCCATAGGCCCCGGCGCGGAAGTTGATGTTGAAGAAC
>JBIIDJ010000044.1:0-20551 GCA_044238415.1 Novosphingobium sp.
ACAGGACTGGCCACCGCGATGGGCCAGCCTGACCCTGATGTTCCAGTTGGAAGTAGCCCAGCGGATCGTCGCTGATACCGGCAGCGATGCCTATGGCCGGCTTGCCGTGCTCGCCCAGTGGCGCAGCCAGGCCAAAATCGCGATGAAAGTGCACCGCAGCGCCTTCACCCCGCCGCCCAAGGTGATGAGCGCAGTGGTACACGTCACCCCCGCCAACATGCCGGATGGCGTTTCGGCCCGGATGCTCGAGCGTGTGACCGAAGCCGCCTTCGGCCAACGCCGCAAGATGCTGCGCCAGAGCCTGAAGGGCCTGCCAGGCGCGCTTGAAGCGCTGGACAGCCTTGGCATTGACCCGCAGCGCCGCGCCGAAACACTCAGCGTGGCCGAGTTCGTCAGCTTGGCGCGCGCATTGTCAGCGTAGGAACACCAGGAAAACAAACAGCGCCAAGGCAGCCAGCGCGAACCGCATCGCAACATCGCGCCAGACATTGTAGCCAGCCAGTTCAACCGCCAGATCACCCTGCAACGGCATGGGCTTCACCGGGCTGACATTGGCCCCGCCGCTGTTGCCTTTCGGCAACCAGCCGACCAACCAGAACAGCGGTGATCCGATCAACCGGGTGATCTGACCCCAAACCTCGCGATGATCCCTGGTCTTAAGCGCGATCCGGAGCATACCCCAGTGGGAGCGCAGGTGGCGGAACAACCAACGCTGGCCAAGGATGTGGGCCCGCTCCAGCTCGGCAAAAGCCAAGGCGTAATCACCGCGGTCCTCTGCCGATCTGGCTCGACCCATGGCTTGCTCGAACAGATGCTTGAGTCGCTTGCGGTCCATGAAACGCTCCCTCCGGTTGACCCGATCAGAGCGATTAAGCCCGCCATACCGGCCGGTCTTGAACAAAACGCTTGGATTTTCAGGCGCGAGCGATCGCGGTGGGAGTGATCCCCAGCATTGCCCGCATCGCGCGGGTCAGGTGGGCCTGGTCGGAAAACCCGGCCAAGTGGGCAGCCTCGGCCGGGGCCTGCCCCTCGACCATGGCAACACAGGCGCGGCGGATCGCCGACCAGCGCCGCCACCGCGCCAGCGGCATTCCGAGTTCGCGGCTGGCGATCGCGCGCAGCCGGACCGGCGACAGACCAACAGCGCGGGCCACTTCGTCCAGTCCCTGCTCAAAAGAATCGGCCCGCGCCAGCTGCGACATCGCCTGTTGCAGCCGCCGGTCAACCGGCTCGGCGCAAGCTTCGCCCAACAATCGGTCCAGCCGGGCCTCTGCATCGGGGATCACCAGAGCTGACCCCGCCGGCAGTTGCGCCAACCACGCCGCACCCAAGCGACTGGTCGGTTCGATCAGGTAGACGGTTGCGCTTGCCATCGGCAGCAGCCGGTGGCGAACATGTGGCCTGATCGCCAGGGCCGGCCCACAGACCCGCTCGCCGTCTGCCAGCTCGACGGTACTATTCGGTCCAATCACCACCTGCGCGGCGATATGGCTGTGCGGCCGGTTATCCCCCGTGCTGCCCACATATCGGGCATGACTATTGGTAAAGATAATCCGGCCACGCCAGCCTGCTGCGCTCGTCATGATGCGGACACTAGCGCCAAACCGAACGTCAGCACCAGTGTCCGCCACAGGGATTTAGTAGAACGCAGGGTGATAGATCACATCACCCTGCGGCGTCGGGCCGCGCAGCGTAAGCTGTTGCAGGGCCAGATTGACCTGACCAGCAAAGGTCAGACCCGGATCATGGGCAAAGCCGAAACGCGGATAGTAGTCTCGGTGACCAAGCAGGATGCAGCCGGCCGCACCGATCGCCTCGAGCCGTGCCAGACCTGCTCGGATCAAGGCTGCTCCGATCCCCTGCCTCTGCCGGTCAGGCCTCACGGAAACAGGGCCGAGGCCGTACCAGTCGCCTTGCGCTCCGGCTATGGAGACTGGCGAGAAAGCAATATGCCCCAGCACTTCGCCGTCTTCCTCGGCAACCAGTGACAGGGTCAGAGCCTTGGCAGCGCGCAGTTTGTCGACCAGCTCGGGCTCGTCACCGTCGCTGAAGGGCATGGTCGCAAAAGCAGCCTTGGTAACGTCATAGATGACCGCCACATCGGACGGGCATTCGTCGCGGATAATCATCGCTTGGAATTCCTGTAAGCTTTCTGGGCCGCAAGCGAAGCTGCCTGGGCCATCCGGTGATGCATCAAGCAGCCGCAGATGCGGCTGGGCTTTAGCGCGTGCTTACAAGCTCTGACATGTGCACAGCCTAACCGGCCGGGCCCACGAAGGCCAGATTAAAGGTAGTGGCTAGCCGCCCTTTTTCTCCCGACGCCACTGGTGCAGCAGCGGTTCGGTATAGCCGCTGGGCTGTTCGACGCCCTTGAACACCAGGTCCAGCGCGGCGCGGAAGGCCGGAGCCTCTTCGTTGCCGGTCAGCGGCTCGTAGAGCGGATCGCCAGCGTTCTGGGCATCGACCTTGGCAGCCATGCGGCGCAGGCTGTCCATCACCTGCTCCCGGGTGGCAACGCCGTGGAGCAGCCAGTTAGCCATGTGCTGGCTGGAGATGCGCAGCGTGGCGCGATCTTCCATCAGGCCAATGTCGTTGATGTCGGGCACCTTGGAGCAGCCGACGCCCTGGTCGATCCAGCGCACAACATAACCGAGCAGGCCCTGCGCATTGTTGTCCAGCTCGGCCCGCACTTCCTCTTCAGACCAGTTGGTGCCCTGTGCCAGAGGCACGGTCAGCAGCGGTTCGAGGCCCGGCGTGGGTTTGCCCGCCAACTCCTTCTGCACGCCAAACACATTGACCGCGTGGTAATGCATCGCGTGGAGCGTCGCGGCCGTGGGTGACGGGACCCAGGCGGTATTGGCGCCGGACTTGGGGTGGCCGATCTTCTGGACCATCATCTCGCCCATCAGATCAGGGGCGGCCCACATGCCCTTGCCGATCTGCGCCTTGCCCGAAAGTCCGCAGGCAAGGCCGATCTGGACGTTACGCGCTTCATAGGCGGCGATCCAGCTGGTCGCCTTCATGTCGGCCTTGCGGATCATCGCGCCGGCCCGCATCGAAGTGTGGATTTCATCCCCGGTTCGATCGAGGAAGCCGGTGTTGATGAAGACAATTCGGTCCTTCACCGCATGGATGCAGGCGGCGAGGTTGGCGGAAGTGCGGCGCTCCTCGTCCATCACGCCGACCTTGACGGTATGGCGCGGCAGGCCGAGCAGGTCTTCCACGGCATCGAACAGGTCGTTGGTGAAGGCGCACTCTTCCGGCCCGTGCTGCTTGGGCTTGACGATGTAGATCGAGCCGTGGCGGCCGTTGCCGTACTTGCACAGACCCGCCCGGTCATGCGCACCAATCGCGCTGGTCACCACCGCATCCATGATCCCTTCGGGAATCTCGGAGCCATCGGCCAGCAGGATCGCCGGGTTGGTCATCAAATGGCCGACATTGCGGACAAACAGCAGGCTGCGGCCCGGCAGGGTCAGATCGCCCCAGGCGCGGTCACCGTTGAGGGTGCGGGTCATGGTCTGCCCGCCCTTTTCGAAAGTTTCGGCGAGATCGCCGCGGATCACGCCCAGCCAGTTGCGATAGGCATTAAGCTTGTCTTCGGCGTCGACGGCAGCGATCGAATCTTCAAGATCGCAGATCGTCGTCAGGGCAGATTCCAGCAGGACGTCAGCGATACCGAGTGGATCGGTCTTGCCGACCGGGTGCTGGGGGTCGACCACAACCTCGATATGCAGGCCGTTATGGCGGAACAGGTATCCGCCCGGCTTGGTGGCAATGAGGTGTTCGCTGGTGCCGCCAGTAAGCGCAGCCTCCCAGCCGGGGATCGCACTGTTGAGGAACTTGCGCACCGCTGCGATCACTGCTGCGCCGCGCACCTCGTCATAACCGCCCGGGCGCGCCGGTGGGGCATCGAGCGCATCGGTGCCGTAATAGGCGTCATAGAGGCTGCCCCAGCGGGCATTGGCAGCGTTGAGCAGGAAGCGGGCGTTGAGCACCGGCACCACCAGCTGCGGTCCGGCCATGGTGGCGATCTCTGGATCGACGTTCTGCGTGCCGACCTGGAACGGTGCCGGTTCGGGGACGAGGTAGCCGATCTGACGCAGAAAGGCCTGATAGTCAGCACCGTCGATCGGCTGACCAGCGCGCGCCGTGTGCCAGGCATCGATCTGCGCCTGCAGGTCTTCGCGCTTGGCCAGCAGGGCACGGTTCACGGGAACAAAGCGCTCCACCAGCGCAGCAAAACCAGCCCAAAACTGACCGAGGTCCTGCCCGAGCGGGGCCACAACTTCCTGCTCGATAAAAGCGGCCAGCGCCGCATCAACTTGCAGGCCCGACTTCACAACCCGATCGCTCATTGTTCCTCGCACATCATGAATCGCTCAGCACGGCACCGTGCTAGCGAGTGGTTCATCAACGATCCCGGGGAGGAAGTCACGCGCCTATGCCGCATGTGCGAAGGGATGGCAACGGGTCTGGTGGACGGAACACAGCCGGGGGTTGGAACCCCTCCCCGCCTCGGCTAAAGGCAGTAACACATGCAACAACTTAACCCTGCCGAAGCCGCGCTGGTTGCCAGCGTCGATGCCGCGCCGATGCTGGATCAGGTGTTGGCCTGGAGCGCGATCAACACTGGCACCGGCAACCTGGCGGGCCTGTCCGAATATGCCGCGCTGCTAGCCGATGCCTTTGCCGCCTTGCCAGGGGAAGTTACACTGGTTGAGCCCGCACCGGTCCGGGCCGTGGCAGCTGATGGCCGCGAAGTGGACGTGACCTATGGCAAGCACGTCGTGCTGCGGGTTCGCCCGGGCGCCAATCGCCGCCTGCTGCTGACCGGGCACATGGACACGGTCTTTCCGGCCGACCATCCGTTCCAGCAGACCCGCTGGCTGGATGATGAGACGCTGAACGGCCCCGGCGTGGCCGACATGAAAGGCGGGATCGCGGTGATCCTTGCTGCGCTCAAGGCCTTCGAAGGCAGCGCGGCGGCATCCGGCGTTGGCTATGACGTGCTGCTCAATTCGGATGAGGAAACCGGCAGCCTGTCCTCTGCCCCACTGATCGCACAGCTGGCGGCAGGCAAAATCGCCGCGCTGACCTATGAACCAGCGGCCCTGCCCGATGGAACTCTGGCCGGCGCGCGCGGGGGAAGCGGCAATTACAGCCTGATCGTGACCGGGAAGTCCGCCCATGCCGGGCGCAATCCGCAGGACGGACGCAACGCCGTGGTTGCGGCCGCAGCACTGGCACTAGGGCTGAAGGCACTTGAACGTCCGGGCCTGAGCATCAATCCCGCCAAGATCGATGGCGGCAGCGCCAACAACGTGGTGCCTGACCACGCCGTGCTGCGCTTCAACATTCGCCCGATGGAAACCGAATTGGCAGACTGGTTCGAGGGGCAAATCGCGCAGTTGATCGCGACCGTGGCCACCGATCACGGCGTGTCGATCCATCGTCACGGCGGGATCAGCCGTCCGCCCAAGCCACTGACCCCGCCCGCCGAACGGCTGTTCGAGCTGGTCCGGACATGCGGCGCGGCGCTCGGTCAATCGATCCGCTGGCAAAGCTCCGGCGGGGTCTGCGATGGCAACAACATCGCCGCCTGCGGAGTGCCGGTGGTTGATACAATGGGCGTGCGCGGCGGTTCGATCCATTCACCGGACGAGTTCCTGATCGTCCCCTCGCTGGCCGAGCGCGCGCAGCTTTCCGCGCTGGTCCTGCATCGCCTTGCTTCCGGAGTATCCCTGTGACTTTCGTGATCCGCGCCGCCCGCGCCGACGATCTTCAGCACCTTTACGAGATGGCCAAACGCACCGGCGGCGGGTTCACCAACTTGCCGCCCGATCGCAAGGCCTTGGCCGCCAAGCTGGAACGCGGCGCGGCCGGCTTTGCCCGGACCGAGGACGAAGTAGGCGATGACCTGTTCGTCTTCGTGCTGGAAAACACTGCCACCGGCGAAGTGCGCGGCACCTGCCAGATCTTTTCCGCTGTCGGCCAGAAGTGGCCGTTCTATTCCTACCGCATCGGCGCGCTGACCCAGCACAGCGAGGAACTGGGCCGGACCTTCCGTGCCGACATCCTCAACCTGTCGACCGACCTTGAAGGCGCGTCCGAAGTCGGCGGCCTGTTCCTCCATCCCGGCGAGCGCGCTGGCGGGCTGGGCATGCTGATCGCCCGCAGCCGGTACCTGTTCATTCGCAACCACCGCCTGCGTTTTGCCGATCGGACCCTCGCCGAACTGCGCGGCGTCATCGACGAGGCTGGCGGATCGCCGTTCTGGGACGGGGTGGCCGGGCGGTTCTTCGGCATGAATTTCCAGGACGCGGACGAGTTTAACGCCAAGTACGGCAACCAGTTCATTGCCGATCTGATGCCCAAGCATCCGGTCTACATCGCCATGCTAACCGAGGCAGCCCGCGCGGTGATCGGCGTTCCCCACCCCTCTGGCCGCGCGGCGATGCGGATGCTGGAGGAAGAAGGCTTTGCCTGGGAAAGCTATGTCGACATCTTCGACGGCGGCCCGACCATGACCGTGCGGACCGACCAGATCCGCTCGATCCGCGAGGCGAAGGATGATCCGGTAGTGGCGCTCGATCCGGCCCTCGGCGATCACAAGGTTGGCGAGAAACGGCTGTTGGCCACCGGCAAGCTGGCCGAATTCCGCACCGCCTATGGCTGGGTTGAGCAGCGTGGCGGCGGAATCGCGCTCGATCCTGCCAGTGCCGCACTGCTGGGAGTGGAGCCCGGCATGACTGTAACCCATGTGGCACGGGGTTGAGCGATCTCCACACCCACCCCAACCCCTCCCACCTACGGGAGGGGGGTTAGGAAAGACCGTGCAACTAACTGAAATCAACTTCGACGGGATCGTCGGCCCCAGTCACAATTATGCTGGCCTCAGCCTGGGCAACATCGCCTCGGCCAACAATGCCGGTGACACCTCCCATCCCCGTGCCGCCGCCTTGCAGGGCCTTGGCAAGATGCGCCACAATCTGGCGCTGGGGCTGACGCAGGGCTTCCTGCTGCCCTTGCCCCGCCCCAATGCGGCGTTCCTGGGTGCAATCGGTGCGGACGGGACCGAGGACCGGCGACTGCTCGCGGCGGCCTGGTCGGCCAGTTCGATGTGGACCGCCAATGCCGCCACCGTCTCGCCGGCGCCGGACACGGCTGACGGTCGCTGCCACCTGACCGCGGCGAACCTCGTCACCATGCCGCACCGTTCGCAGGAGTGGCCCGATACGGTCAGGCAGCTGCGGCTGGCCTTCGCCGACGCCGCACACTTTGCCGTGCACGATGCCGTCCCGGCCTGTTTCGGCGATGAAGGCGCAGCCAATCACATGCGGATGGGCACAGGCCACGGCGCGCCGGGGATCGAAATCTTCGTCTACGGTAAGAGCGGCGGCCCCTTCCCCGCCCGCCAGCACGAACAGGCCAGCCGCGCAGTCGCACGTCTGCATGGCCTTAGCCCCGCCCGTACCCTGTTTGTCGAGCAAAACCCCGCAGCAATTGCCGCCGGGGCGTTCCACAACGACGTCGTCGCAGTCGCCAACGAACGGGTGCTGTTCACGCACGAACAGGCGTTTGCCGATCCGGATGGGACCTATGCCGCGATCCGCGACCTGCTGCCCGAAGCGGAAATCGTGATTGTCCCGGCGGCCGCTGTCAGCCTGGCCGATGCCATCAAATCCTACCTGTTCAACGCTCAGCTCCTAACCCTCCCTTCGGGCGAGATGGGGCTGGTGATCCCACTCGAAGCCTGGGAGCACACCCGCGTCCGCGCCTGGCTGGATGGCATGCTGGCCAGCAATGGGCCGATCCGCCGGGTCCTGCCGGTCGATGTGCGTCAATCCATGGCCAATGGCGGCGGGCCGGCCTGCTTGCGGCTGCGGGTGGTGGCCGATCCGGCGACGGTCGATCCGCGCTTCCTGCTCAACGAGGACAAAATCGCCCGGATCGAAGCGGTTGTGGCAGCGCACTGGCCGGAGAGCATCAGCCCCGAACAACTTGGAGATAGTGCGCTGGCCGAGCGGGTAGTGGCCGCACGGCTGGCATTGCTTGAGGCCGTCGATCTGACCGAGCTCGCCTGATCTTGTCGAAGGCGTTTACAATCGGGACAGCTGTTAACCAGCACCTTGCCCGAAAATCTGACACTGGCATGATGGTTGCTCATCTTCCTGTTAAGGAAAAAGCGAGGGCCCATGTTGCGCAAGATCGGTCGTCTCTTCGTGATCAAGTCACCGATCGAGGCCTACCTCATCATCTACGCCTTGGGCCTCGGGGCGATTGAGCGGGGATCGGCCTATCTCACCCAATATCCGGGCTGGGGCGGCAAGCTGCTGTTTCTGGCTTGCACCGGCGCGGTGTTCATGGCCGGCGGGAAGATCCTCGACTGCCTGAAGCATGACCGACGTCTGGCGGAACAAGCGAACACGTGACGAGATGAGTGGGGCGTTTCTGTTGCAAGGTACGCCCCGGACCCCGTTCTTGGTAGTGTAACTTCAGGCCGCTAGGCCCTAGAATTACGCAGCAAGAGCAAGTGCTTCGTTATCGTTGGCACTTGTGAGTTTTGAGCCTTTAACGGGTTACTCAGCCCGGGCGAAAACAGCGCTTTTCAACACACGTCGATCCTAGTTCGGCCCCGTCATGTTCCCCGCCGGAACGGGAAAGGTGGTGGAGCCGCCGGGTACCGCCCCCGGGTCCGCTGCGCCTATTGCACGCCGCAGTTTATCGCCATAGCCGGGCGAACCCGGCAGAACCGCATATAGGAAACCCGTCCCCAAATGAAAAGGGCGGGAACAATGTCCCGCCCCGGCCAGTCAACCATTCGGCTGGATTCAGGCCTTTTTGAGCGAATCCCGGATCTCGGTCAGCAGATCGACCTCGCTTGGTCCGGCGGCGGGTGGCGGCATCACCTTGTTGGCCTGACGCACAATCAGGAAGATCACAAAGGCCAGGATCAGAAAGTTGATCACCGCAGTCACGAAACTGCCCCAGGCGATGACGGTCGCGCCCGCTGCCTTGGCTGCTGCCAGCGTTGCTCCGGCGGGAGCTTCTCCGGCAAGGATGGTGTACTTGTTGGAAAAATCGACGCCGCCGGTAATGAGGCCGATCACCGGCATGATCACATCATCGGTCAGCGATGAAACGATTTTGCCGAAGGCCGCGCCGATGATCACGCCGACCGCCAGGTCCAGCACATTGCCCCGGGCGATGAACGCCTTGAATTCACTAAGCATATCGCGTCCCCACTCTGCAGTTTCTCCTGATCCAGAGCCTGCCATGAAAGTCATGACGTCACAACAATCAACTGCAAACACGGGATTTTCCGTCTTGCCGCTTGAACCCTGCCGATGGTGCGCTACATCCTGTCGCAGTCGCGGCCCTGCGCCGCTCCGCAAGAGGATATCCCACGCATGACCGCTGCCATCACACGTCGTTTCGGTCGTATCGCCCTGGTCGCCGCCGCAGCCGCCGCGCTGGCTGGATGCGGGATCAATTCCGTGCCTACTGCCGAAGAAAACGCCAAGGCCAAGTGGGCCGATGTCGAAAGCGCCTATCAGCGCCGGGCTGACCTGGTGCCGGCCCTGGTCGAGACCACCAAGGGCGCAGCCGCTTCGGAAACCCAGATCCTCACCAATGTAACCAATGCCCGTGCCGCAGCCACCTCGATCAACGTGCGGACCGAAGACCTGTCCGATCCGGCCACTTTCGAGAAGTTCCAGAGCGCGCAGAACCAGCTAACTCAAGCGCTGGGCCAGCTGCGCACCGTGGTTGAGAACTACCCCCAGCTGCAAAGTCAGGCCCGCTTTGCTGACCTGATGGTTCAGCTGGAAGGGACTGAGAACCGGATCAACGTGGCCCGCACTCGCTACAACGAAGCGGTGCAGCAATATAACACCACGATCCGCACCTTCCCCGATGCGATCGGTGCCAAGCTGATCCATGGCGCAAAGCCGATGGTGCCGTTCAAGGCCGACCCGGGCGCCTCGGCCGCGCCCAAGGTGGACTTTGGCACGGCCCCGGCCGCTGCTCCGGCAGCTGCCCCGGCCAATGACAACGCCGCCACCCCGGCCTCGCCCGCCGCAGCGGCACAGTAAGCGGATTCCGCCAACGGAACGGAGCGCGAGATGCGCCTGATCCCATATTGGTTGGCTGCCGTGCTGGTTCCGCTGTTCCTAGCGGTGACCGGCACGGCGGGCCACGCCGCCATGCCGGCCCGCCCGGACGGGCCGGTTCTTGATGCGGCGGGGATCATCCCGGACGCCGACGAAGCGGCGCTTGATGCCAAGCTGCGGACTTACAACAAGGACACCGGGCGCGCGATTGTCGTAGCCACGGTGCCTTCGCTCGATGACCAGCCGGTCGATGTCTATGCCCAGTCCCTGGCTGAAAGCTGGGACATCGGCGGGGCGGAAACCGAGCAGGGCGTGCTTTTCCTGATCGCACCCACCGAACGCCGCATGCGCATCCACACCGCGCGCGGCGTGCAGGAGCGTCTACCTGACGTGCTGGCCGGCCGGATCATCCGCGATACGGTAACCCCGCGATTCAAGGCCAAAGACTTCCCCGGCGGGATCAACGCCGGTGTCGATGCGATCATCGCCCAACTCAACCGTGATCCGGCCGAGGCCAAGGCAATTGCCGAAGCTGCCGCCGCTGCCGCAGCCCAGCGCCGTGGCAGCGGTGCGGACGGTTTCAGCATCGGCGCCGCCGTGTTCTGGATCATCCTCGTGCTGTTCCTGCTGATCCTGTTTAGCCGCGGGCGGCGGCGGAGCTATCGGCGCCATTCGGACTCCGGCGTGGTGTTGTGGGAAGTCGGCAACCTTGCCGCCAACATCGCGGCCAATGTCGCGATCAATGCGGCGCTTGGTGGCAGGGGCGGTGGCGGCGGTGGCAGCGATTTCGGCGGCTTTGGCGGTTTCGGTGGCGGGGGTGACAGCTTTGATGGCGGCGGCGCCTCGGGGGACTGGTAGACCATGGCCCAACCCATCCACCTCTCGCCGGCCGAGCATGAGCGGGTCTCGGCCGCCGTGGCAACCGCCGAAAATCACAGCGCCGGCGAGATCGTCACGATCGTGACCGACCGGTCCGATGGCTATGCCGATGTTGCCTTGGCTTGGGCCGCCTTTGTGGCGATGACCGCGCTGACGGCATTCTCGATCTTCACGGACTGCTATCTTGGCATCTATGACCGGCTGCTGGGCGATTGGGGCAGCGAATGGACCCATCAGGGGATCGCCACACTGGCCGCCACGATCGCCATCCTCAAATTCATCGCGATGGTGCTGTTGCAGCTGTGGCAACCGCTGAAATGGGCGCTGATCCCGCGCTTCATCAAGTCGGCCCGCGCCCGCGCCCGCGCGATCACCTGCTTCAAGGTCGGGGCCGAGCGGCGTACGCATGGCCGGACCGGAATTCTGATCTATGTCAGTCTGCGCGAGCATCATGCCGAGATCCTGGCTGATGCCGCAATCGCCTCGAAGGTCGATGCAGCAGTGTGGGGCGATGCCATGGCCGCGCTGCTAAGCGGCATTCGCGCGGGCAACCTGGCCAGCGGACTGACCGGTGCTGTGGAACGGGTCGGCGCGGTCCTGGCCGAGCACTTCCCTCGCGCCGCCGATGACCAGAACGAGCTGCCCGACCGGGTGATCGAGGTATGACGGCTGATCGCGACTTGCCCGAAGAGATCCACTGGCAGGGCAAGTACATCGTCGCCAAGACCCGCGGCCGCTGGGAGTATGTCAGCCGCGCCCGGGGCATCCGCGCTGCGGTGATCCTGGCGATCGATCCGGAGGACCATGTCATCCTGGTCGAACAGTTCCGCGTGCCGCTCGGCCGCCCCTGCATCGAGCTGCCTGCCGGGCTGATCGGCGACGAGACCGCGGGAGAGGACCCGGTCGAGGCCGCCATGCGCGAGCTGGAGGAGGAGACCGGCTACCGCGCCGGGCGGATGGAGAACCTCGGCGACTATCACTCCTCCCCCGGCATGGTCAGCGAGAGCTTCACCCTGCTGCGCGCGCATGACCTGGTCCGCACCGGCCCCGGCGGCGGCACGGCGGGTGAGGACATCACCGTCCACCGCGTGCCACGCGCCGATCTGCCAGCCTTCATCGCTGCGCGCCGGGCCGGGGGCGATGCGGTCGACGTCAAGCTGCTGCTCTTGCTAGGTCCGGAACTACTGGGCTAGAGCCTCCCCATAACAGGAGAGGACAAGACAGATGGCAGGACGTGTTGCAGGCAAGAAGGCCCTGATCACCGGCGCAGCGCAGGGTCTGGGCGCAGCACATGCCTGGACGCTGGCGCGCGAAGGCGCGCAGGTCCTGCTGACCGACCTCAACGCCGGCGGAGCCGCTGACCAGGCCGCCAAGATCAATGCCGAACTCGGTGCCGGCACCGCCTTTGCCATGGGCCACGACGTAACCAGCGAGGACCAGTGGATCGCCGCGATTGACGCCGCCGCACAGCACATGGGCGGCCTCTCGGTGCTGGTCAACAACGCGGGCCTTGGGGTTCCCGGCAATATCGAGACCTGCACCCTGGCCGACTTTCACAAGGCCTTTCACGTCAACGTCGACTCGGTTTTTCTTGGCTGCCAGAAAGCGCTGCCCTTGATGAAGGACAACCAGCCCGGCTCGATCATCAACATCTCCTCGATCGCCGGCCTGATCGCCAGCGATACTATGCCCGCCTACAATGCCAGCAAGGCGGCGGTCTGGCTCTTGTCCAAGTCGGTCGCGCTCTATTGCGCCAAGCGCGGGTGGGACATCCGCTCCAACTCGGTCCACCCCACCTTTGTCGATACCCCGATCCTTGATGGCATGGCCAGCAACCACGGGATGGACAAGCAGGTCCTGCTGGGCAAGCTGGCCCGCCAGGTCCCGCTCGGCCGCGTGGGTGAGCCGGCGGACATCGCCAATGCCGTCCTCTACCTCGCTAGCGACGAGAGCCGCTTCATGACCGGCGCCGAGCTCAAGCTAGACGGCGGCATTTCCGCGATGTAACCCGCGCCCGTGCCAGACGCCCCCGCTACCACCAAGCCCCGCACCTTCCGCGTCACCTCGTTCGATGTCGCGGCCGAGGCCGGGGTCAGCCAGTCTACCGTCAGCCGCGCGCTGGCCGGGGACCCGGTGGTCAGCGAGGCAACCCGCAATCGCGTGTTCGAAGCCGCCCGCCGCCTCAACTACGCGGTGGACGAGAATGCCGCCCGCCTGCGCTCGGGCCGCACCGCCACCCTCGCCGTGGTGGTGATCTGCCGTCCGGATGAGGACCGCAAGGACCTCAACCCCTTTACCTATGCCCTGCTCGGCACGGTCTGTGCCGCCGCCTCGGCCCGGGGCTACGAGACGCTGGTCTCCTTCCAGGACGGACCGGAGAACCTCTCGGGCCGTTATGAAGACCGCCGCCGCGCCGATGGCCTGATCGTGATCGGCACGACCCAGAACCTCCCCGCCTGGACCTATTACCGCGATCTGGGCATGGGCGGCACGCGGCTGGTCTGCTGGGGCAGCCCGTTTGACGAGCTCGACTGGATCCGCAGCGACAATCACGCCGGCGCCCGCCTGGCCACCCGGCACCTGCTTGATGCCGGATACCGCGCCCCGGCCTGCATCGGCTCGGTCACCTCGCTCCAGCACCAGTTCGCGGAGCGCTATGAAGGCTATGCCGCAGTCATGGCCGAAGCCGGCCTGACCCCTCGCCTGGTCGAGATCGAGGAGGGCCTCTCCCGCGAGGAGCAGGGCCGCCGCGCCGCCCGCCAGCTGATCGAGGAGGGCCTGCCGTGCGATGCCATCTTCGCCGTCTGCGACGAGATCGCGCTCGGCACCCTGCGCGCGCTTAACGAGGCGGGCGTCGCCGTCCCCGCCCGGCTCGGGCTGATCGGCTTCGATGGCATCCGCGCCAGCGCCAATGCCATGCCGCCGCTGTCCTCGATCCAGCCCGACTTTGCCGCCGCCGGGGCCATGCTGGTCGACAAGCTGCTGGCCACCATCGCCGGGGAGCCCAACTCCGATCGCCGCGTGCCGGTCACTCTCCTCGCTCGTGAGAGCACGCGCCGCCCGGCGTGATAGCACCTGGGCAATGACCCACTACGACACCACCATCCGCGTCCTCGTCGCCGGGGGCGGTGCCTGCGGAGCCCTCGCTGCCCTCGCCGCCCATGCCGCCGGGGCCGAGGTCGCCGTACTTGAGGCCGAGGCCCGGCCGATGGGCTCCTCCGGCATGTCGCAGGGCTTGATCGCCGCCGCCGGGACCCGTGCCCAGGCCGCGGCCGGGATCGAAGACAGCCCCGAACGTTTCCTGGCTGACATCATGGCCAAGACGCGGGGCCTTGCTGACCCGCTCATCGCCCATACCCTCGCGCACCAGTCCGGCCCCACGCTTGACTGGATGGTCGAGGCGCTGGACCTGCCCTGGACCCTCGATCGCACCTTCCGCCCCTCCTACGGCAACTCGACCTGGCGCATCCACGGCTGGGCCGGGCACGGCGGGCAGGACATGGTTGACCTGCTCCACGTCCGCCTGGCCGAGGCCGGGATCCCGGTCCTGACCGAGGCCCGCCTCAGCGCGGTCGAGGCCGACGCGGCCGGCCGCATCCACGGGGTCAGCATCGAGCGGCCCGGCGGCACCACCGAGCACATCGGCTGCGGCGCGCTGGTCCTCGCCTGCGGAGGCTTTGCCGCCAACCATGCGATGATCGCCGCCCACATCCCGGAGATGGCCGCGGCCCGCAACCACGGGCACGAGGGCAGCCAGGGCACCGCCGTCAGCATCGGCACAGCGCTGGGCGCGGCCTCTGGCGACCTTGGCGCCTTCCAGGGCTATCCCATGCTGGCCGAGCCGCATGGGGTAACCGTGCCGCCGCCGCTGCTGGTCGAGGGCGGCGTGCTGATCAACACCCTGGGCCAGCGCTTCGCCGACGAGACCTTCGACATCGCCGGCATGGTCCACGCCGTGCTGGCCCAGCCCGGCGGGCATGTCTGGGCGCTGCACGACACCGCTATTGCCGGGCGGCTGATGGCGATCCCTGAATACGCCCAGCTCGCCAGCCTTGGCGCGGTCCGCCCGCTCGCCGCGACCGGCCTGCCCGCCGAGACCCTCGCCGCGACCCTGGCCGCAGCGCAGGCGGCCCAGGCCACGGCCCGGCCTGACGCCTTCGGCCGGACCTGGACCACCCCGCCCCCATCCGGGGAGCTGCTGGCGATCAAGGTGGTCGGCGCGATCTACCACACCCAGGGCGGCTTGCAGATCGACGCCGGGGCCCGCGTAGTCCGCCCGGACGGGACGGCGCTGCCCAACCTCCTCGCCGGCGGCGGCGCGGCGCGTTCGGTCTCCGGCCCGTCCTCATGGGGCTACCTGCCGGCCATGGGGCTCTGCACGGCGGTGACCCTGGGGCGGCTGGCCGGAGCAAGCGCGGCGCGGCTGACAGCCTGACCACCCGCTCAACCCAGCAGCCAAGACCCGGCGGGCCTGATCCCGCATTTTCGCCCCGGAAACCGCGCAAACTAGGTATTCGCCCGAATAGCCCCGGCAAACGCCTGCTGATCTGCTGTGCCCCACGATTGCCCCTCGGCAATCGCAGGGAGCAGCGGCAATGGTGCTTTGGCTCTGGGCAACAGTGGCAGGCGCGCTGGCGGCAGAGCCGGTGCGGCCAACCACACAACCTGCCCAACACTTGCCCGCCACCCACCTCGCCATCGCCCGCGCCGTGGCGGGAGACGGCCTGCCGCTCTGCCGCCAGCACTTGCCCGATGGCACCGAGGCACCGTGCCTGCCCAGCTTTGCGGTGAAGCCGGGCGGCGCGATCAATGCCCGCAGCCGGGGCGGCCAGATCACCTTCACCCGCGGCGCCACCACCCGGCTCACCGCCGACGAGTTTGCCCTGCTCGCCGGGCACGAGATTGCCCACTGGTACCTTGGCCATACCGAGAGCAACCCGGCCAACGAATACGCAGCAGACCGGCTTGGCGCCGTGCTGGCCTGCCGCGCCGGCTATGACGTGGCCCGGGGCGCCAGCCTGTTCCGCTTCATCGGCCGCAGCCGCGCCCACCCCGCCCCCCGCACCCGGCGCGAGGCCGTGGAGCAGCTGGGCGGCTGCGCCCTGGGTCAAGGCAAACCGGCCATGTCGCAGATTTCAGGGGAGTAGCAAAACGAACCTCCCTGCTCTGCGTGGGGAACAACCGGGCGGCAATCTCACGTCTTGGCAGCGTTCGGTATGCTTTCTCCGGAATGCCCCTCGCGCCGGAATTACCCGCTTGCCTCAGAGCTTGATCCATAAAATCTCTATTTACATGAATGAGATAGTCAAAGAGGCCGACCCCAACGCCTCAATCGACCTCAACATCATGCTTGAGGACGCCAGGCACGACGTCGCGCGTGAAGACCAGAGCGTTCAGCGTCACTTGACGGCAACCCTGTCTGTCCAAGGCTTCATGATTGCCGCCCTGATGGTCTTGCTGCCCCTTCAGAAGACGCTTCAGTCTACCAGTCTGGAGAAGATCCGGCAGCTGGCACCATATGCGATCAGCCTCATCGGCTTGGCCGTCGGAATTGGCGCCTTTGTCGGCGTATTGGCAGCGCGCATCGCTCTGGGAAGAGCGATACGCCGCTGGAAAGATGCAAAGGCAAAATCCGCCACATACCGCTCAGATCCCTATGGCGGCGACATCCTGCACAAGGCTGGCGGTCTATCGGCATATCTGATCGTAACGCTGATCCCGCTGTTCTGGATCGCCATCTTGATCATCCTGCTGCGTTAGCCACTGACAAACGGAATACCGACCCCCAACACCGCCGACCGCCGGGGCGCGCAGCTCGCCTGCCAGGCGGGCTATGACGTGGCGAAGGGGCGAGTGTGTACCGGTTCCTGAGCAAGAGCCGGGTCCATCCAGACTGCGCGGTGCGGCGGGCGGTGGTGTTGGGGGTGGGGTGTGGTGCGTATTAGATGTCTGTCTCGGTAATCCACCCTGATACCGCAATCCATCACTTAACGTTTGGTAATTTTTGTGACTACTTATGGTAAATAATTTGTATTAACGCTGCACATTTGGTTATTCTATAGTATTGTTTTTCCGCTGTTTTTAGACTTTACATCCACAATGACGAACTCTGAAATTTACGCGCTGTTAATATTTATTAACAGCTTTTCACAAATCTAAGCTTGTTACGATTACGACTCAGATAGCGCGTTGGAGCTATCCGACGGCTTGTTTTGGTGGAAAAATGCGTCAAGCTCAAAAATTCTCTGGCGAGCATGGAGCTGCATCCTCGCCCCTCGCACTAGCAGGCACTCTGCTATCATCGAGAAAAGACGATCACATTGCTGATCTAACCTCATTGACTGTGAGGTATGTCGGCGTTCGCGACGATCTGTTAGAGTATCGCTTGAATTGGGTTCAGAGCCTGGGAATCCGGTCAGACGAATTCGATTTCTCGATGAATGCAGAAATCGTTCTGTCAAACGCATCGTCAGACTATGACGTTCTCATAATTGGCATAGATGACGTCAAAAGGGCCATCAAATATATCCGCCAGTATAGTGATCTAATTCGGAACAAAATTCTGGTATGCCTGACACGCAAGTCTGACCCCAAACGCAGGGCTCAGCTCATTCTCGCTGGTTTCGATGATGTGTTTGACGTGGCTCGCACATCGCCCGTTGAGGCCGTGGCGCGGCTCCTAGCTTTCCGCAAACGATACGACCAAGCCAGGTCCGTAAACAGTCAACAGCAAGCTGAAGAGCTTTTGCTCGACAGCATTGCTGACATTCGTGCGCTCAGCCCAAAGCAACGCATGGTTCTTGAAGCTCTCGTTTTCGCTCCAGGCCGCAGCGCAAGCTATGCGCATCTTTGCGATGTTGCTAGCGATGGACCTCCAATAACCGCTGCTCACCTAAAAGTTATCGTGTGCAACATCCGGAAATTTCTGAAATCTCCGTTTCGAATTGTATCCG
The DNA here is from genome assembly GCA_044238415.1 of Novosphingobium sp. Taxonomy (GTDB): domain Bacteria; phylum Pseudomonadota; class Alphaproteobacteria; order Sphingomonadales; family Sphingomonadaceae; genus Novosphingobium. Next base: position 17,948 of record JBIIDJ010000044.1, read on the forward strand.
ATAGGATATCAAAATACTATCTGATGTCTTGATCTATACGATCAATTGAAAACCAGATGTTATCGAACAGCGAGAAACGTTAGCTGTCGACCCTGAGTTTGGCCCAATTACAATTTAGTCGGGTTAAGCTCTAGCTAGCGTCAAACTATGGTCCCGATTGCAATCGGGGCCATTTTTTTACGCAAAGCCGATGAAGCCACGCTTGGACGCACCTCCTGCTCAAGCTGCTCCAAAACAACTCAGAGACGCTGAGCATTTGATATGCCTACCGCTCCAGCAACGGCGCAAGGTACTTGCCGGTAAACGACCGCGGCACCTTAACGACAGCTTCAGGCGTCCCCTCCGCCACGACCTCCCCGCCCCGCACGCCGCCTTCCGGCCCCAGATCGATAATCCAGTCCGCCGTCTTGATCACATCGAGGTTGTGTTCGATCACCACGACCGAATTGCCCTGGTCGACCAGGCGGTGGAGCACTTCGAGGAGTTTGCGGACGTCTTCGAAGTGGAGGCCGGTGGTCGGCTCGTCGAGGATGTAGAGCGTCTGCCCGGTTGAGCGCCTGCTGAGTTCCTTGGCCAGTTTCACCCGCTGCGCCTCCCCGCCGGAGAGGGTCGTGGCCTGCTGGCCGACCTTGACGTAGCCGAGGCCGACCTCGTTCAGCATGTGCATCTTGTCGCGGATCGGGGGGACGGCCTTGAAGAACTCTTCCGCGTCCTCGATCGTCATGTCGAGCACGTCGGCGATCGAGTGGCCCTTGAACTTTACCTCCAGCGTTTCGCGGTTGTAGCGCTTGCCGCCGCATTCCTCGCAGGTGACGTAAACGTCAGGCAGGAAGTGCATCTCGATCTTGATCAGGCCGTCGCCCTGGCACTTTTCGCAGCGGCCGCCCTTGACGTTGAAGCTGAACCGCCCGGCCTTGTACCCACGCGCCTCGCTTTCCGGCAGGCCGGCGAACCAGTCACGGATCTGGGTGAAGGCGCCGGTATAGGTGGCGGGGTTGGAGCGGGGGGTGCGGCCGATCGGGCTTTGGTCAATCTCGATCACCTTGTCACAGAATTCGAGGCCGGTGACCTTGTCATGCGCGCCCGCGATCACCCGCGCGCCGTTCAGCGTGCGCGCGGCGCTGGCATAGAGCGTATCGAGCGTGAGGCTGGACTTGCCGCTGCCGGAAACCCCGGTGATGCAGGTGAAGGTGCCGAGCGGGATCTGCGCCGTGACCCCCTTCAGGTTGTTGGCGCGGGCATTGTGGACGGTGAGGTGGTGGCCGTTGCCTTTGCGGCGCTTGGCCGGCACCTCGATCTTGCGCGCACCGGAGAGGTATTGGCCGGTCAGGCTGTCCTTGGCCTTGAGGATGTCCTTCAGCGTGCCCTGGGCGACGATCTCGCCCCCGTGGACGCCAGCCCCAGGCCCCAGATCGACCACGTGATCGGCCGCGCGGATCGCGTCCTCGTCATGCTCGACCACGATCACAGTATTGCCGAGGTCGCGCAGCCGCTTGAGCGTGGCGAGCAGCATGTCGTTATCGCGCTGGTGGAGGCCGATGCTCGGCTCGTCCAGCACGTAGAGCACGCCGGAGAGGCCCGAGCCGATCTGGCTGGCGAGGCGGATGCGCTGGCTCTCCCCGCCGGACAGGGTGCCGGAGGTCCGGTCAAGGTTGAGGTAATCGAGCCCGACGTTGTTGAGGAAGCCCAGCCGCTCGTTGATTTCCTTCAGGATCGCGCGGGCGATCTGGCTCTGCTGGCTGGTCAGCCGGCCATCGAGCGCGCCGAACCATTCGACCGCATCGGACACCGAAAGCCGGGTGATCGAGGAGATGTCGGCCCCGCCGACCTTGACCGAGAGCGCCTCGGGCTTGAGCCGCTTGCCCTCGCACACCTCGCACGGCTGCGCGGTCTGGAACTTGCCCAGCTCCTCGCGCATCCAGGCGCTTTCGGTTTGCAGCATGCGGCGGTTGAGGTTGCCGATCACCCCTTCGAAGGCCTTCTTGACCGTGTAGGCCTTTTTCCCGTCGATGAAGGTGAGGTTGACCGGGCGGCCGGCCGTGCCGTGGAGGATCACGATCCGCACCTCGACCGGCAGGTCCTGCCACGGGGTATCGAGGCTGAAGCCGAATTCGGCCGCCAGGCTGGCCAGCACCTGCATGTAATAGGGCGACGGCGGGTTGCTCTTCGCCCAGGGCACGACCGCGCCCTGCTTGAGGGAGAGCGCCTCGTTCGGGACGACCAGCTGCGGATCGAACAGCAGCTTCTCCCCCAGCCCATCACAGGCCGGGCAGGCACCCATTGGGGCGTTGAACGAGAACAGCCGCGGCTCCAGGCTTTCGATGGTGAAGCCGGAGATCGGGCAGGCGAACTTTTCGCTGAAGACGATGCGGTTGTCGGGCAGGCCGGCGCCCTTCATCGCGCCGCCCTTTTCACTCTCGCGCCCCGGCACCGGGCCATCGGCAAGGTCGATATAGGCCAGCCCATCGGCCAGCTTCAGTGCCTGTTCGAAGGAGTCGGCCAGCCGGGTCTCGATCCCTTCCCGCACCGCGATCCGGTCAACCACCACCTCGATGTCGTGCTTGTACTTCTTGTCGAGCGCGGGGGCTTCCTCGATTGCGTAGA
>JBIIDJ010000004.1:0-60698 GCA_044238415.1 Novosphingobium sp.
CGGGTGGGGCCGGTCGGGGATAAACAGCACTGTGGCGCAAGAAGGTATCGATCAGAACGATCAAGTAACTAGAATTGTGGATGAAATCGCCAAGTTGACCGAGGCGCTATCCACATATGTTCAGGTTCGTGAACGGCCTGACCCGGCCAACTTACAAGGTCCGGGCAGTGAGCAAGACGGCGTTCCGCAGCAACCGGACGCGGGGGCCGTGCAGCGCCCCAATCCGAAAACGCTCGATCCGCTGCCTGATCCGCGGCTGGTCAGAAAGATCATCCGCCAGCGCCAGATGCGTTCGCAGCATTTCGGCAGCAACCTGTTTGCCGATCCGGTATGGGACATGCTGCTCGATCTGGCTGCAGCGCGGGCCGAGCACCGGCTGGTTTCAGTGACCTCGCTATGCATCGCTTCGGGCGTTCCGACGACCACCGCGCTCCGCTACATCAAAATTCTTGAAGACATGGGCCTGATTGAGCGCACCGCTGACGCGCGCGACCGGCGCCGCCGGTTCGTGACGCTGTCGGAAAAAGGCATGGCCGCCATGGCGCGCTACTTCGCCGAGATCGGAACCCCGGCCCAGGCCCACCTGTAGCGGCTTCAATCCTTCAGTTTTTCCGCAAACCCTGCCTGCAGCTTGGCCAGCTTGGGCGGGATGACCGCCAGGCAATAGGGGTTCCGCTGGCCTTCACCCTGCCAGTATTCCTGATGATAGTCCTCAGCCGGATACCATTCAGCAGGACCTTCGATTGTGGTCACGGCCTGCTGACCGGGATGGGCGGCGTCCCAGCGGGCAATGCCAGCTTCGCACTCGGCGCGCTGCGCCTCGTCCAGCGGGAACAGTGCGGTGCGATACTGTGTGCCGATGTCGCCCCCCTGACGGTTCAATTGCGTGGGATCGTGCGTGCCCATGTGGATGTCGAGCAGGTCTGCGAAGGACACAACGGCGGGATCAAAGGTGAGCTTGATCGCTTCGGCATGGCCGGTCTCACCGGTACAGACGGCCTTGTAGGTCGGGTGCGGCACCGTTCCGCCGATATAGCCGCTTTCGACCGTGCTGACCCCGGCAATCGAGCGGAACACCGCCTCAGTGCACCAGAAGCATCCGCCCGCGAAAATTGCCTCAGCCATATGATCACACCTTTCTTTGCCAGCTTCGGAAATAGGAACGAAGGACCGCCTTGTCATCTGGCCTTAGTGCCCTACTTTGCCAGTAGTTTCCCCTAGGAGAGGACTTTCCCCATGCGTCGTGCCGCCCTGCTGCTTTCTGCTTTCGCTCTGGCCGTTCCTACCTCAGTTGCCCTGGCCCAGTCCGCCACGCCCAAGCCGAGCGCTGCACAGACCAAGGCGATGAAGTCCGAACTCGCCGCCGCCGTCGCCAGTCCGCTGCGGGACAAGGACAAGGCCCGCGATCAGTATCGCCGCCCGGCCGAAACGCTGACCTTCTTCCAGGTCGCCCCCGACATGAAGGTGGGCGAATATGCCCCCGGCGGCGAATGGTATTCGCGCCTGCTGGGGTTGTACCTGGGCGGCAAAGGCCAGCTCGTCGGCCTCTATTTCAATCCCGCCGCCGGTCCGTTCAGCGAGACCGCGCAAAAGGGCATCCGCGATGGCGCGGCCAAGTATCCGGCTGATGTCGCCGCCGCCTCGGGCTTTCCGGCTGACCGGTTCAAGGGTTACACCCTCGATGCCGTGCCAGCGGGCGAGAAGGGCACGTTCGACCGCATTCTGATCATGCGGATGATGCACAACCTGACCCGCTGGAACATCGCCGACAGTGAAGTGAAGGCGATGCGTGATCTGCTCAAGCCCGATGGGATGATCGGCATCGAACAGCACCGCGCCAGGCCCGACGCGCCCTACAGCTATGCCGATGGCAGCAAGGGCTACATGCGCGAGGCCGACATCATCAAGTTCATGGAAGTGAACGGCTTCACCTTCGTCGGCAAGAGCGAGGCCAATGGCAACCGCAAGGATCCGGCCAACTGGGAAGGCGGCGTTTGGACGCTGCCGCCGATGATGCGCGGCGCCAAGGAAGAGGACAAGGCCCGCCTGCAGGCCATCGGGGAGAGTGACCGGATGACGCTGCTTTTCCGCAAGCGTTCGTAATGTTAGGGGCGGCGGTATGAGCACGCTTACCGTCGCCGCCCTCCAGCTTGCCCTCGGCTCGTCCGACGAGGCCGAGAACATCTCCGCCGTCACCGCGCTGGTCGAGGCGGCGGCCAGGCAAGGCGCGCAGGTGATCCTGCCGCCTGAGCTCTTTTCCGGCCCCTATTTCTGCAAGGTTGAGGACGAGGCGCTGTTCGCGCTTGCCCGGCCGACGGCTGAGCACCCCTCGGTGATCGCCATGCAGGCTCTGGCGGCCAAGCTTAAAGTCGCGATCCCGACCAGCTTCTTCGAGCGCGACGGGCACCACTATTACAACACGCTTGCCTGGATCGATCCCGAAGGGACGATCCAGGGCACTTACCGCAAGAGCCACATTCCCGACGGGCCGGGCTATGAGGAAAAGTACTATTTCCGCCCCGGCAATGACGGGTTCAAGGTCTGGAACGCATTTGGCTACAAGCTGGGCGTCGGGATCTGCTGGGACCAGTGGTACCCGGAATGCGCCCGGGTGATGGCGTTGATGGGCGCCGAAGTGCTGTTCTATCCTACCGCGATCGGCAGCGAGCCTTATGATGCCGATCTCGACACCAGCCGGATGTGGCGGCGCGCGATGCAGGGCCATGCCGTGTCAAACTGCATGCCGGTGGTTGCCGCCAACCGGATCGGCATCGAAGACGGTCAGCGCTTCTACGGGCATTCCTTCATCACAGACGAGTGGGGCGATCTGGTCGAGCAGTTCGGCGCAGAGGAAAGCGGGGTGCTGGTCTACCGGCTCGACCTGAAGCAGGCTGCGAAGCACCGCGCCGGTATGGGCTTCTTCCGTGATCGCCGCCCGCAGCTTTATGGCCGGATTGCCGAGGACAAGTGAATTTGATCGCCCCAGCTCCGTGCGTATCGAGCGAAGTCGAGAGACGGTAGCGCGGCGTGTCTCGACTTCGCTCGACACGAACGCAAGGATGGAGCGGTGATCCGCGCTACCTGATCGCGCTGGGTTCCAACAAGCGCCACCATCGCCACGGCCGGCCAGAGGCGGTGCTGACTGCCGCTTTGGCCAAGTTGGCGGCGAGTGGCGTGCGGGTAATCGCCGTCAGCCCAACGATCCGCAGTGCTCCGCTCGGTCCGTCACGCCGGGCCTATGCCAATAGCGCGGCGCTGATCGCGACCGACTTGGCGCCCGAAGCCTTGTTGACGCAGCTCAAGCAGATCGAAGCCGCATTCGGCCGCCGCCCTGGCGGGCAGCGCTGGACCGCGCGGGTGCTCGATCTCGATATTGTGCTGTGGAGCGGCCGGGCCTGGGCATCGGACCGGCTCACGATTCCCCATCCTGCCTTCCGCTTGCGCCACTTCGTCCTGGGTCCGGCCGCCGCCATTGCCGCAGGCTGGCGCGATCCGGTCAGCGGCCTGACAGTCCGCCAGCTGGCCGCCAGGCTCAACCGTCGGAGCTGTCGTAGCGACGGTTAGAGATCGCTGCGGCTGGGTTGCCGCGATAGACGGTCCAGGCCTCGGCATCGTCAAACAGCACGCCGCGCGCGCCCAGCACTGCTCCCTCGTGCATGGTGACGCCGGGTCCGACAAAGGCCTCTGCGGCGATCCAGCAGTTTGCGCCGATCGTGATAGGCTTCAGCACGAGTTGGAAATGCCGGTCCGAAATGCGGTGTGAACTGGCGCAGAGGTGCGACCGCTGCGAAACCACGCTGTTCGCACCGATGGCGATGTGCCCCTGGTTGTAAATGTTCGCGCCTGGGCCGATCAGCACATTGTTTCCCAGCGTCAAATTGGCGGGATCCCACACCCAGGTGTTCCGATAGACCCGGCAGTTTTGCCCGATCCGTGCACCATAGATCCGTAACAGCAGCACGCGCCACGCGTGGAGCGGTGGCGGTGTCCAGGCCGCCAGCAGTGTCCAGACCACCGCCCAGACGGCGCGGCGCAGGCGGTTGGCCAGTGAGAAGGACGGCCCGCCATGCCGGCTCCCGGCCTCAGCCGCATCAAGCACTTCCATCCGCTGCTCACCACATTTGATCTTTATCCGACCAAGCCCTGCCGCTTGACCCCGCCCGGGTCAACTCTTAGGGGCGTGCCCACGGCACTCCCCGCCTATGGGGCCCTTAGCTCAGTCGGTAGAGCAACTGACTTTTAATCAGTAGGTCGCTGGTTCGAACCCAGCAGGGCTCACCATATTTTTAAATGGTTTGGTGGAAAATGCTACTGGAATTAGCCGCTTGGCGCGTGAACAGGTTTCACTCGGGTTTCATCGTCCAGTCGGCAGTCTCTTAAAGTTCCGTCATTCACAACCCAGCCGCTGCCTAGCAGCACTGAGTCAACACCCCCACCCGTAATCGAGAATCGCGCCAAGCGAGACGGTACCGGGGTGGCACCCTCCGATGTTTGGTAATGGGACCGGCAGCTTGGCGTGTCTGCGATTTTACCTACGCGTTGCTGCTCATACGAGCGCATGGAGCAACCTGACCAGGCGTGTCAGCGACCGCTGATGGGGCGGGCCTTTAGCCTTGGAGATCAAGTGCATACCTTCTGCTGCAGGTTCACTCGCATACTAGCAAGGCGCGAAAACTTGGCTCACGGCGCCCGGCAGGTGCCTGCCTTCGGCTGACGCGGCAGGGGGCGGCCGGCGGCTGTTCCGGTCGGCTGGCCGTCCTCGATCGCCACTTGCCCGTTGACCACCACCACTTGCATCCCGCGCGAGAACAGGGCGGGCTGGGTATAGTCGGCGCGCGGCGCGAAGCGGACCGGATCGAAGGCGATCACGTCGGCATAGGCCCCCGGCTTCAACTCGCCGCGGCCGACCAGGCCGAAGATGCGCGCCGTGCGGATTGTGCTGGCGGCGATGAAGGTGCGCAGATCGATCACCTTTCGCTCCTTGACGTAGGTGGCATATTTGCGCGCGAACGAAGCGTAATAGCGCGGATGGCCAGCCGATGCGTCGGAACTGGTCACAACCCAGGGCTGCTGCATGAACGCTGCGATGTCGGCCTCGCTTTGGTTGAACGACGCAATGCCGACCTCGTCCAGCTTCAGCACGGCGATGGCGGCGGCCACCGGATCGGTGCCCTGCTCCCGCGCGATCACTTCCAGCGTCTTGCCCGCGACCGAGCGCGGGCCGGAGGTGATCAGGATTGCTGCCGGGCCGCCCCGGCGGCGCAGGTTATCAGCGATTTCCGGCCGCATCCGGGCCAGGGCTGAGTTGTCTGCGAACCGCTCGAGCATGGCCGCCCGGCCGCCGTCCTGAGCCCAGCGCGGGATCAGCGCCGCCGAAAGGCGCGTGCCCGAGGCCGACCAGGGGTACTGATCGGCGGTGACCACCTGTCCTGCTGCCTGGGCGGCCATGATCCGGGCGATGACCTGCGGGGCCATCCCCTGAACGTCGATGCCCAGCGCCTTGATATGCGCGAAGTGAATCGGAATGCCGGCCTCACGGCCAATCGCCAGCGTTTCATCAACGGCGCCCAGCAGGCCGATCGAGTAACTGGCCTCGTCGCGGATATGGCTGTCATAGAGGCCGCCATGGCGCGCCGCGATGCGCGACAGCGCGACCACTTCGTCGCGCTTGGCGAAGCTCTGCGGGGCATAGAACAGGCCGGTCGAAAGGCCGAGCGCGCCCTGGCACATGGCCTGGGCGACCAGGGTCTGCATCTGCCCAAGCTCGGCCGGGCTGGGTGCGCGGTCAGCATTGCCGACCACGGCCGAGCGGACGGCGCCAAAGCCGACATAGGTCGCGAAATTGATCCCCTGATCGCGCGGCGCGCCTGCCTGTGCCAGGCCCAGCGTTCCGGCCACATCAGGGCTGCCGCCGCCATCGACGCCGATGAAGGCGGTGGTCACGCCCTGGGTCAGGAAGGGCAGGACCAGCCGGGCGGCCGGATCGGATGAGGCCAGAGCTTCGCCGGCATGTGTGTGCGGATCGATGAAGCCAGGCGCAACGATCAGGCCGCGCGCGTCAATCAGCCTGGCCGCGCGGCCGGCAGCCTTTGGCCCGGTGTAGACGATCCGGTCCCCCCGGATCGCGACATCGCCGATATAGGGCTGTGCCTCGCCAGTATAGATCGTACCGCCACGCAGGATCAGGTCGAAGTCTGGCTGCGGATCTGCCCCGGGCTTGGCCAGTGCCCCGGCGGCAAGTGCGGCGGCGAGCGCAATTCCTGCGGCGGCAACCCGGCGTGCGGCAAGCAATCCCATATCCAGTTCCCCCTCGCTTCGCTGATCCCAGCCTGGTCCCGCGCCGCTTCACCTGCCTCTAGCGCCGGGGCGCACATCCTACCCTGAACCAATTAGACGACCGGGATAACCAAAGGGAATGGAATGATCACATATTTTGAATGGCCAAGTCTTGTCAGTTTGCGGGTTCGATGCAATGGCGGACGCAAATAAATTTCGCGCCCGGGGCAGGCGCCAGCAACAGGGACTTAGCGACATGACCAGATTATCGATCCGTGCCGGCCTGTATATCGGCGGCTCGCTGCTTGCGACCCTGCCGCTGGCGGTTCATGCGCAGAGCGCGCCTGCTGCCGATGCTGCGCCGGCCCCTGCCGATGACATTGTCGTGGTAGGCAGCCGGATCGAAGGCAGCAAGGTGGCCGAGACGCTGCCCGTTTCGGTTTTGAACGAAGAACGCATTGCCGCAACCGGCAGCGTATCGGGCGACGACCTGTTCCGTTCGATCCCGCAGGCCGGTGACGTGCAGTTCCAGGAAGCGCGCACCACGGGCAATCTCAACGATGCGCGCGGGGACAATGCTTCGATCAACCTGCGCAGCGTCGGCACCGGTAATACGCTGGTGCTGGTCAATGGTCGCCGCATGATCCTCTCTCCGGGTACGCAGACTGAGAACTTCGTGCCAGTGCAGACCGCTAACACCAACTCGCTGCCGGTTGGCGCGACCCGGCGGGTCGAAGTGCTGCGCGATGGCGCGGCGGCAATCTATGGTGCCGATGCGGTGGCCGGCGTGATCAACGTGGTGACCGATGACAAGTACACCGGATTGCGGCTTGATGCGCGGCATGGCTTTGCCGACGGCACCAGTGAGTGGACCGGCGCACTCAAGGCCGGGATCAAGACCGGCTCTGGCGGCCACCTGACCTTCTTTGGCAGCTATACGCACCGCACTCCGCTGTTTGCGAGCGAGCGCCCGTTCTCGGCCAGCGAAAACCACATGCCGGACATGGTCGGGACGCCGTGGGAAAACGATACGGCGTTCGACAACCGCTCCACCTCATCGCCCTGGGGCAGCTTCACCACGGTGCCGGTTACTGCCGTACGCCAGGGCGCTGTCGCTCTGACGACCACGGGTGTGTTCCACATCCAGCCGACAGCCAATACGGCCGCTGGCTGCTCCAGCACGGTCATCAACGGCAATCTGTGCCTGCGCAGCGGCGTTATCACTGGCGCCACCAGCCGCGTGCTGCGTTATGACGAAAACCCGGACCGGACGATCCGCGGCGGGCTGGACCGCATCAACCTGTTCAGCACTTTCCGGCAGGAAATCGGCTCGGTCGAACTGTTCGCCGAGGCGGGCTATTATGGCGCCAAGCTTGATGGGCAGCGTGAGCAATCGGCCCCGATTTCCAGCGCGGTCATCACCGTGCCTGCCAGCAATTACTGGAACCCGTTTGGCGCAACCACGATCAATGGTGTGGCCAATCCCAATCGCTTGTCCGGTTTGGTAGGCGTGCCAACGACCGGCCTGCCACTGCGAATCACGACCTATCGTCCGGTCGATACCGGCCCGCGCCAGTTCACCGTGACCGATGACAGCTTCCGCACGCTGCTCGGGCTGCGCGGGGCCTGGGGCAATTTCAAGTGGGATGCGGCGGCGACCTATTCGTGGGCCCGGACGGACGACCACACCCGCAACGCGATCAGCAACACGCTGTTCCAGGCGGCGCTGGCCCGGTCCACGCCCGATGCCTACAACCCGTTCAACGGCGGCAGCCAGCCGGACTATTCGCTGGGCGATGGCACGCCGAACAGCGCCGCGACGATCCAGTCGTTCCTGGTTGATGTTAACCGGATCAGCAAGACTTCGCTCGGTACGGTCGATTTCCGGATCTCCAATTCCGACATTTTCGCGCTGCCGGGCGGCGGCGTCGGCTTTGCCGGCGGGGTCGAGCTGCGCCGCGAAACCTATGAGGACAACCGCGACGCGCGGCTGGATGGCACCATCACCTATACCGACAGCGTCACCGGCATCCGCTATGGCACGGACATCATGGGGGCGAGCCCTGCTCCTGACGTGAAGGCCCGCCGGACCGTCACCTCGGCCTACCTCGAATTCGCCGTGCCGCTGGTTTCGGAAGACATGAACGTGCCGCTGGTCCGGTCGCTCGATCTGCAGTTGGCAGCCCGTGATGAGTACTATTCCGATTTCGGCAACGTGCTGAAGTCCAAGGTGGCCGGGGCCTGGGAGCTGTTCGACGGGGTCAAAGTGCGCGGCGCCTGGTCGCAAAGCTTCCGTGCGCCAAACCTGGCCCAGTTCTACAGCGCTGGAACCCAAGTCTCGAACAACCGGACCGACTTTTCGGCTTGCCGGCTCAATCCGGCCACCGCCTGCAACACGGTGACCGTGGGTACGCTGGAAGTCCGCGCCGGGAACAGCAACCTGAAGCCCGAAAACGCTGAGACGCTCTCGGCCGGGATCATCCTTCAGCCGCTCCGCAACCTCACCTTTACCGCTGACTACTGGTCGCTGCGCTCAAAAGGCGTGATCGGCCTCCAGGGTGCGCAGAACCAGATCCTGTTCGACCTGCTTGAGCGGCTGAATGGCCGCAGCAACCCCAATGTGGTCCGTTTGGCGCCGGTGGGTACGCAGGTGGTCGGCACGATCGACTATGTCCAGGACAACTATTTCAACCTGGGGCCGCGCACCCTGCGCGGGCTCGATTTCGCGCTCAACCTCGACCTGCGGGACACGCCGCTCGGCAACATCAACATCGATCTCGCGGCCTCGAAGCTGCTCAAGTATGAGCAGACCCCTTCGGAGCTCCAGGCCCTGCTGATTGCCGCCAATGCCGCCGGCACGCTGGGGACGGGCGTGACGATCACCCAGGCCGGCAGCCAGATCCAGGTCAATGGCAACCCCGAATGGCGTCTTAGCGGTAACCTGACCTGGCGGTCCGGCCCGGTCAGCGCCGGCGTGCTGGTGAACTATGTCGGCTCGGTCTTCGATACCGGCCCCCAGCAAGTGAATGGTCAGTTCTATGAGCTGTCCAGCTTCACCACGGTCAACGCCTATGTCCAGTACCGCGTACCCAAGGACAGCGGTGCGCTTTCGGGCACCCGCTTCCGGGTTGGCGCGCGTAACCTGTTTGATCAGGCCCCGCCGCTGGCCTCGAACAACTTCGGCTTCCTCGGCTCGCTCCACGATGCCGTCGGCCAGTTCTTCTACTTCGAGCTCTCGAAAGAGTTTTGAGCGAACTGGATCAAGCCAGGATGATCGCGCGGGGGCGCTCCCGGAACCACCTTTCCGGGGCACTCCGATGAGGTTGCGCCAGATCGAAGTCTTCCACGCGGTCTACGCGCAGGGGTCGATCAGCGCGGCTTCGCGGGCACTGAACGTATCACAACCGGCTGTCAGCAAGGTCTTGCGGCATACCGAGACGCAACTTGGCATCACGCTTTTCGAACTGGTGCGGGGGCGACTGGTTGCGACGGACGAGGCCCACGCCCTGTTCCGCGAAGTTGACGAGGTGTTCGGGCAGATCGCCTCGCTCCAGGCGATGGCAGCCAATCTGCGCAATTCCGGTGCCGGGCACTTGCGGATCGGCGTAGTGCCGTCGCTGGGGCTGGAACTGGCGCCGGCGGCCATCGCCGCCTTTCGCAGCAGCCATCCCGGGGTAACCTTCGACATCAAGACCCTGCACCATTCCGAGGTGCTGCGCGCGCTGTATGAACGCGATTGCGATCTGGTGATTGCCTATGACCTGCCCAGCCAGCCCCGGCTGCTGTGCCGGCAGCTGACAACCGCCAGCCTGGTGCTGATCGCCCGGCCAGGGACATTTCCGGCAGGGACTACTGCGCTTGGCATCGCCGACCTGGCGGGCCGGGAAGTGGTCAGTGTCAGCGGCTCCGGCCCGATCGGTGACAGGATCGAAGCAGCCTTGGCCAGTGCCCAAGTGACCGTGCAAGAGATTGTCTCGGTCAGTACCTACTATGTTGCTGCCGCCCTCGTCCGATCAGGTTCGGGTACAGCCATCGTCGATCAGTTCACAGCGCGTTCGATGGTCAGCGAAGGGCTGGAGCGGATCGCGCTGCTGCCGGAAATGCGGTTCGGGGTGCAGGCCGCCTGGCTGGAAGACCGCCCGCCGTCCCAGCTTGGCCTGGCCTTCATCAAGGCCGTGGGCAAAGTGCTGGCCAGCTAGCGGCGCCTTGCGCAGCTTACCTTAACGCAAGGCTATAGGCTGCACCTTACAATGTCTGGACCTTTGGCTTGCCCGGAGAACCGACCACGCTAGCTAGCGGGCATGGATTACGCAGGTGTCCCGGGCCAGTCATCACCGCCGCGTAGCGCGATTGTGGTCGGCGCGGGTGTCGTCGGCGTTGCAACAGCCTGGGCGCTGGCGCGGCGCGGCGTTGCCGTGACCCTTATTGAGCGCGCCAGCGGGCCGGGGCAAGGAGCCTCCTTCGCCAATGGCGCCCAGCTCAGCTATATCTACACCGACGCCCTGGCGAACCCGGCGTTGCTGCGGCGGATACCGGCCCTGGTCCTGGGGCTGGATCCCAGCCTCTCGCTCAGCCCGCGGCTCGATCCCGGCATGATCGGCTGGCTGCTGGCCTTCCTGCGCAACGCCACGACCAATGCTTTCCTCGCCAATACGGCAGCTGGCCTGGCCTTGGGGTTGGAATCACGGCTGGCGCTCCATGAGCTGTTGGACCGGCACTCGATCGATTTCGGTCACCGGATGGCCGGCAAGATCGTGATCCACCGCGACCAGGCTGCTTTCTCCGCTGCCTGCCGACTGGTCGATCTGAAGCGGCAGCATGGTGGCATCCAGGATATTCTGGACCCGACTGCGGCAATCGCGATCGAGCCGGCGCTGGCCAGCCAGCCTGACCAGATGGTGGGGGCAATCCATTCCCCGCAGGAGGAGCTGGGCGATCCGCACCGCTTCTGCCATGCCATGATCGGCCTGCTGACCGCGAGTTACGGCGTCTCCGTCAAGTTTGGCGCGGCTGTGCAGGGCTGGCAGGAAACCGCTGAATCGGTAGTCGTGGCTACCGGCTCCGGGGAAAGCCTAGAGGCTGACCAACTGGTGGTCTGCGCCGGAATCGATGCAGGTAGGGTGCTAGGCAGGTCAATAAAGTCGTTCCGGTCCAGCGCCTTGATGCCGATGAAAGGCTACTCGCTGACCGCCCCGCCTGGCAGCGCTACACCCCGGATGAGCATTACCGATGTGTCGCGCAAAATTGTCTTCTGTCCGCTGGACGGCGCGGTTCGGGTTGCCGGTCTAGCTGAACTGGGCGCGCGTGACACTTGTATCGAGCCGGCCCGGATCGCGCGATTGAAAGCGATTGCTGCGCAGTCGCTGCCCGATGCGGCAGACTATGCCGCAGCGCGATCGGAGTGGGCTGGAATCCGTCCGATGACGGCCAATTCACAGCCGATCATCAAACGGATCACACCAAGGGTTGCGATCAACGCCGGACACGGCATGCTGGGCTGGACCTTTGCCATGGGCACGGCCGAACGCATGGCTCGGCTAATCGGGGAGTAATGGACGTGAAGCGACTGATCGGGGGTTGGGCCGGCAAGGCCACAGCATTGCTGGCTGCGCTGCTCATGGCGGCCTCGCCGGGGCTGGCCCAGAAGCGGCAACTGCTGGAATATCCCAGCATCCATTCCCCCGTGGTCGGCGAGCAGGGCATGGTCGTTTCGCAGAACGCCATTGCCTCGGGCGTCGGCGCGGCGATCCTGCGGCGCGGCGGCAATGCGGTCGATGCAGCGGTTGCGGTCGGCTTTGCCCTGGCGGTTACCCTGCCGCGCGCCGGCAATATCGGCGGCGATGGCTTCATGCTGGTCCACGATGCCAAGAGCGGCGAGCAGGTGGTGTTTGACTTCCGCTCGGTCGCGCCCAAGGCGGCCACCCTGGCGATGTATCTCGACAACCAGGGCAAGGAATCGAGCATCGCCAGCCGCGGGTATCTGGCACCCTCGGTGCCGGGCACGGTTGCCGGGCTGGCCATGGCCCACAAGCGATTCGGCAAGCTGCCGTGGGGAACGGTCGTGGCCCCCGCGATTGCCCTGGCCCGCGATGGCGTGGCGCTGACCCCGGACGAAGCCTTTGTGTTCGGCTGGGGTAAGGAGCGGCTCTCGACCAGCGCGGCCGCCAAGGCGGCCTATTACCGTGCTGACGGCTCACTCTACCGCGCTGGCGAAATCCTGCGCCAGCCGGACCTGGCCTGGACGCTGACCCAGATCGCCAAGCGCGGGGCTGATGGCTTCTACAAGGGGCCGGTGGCCGAGCGCTTTGCCGCCGACATGAAGGCCAACGGCGGCCTGATCACGCTGGAGGACCTGGCGGCCTATCGCGCGGTCGAGCGGCGGCCCTTGCGCGGAACCTATCGCGGGCTCGAGGTTGTCACGGCGCCGCCGGCCAGCGCTGGCGGCGCGACGCTGCTGAACATGCTCAACATCCTGGAAGGATTTGACCTTAAAGCCCATGGCGCCGGTTCGGCCCAGTCGCTGCATCTCATGGCCGAGGCGATGAAGCTGGGCTACAATGATCGCTACCGGTTCCTGGGCGATACCGATTTTGTCACCGCGCCGCTGCAGGGCTTCATTTCAAAGGGTTATGCGCAAGAACGGGCCAAGCTGATCAATCCGGCAAAGGCGACCCCGGCGCGCGACCTTGGCATCGGCGATCCGACCCGGTTCGAAAGCCCGTCGACCACGCATTACTCAGTCGCCGATGCGCAGGGCAATGTCGTCTCGACCACCTATACGCTGGGTGCGGACTTCGGATCGGGCGTGATGATTGCCGGCACCGGGGTGCTGCTCAACAACCAGATGAACAATTTCGATCACGAAAACGCTGCCAAGGCGCTGCGCGATGGCACCCCGCCGCCGCTCAATGCCATGGCTCCGGGCAAGCGGATGCTGTCTACCATGATGCCGACCATGGTCATGAAGAATGGCAAGCCCTGGCTGGTCACTGGTACGCCCGGGGGCAGCACGATCATCAACACGGTGCTGCAGTTGATCGTCAACGTGGTCGATTTCAACCTCAACGTCGAAGAGGCCACACACCAGCCACGCATCTTCCAGGATACGGGCAGGAATCTGCGGGTTGAGCCCAACTTCAATCCCGATACGGTCCGGATCCTCGGCGCGATGGGTCACTCCGTGACATCGGATGAAACGATGGGGAGCGCACAATCGATCATGATCGAGAGCGGCCTGTTCCTCGGCGCCGCCGACCCGCGCCGGCCCGGTGCCCTAGCAATTCCGCCAGAGCGCACTCAGCCGAGATAGCATGGTTCAGAAGCAGCAGCTTTTTATCAGCCAATTGACTGGGGGCGGCGGCCAGGCAGGTATGCTCCGTCAAGCCGTTCGGCCTGCTGGACGATCCGTTGCAGCAGGCCGGGGGTCTGCATCACGCCCCCGCCCAGTACGATTACCTGCGCCGCATTGATCGCAGCCAGACTGTGGCAGAGCTGGGCGAGGTAGCCAGCGACGCTCTCATGGGCTGCGTGGTCGGCTGCCAGCGCGGACAGTTCTGCGCCCCAGCGTGCGGCAATGGCGGGACCCGACGCGAGGCCTTCGAGGCAATCGCCATGAAACGGGCAGATGCCGGGGAATTGCTGGTCGTCCGTAGCGCGGCGCGGGTAAATGTGGCCCATCTCCGGGTGGGCGGCACCGTGGACAGTCTTGCCGTTCACCACCAGCCCGCCGCCAACCCCGGTCCCAACGGTGATATAGGCCAGCACGTCCGGCCGGCTGTCGTCGGCAGCATATTCGGCCAGGGCGGCGGCGTTGACATCGGTATCGAACCCGATCGGCACACCAAATTGCGCGGCAAAGTAACCCACCATGTCGCAATCTGACCAACCGGGTTTCGGCGTGGCAGTGATCCGTCCCCAAGTGGGGGAGCGCAGGTCAAGGTCGGCCGGGCCGAAGGTGGCAATGCCCAGTGCGCTCAGGGGGCCGTGCCGGCCCAGCCAGTCGGCCGCTGCGGCAAGAGTGGCCTCAGGTGAAGTGGTCGCAATGGTGTGCGTGGCGAGCGGTTGAGCGTGGTCATGGCTGACGGTCAGCACGAACTTCGTACCTCCGGCCTCGATCCCGCCGAACAGGGGCGCGGCTCCGCTCATGCGGGGTTCGATCCGAAGGGTGAAGGCGGTCCAGGCAGCATCAGTCTGGGCAGTTCATACCATTCGCGCAACTGATGAAAACCCGGCTGTGCAAATGGCCCGCTCCGAAGGCTCGCAATGCGGGATTGATCTCTACGAGGAACGGAACATAATAGGAACATATGCGAGTCGATTCTTCCTTGTCCGCACCGGTTCCGCCGGTTTGCGAAAGGCGCTGGGCCAGTGGGGTTGCGGCGCTGGATGCGGTGCTTGGCGGGGGGCTTGCTTATGGCTGCCTGCACGAGGTCTATGCGGCCGAGGCTCAGGACTGCGCTGCGGCGGCCGGTTTTGCCGCAGCACTGGCGGCGGGGATGGCGCAGGATGATGGTGGCTCCGGCCAGACCGTGCTGTGGCTACGGGCGCACCGTGCGGTAGAGATCGGCGGTGTACTGCAGGCCGGCGGGCTGGGCGAACTGGGCCTGAAGCCCGAGCAGGCCGTGCTAGGGCTGGTCGCCGACCGTCTGCTGCTGCTGCGCAGTGCCGTCGATGCATTGCGCAGCGCGGCATTGGGGGCGCTGATTGTCGAGGGCTGGGGGCCAATGCCCGAGCTGGATCTGACCGCCAGCCGCCGACTGGTACTGGCGGCCCGGCAATCCGGGGTTCCGCTGTTCCTGCTGCGGATTGATGCCGCGCCGGTGCCCAGCGCCGCGCAGACCCGCTGGCAAGTGGCTGCTGCCGCCTCGCTACCGCTGCCGGGGGAGGCCCCCGGGCCACCGGCCTTTGCTGTTGAACTGCTGCGCCAGAAAGCGGGTCCCTGCGGCCAGGCCTGGCGACTGGAATGGGACCGTGACCGACACAAATTCGATGAAGCGACGCTATCTGGCGCTGCGCTTCCCGTTCCTCGCAGCCGACCGGCTGCGGAACGCGGAACCGGAGCGCTTCGCCCTGACCGGACCCGCCACGCCGCCTGAACCGCTGGCGCTGGTCGGCAAGGCCAAGGGCGCGTTGCGGCTGGGGGCGGTCGATGCCGCAGCGCTGGCCCTGGGGCTGACGCCGGGCATGATGCTCGCCGATGCCCGGGCTATGGTGCCGGGGCTACAAGTGGCCGAATGCGATCCGGCGGCCGACCGGCACTGGCTGGAGCGGTTGGCGCGCGCCTGCCGCCAATGGTCGCCGCGGGTCAGCATTGCCGGGCCCGATGGGATCGTGCTCGATATTGCCGGGGTCGATCACCTCTTCGGGGGCGAAGCTGCGCTGATGGCGCGGATCGAGCAGGATCTCGCTGCCAGCGGCATGAGCCTGCGCCTGGCCTGTGCCGCGACGGCCGAGGCAGCGCTGGCCCTGGCCCGTCATGCCCCGCTGCCGGTAATCGACGAAGCCCAGGCACTGCGCGCGCTGCCGGTTGCCGCGCTGGAGCTGGATGCCGAGGCGACCCTGGCGCTGCAGCGCGCCGGTCTCAGAACCATTGGCGATCTGGTGTCCCGCCCGCTGGCCGGCTTGGCTGCGCGCTTCGGGGCCGGGGCGGCAACCGCGCTGCGCCGCCTGACGGGGGATGAGCAGGCCCCGGTCGAAGTCCTGCAGCTGCCCGGGCCGCTGCGGTTCGAACGCCGCTTTGCCGAACCGGTTGCGCTGGAGGCCAGCATTGCCGCCTGCTTCCTTGACCTGCTGCGCGAGGCGGCGGGCGTGCTGCAGGAGCGGGGCCTGGGCGGGCGGCGCTTTGTCCTGACCCTGCTGCGCAGCGACGGGGCCCGGCACCGGCTGGCTATCGAGACCGGCCTGCCGACCCGCGATCCTGCTCCGGTGCTGCGCCTGTTCGATGAGCGGATTGCCCGGCTGGCCGATCCGCTCGATCCCGGCTTCGGCTATGACCGGATCGTGCTGACCGTGCCGCTGGCCGAGCCACTGGGGTCCAGCCAGCCCGGGCTGGGCGGAGAGGAGCGCGCCGAGGATGATCTGGCCGAACTGCTCGACCGGCTGAGCACCCGGCTGGGTGCGGCCAATCTCTATCGCCTGGCCCCGCGCGATAGCCACATTCCCGAACAGGCCCAGTTGGCGTTGCCCGCGATTTCCGGCCGGCTCCCTGCGCCCTGGCCTGCGCCCCCACCGGGTGAGCCGCCGCTGCGCCCGCTGTTCCTGTTCGATCCGCCGCAACCGGTCGAGGTGATTGCCGAAGTGCCCGATGGCCCGCCGCACCGCTTCCGCTGGAAGCGCCAGCTGCACGAGGTGCGGCTTTACGAAGGTCCCGAACGGATCGCGACCGAATGGTGGCGGCGGCGCGGCGGGGAGAATGGCGCCGGGGAAGGGCCTGGCAAGGGTGGCTTGACCCGCGACTACTATCGGATCGAGGACGCGCGGGGGCGCCGCTACTGGATCTTTCGCCACGGGCTCTATCACGAAAAACCGGTGCCGCGCTGGTATCTCCACGGTCTGTTCGCGTGACCGAGCCGGCATTTGCCGAACTGGTTGCGGCCAGCAATTACAGCTTCCTGCGCGGCGCTTCGCACCCCGGTGACATGGTCCACCGCGCCCAGGCCCTGGGGCTGAGCGGGATCGGCATTGCCGATCGCAACAGCGTGGCCGGGGTGGTCCGGGCGCATATGGCCTGGCGGGAACTGGGCGGCCTCAAAGGCCCGCTGCGGCTGGTGGTGGGCGCACGGCTGGTCTTTGCCGACGATACGCCCGACGTGGTGGCCTATCCCGCCACACGGCGCGGTTGGGGCCGACTGACCCGGCTGCTCACGCTGGGCAACCGGCGCGCGGAGAAAGGCGACTGCCTGCTCCATCTGGCCGATCTGCTGGACCATGCCGAGGACCTGTTACTGATTGCACTGGGCGGCGATGCGGCGCTGCTGCGGCAACTGGCCGATGTGCGGCCCGGTGCGGTCTGGCTCGCCGCGACCATGCCGCGGGCCGGGGCCGATGCGCGCCGGCTGGCCCGGCTGGCCGCACTGGCGGCGGAGAGCGGCGTGCCCCTGCTTGCCACCAATGACGCACTCTATGCCCGGCCCGAGGACCGCCCGCTGCACGATGTGATCACCTGCGTCCGCGAAGGGGTGCCGATCCAGTCGGCCGGGCGGCGGCTGCTGGTCAATGCCGAGCGCCATCTCAAGGATCCGGCCGAGATTGCCCGGCTGTTCCGCCGCCATCCCGAAGCGATTGCCGCCACCCAGGACCTGCTCGCCCGGATCGGCTTCACGCTTGACGAGCTGCGCTATGAATATCCCAACGAACCGGTCCCGGCCGGCTGGGAAGCGCATGACTGGCTGGAACACATGGTTCGCGAGGCGGCCCACCAGCGCTTTCCGGACGGGTTACCTGCAGCCTGGGAGCGGACAATTGCCGATGAGCTGGGGCTGATCCGGGCCAAGCGCTATGCTCCCTATTTCCTGACTGTCCACGACATCGTCAGGCACGCCCGCTGCCTCGATCCGCCGATTCTGTGCCAGGGGCGCGGCTCGGCGGCCAATTCGGTGGTCTGTTACCTGCTGGGGATCACCCCGGTCGATCCCGTGGCCAACAAGCTGCTGTTCAGTCGCTTCCTCTCCGAAGAGCGCGACGAGCCGCCCGATATCGACGTCGATTTCGAGCATGAGCGGCGCGAGGAGGTGATGCAGTACATCTATGCCCGCTATGGCCGCGAGCGGGCCGGGATTGCTGCGACGGTGATCCACTACCGCCCGCGCAGCACGATCCGCGAGGTGGGCAAGGCGCTGGGGCTGAGCGAGGACGTCACCGCGCGGCTGTCCGGCACGATTTGGGGCAGCTGGGGCGGGGACGTCCCGGAAGCCCGCGTGACCGAGGCGGGGTTCGATCCGGCCAATCCGGCGATTGCCCGGCTCAAGACTCTGATCGACCGGCTGCTCGAATTCCCCCGTCACCTCTCGCAGCATGTCGGCGGCTTCGTGCTGACCGAGGGGCGGCTCGACGAGCTGGTGCCGATCCATAACGCCGCCATGCCGGACCGCACCTTCATCGAATGGGACAAGGACGATATCGACGCACTGGGGCTAATGAAGGTCGATGTCCTGGCGCTGGGCATGCTGACCTGCATCCGCAAGAGCTTCGACCTGCTGCGCCACCACGGGATGGGCGATTACAGCCTGGCCACGATCCCCACCGAATGTCCTGAGGTATACGCCATGCTGCAAAAGGGCGACAGCATCGGTACCTTCCAGGTCGAAAGCCGCGCCCAGATCAACATGCTGCCGCGGATGAAGCCAAAGTGCCTCTATGACCTGGTGATCCAGGTCGCCGTGGTGCGGCCCGGGCCGATCCAGGGCGGGATGGTCCACCCCTACCTGCGCCGCCGCAATGGCGAGGAACTGCCCGAATATCCCTCGCCCGCGCCGCCACACGATCCGGATGAACTGCGCGATGTGCTGGAAAAGACCCTGGGCGTGCCGCTGTTCCAGGAACAGGCGATGAAGCTGGCGATCGTAGCCGCTGCCTTCACCCCCGCCCAGGCCGATGGCCTGCGCCGCGCGATGGCCACGTTCCGCAACCTAGGGACCATGCACCGCTATGAAACCATGCTGATTGAGGGCATGGTCCGGCGCGGTTACAGCCGCGAATTTGCCGAGCGCTGCTTTGGCCAGATCAAGGGCTTTGGCGAATATGGCTTTCCGGAAAGCCATGCCCAGGCCTTTGGTTGGCTGGCCTATGTCTCGAGCTGGCTCAAGTGCCACCATCCGGCGGTGTTCACCTGCGCCCTGCTCAATTCGCAGCCGATGGGGTTCTATGCCCCGGCCCAGCTGGTCCGCGATGTGCGGGAGCATGGCGTCGAGCTGCGCAGCGTTGATATCAATGCCAGCGACTGGGACAATGCCCTGGAGCCGGGCGACACCGGCTTCGCGCTGCGGCTGGGTCTGCGCCAGATTGACGGGTTCCGCCAGGCCTGGGCCGAAGCGATCGAGGGGGCGCGGAATGGCGGGCCTTTCATCTCGCTGGAGGACCTGGCCCGCCGTGCCGCGCTGCCGCCGGCGGCCCTGCGCAAATTGGCCGATGCCGATGCCTGCGGCTCACTAGGGCAGACCCGGCGCGAGGCGCTGTGGGAGGCGCGGCGCACACCGCCAGACCAGCTGCCGCTGTTCGCTTTTGCCGATGCGGCCGAGCTCGGCGCGGAAGCCGATCCGGCGCTGCCGGCCATGCCGCTGTCAGAGGAAGTCGTGGCCGATTACCAGCTGCTGCGGCTGTCCCTGAAGGCGCATCCGATGCAGTTTCTGCGGTCCGGGTTTGCCCGCGAAGGGGTGCTCAGTTGCGCGGAGATCAATGCCGCGCCGGACGGGCGACGAGTAGCCTGCGCCGGGGTGGTGCTGATCCGCCAGCGCCCGGGCAAGGGCAATGCGGTGTTCATCACGATCGAGGACGAAACCGGCGTGGTCAACGCGCTGCTCTGGTCACGCGACATGGAAAGGCAGCGCCGCGCGGTGATGGCGGCGCGGCTGATGCGGATCGAGGGGGAAATCCAGCGTAGCAAGGAGGACGTAGTCCACCTGATGGCCCGCCGGATCATCGACTGTTCGGAGCGGCTCGATACCCTGGCCGAAAGCCACCGGGCCGATCCGCCGATTGCCCGCGCCGACGAGGTTTCGCGACCGCGCGACACCCGCAAGCCGCCCCGGATCCGCAGCCATCCCCGCGACGTGCGAATCCTGCCGAAATCCCGTGATTTTCACTAGATGATCAGGCCAGCGTCGCCTTCAGCCCGTCAATCACGTACTGCGCCGCCAGGGCGGCCAGCAGCACGCCCAGCAGCCGCGTGATCACCGCCTCGACCCGCGCGCCCAGCACCTTCATCAGCGGCCCGGCGGCGATCAGCGCCAGCAGGGTCAGCAGCATCACTGCCGCCAGTGCGCCGAGCACGACCAGCGTCTCCTCGGTCCCATTGGCGCGCGCGGTCAGCAGCATGACCGTGGCAATCGACCCCGGCCCAGCGATCATCGGCATGGCCATCGGAAAGACGGAAACATCCTCGATCTCGGGGGTGGCCTTAACCTTTTCGGCCCGCTCCTCACGCCGCTGGGTGCGCTTTTCGAACACCATGTCGAGCGCGATCAGGAAGAGCATGATCCCTCCGGCGATGCGGAAGGAATCAAGCTCGATATGCAGCGCACCGAGCAGGTCTTCCCCGAATACCGCGAAGATCAGCAGGATGATCGTGGCGATAAAGCAGGCGCGGATCGCCATCGATCGCCGCTGGGCCTGGTTGGCACCGCTGGTCAGACCGGCATAGATTGGCGCGCAGCCGGGCGGATCGATCACCACGAACAGCGCGATAAAGGCTGAGAGGAACAGCTCGGCCATGGCTTAGCGCGTTGGCCCTGCCGGCACGGTCTGATCCAGCACCGCCTCGAAGCTGGTCCCGTTCCACAACCACACCTTGATCGTGCGGCCACCCAGCGTGGTCACGCCGGTACCCCAGACCAGCGTGCCATCGCGCGAGGCGCCGGTGCGCCAGTCGGTATCGGTCACCACCAGTTGCGGAGCGGGCCCGGGGCGGACCTGACACTCCGCAGTGCGCGCCGCGATCATCTCCGGCGCCGCAGTCCCGCTTCCATCCGAGGTGAGGCTCATGTCCGCTACCCACTTGAGGTCGCCGCGCCCCTGGCGTTGCCAGATCGTGGCGAAAGTGCCGCTGGCATTGGGGCTTTGCCACC
Source organism: Novosphingobium sp. (assembly GCA_044238415.1). Lineage (GTDB taxonomy): Bacteria > Pseudomonadota > Alphaproteobacteria > Sphingomonadales > Sphingomonadaceae > Novosphingobium. The sequence continues at coordinate 21,057 of JBIIDJ010000004.1, forward strand.
CACCGCGGGTTACGGCGAAAGAGCCATCGCAGCTCGACCAGACAGCGTGGGGCTGCCATTTCACGGCCACGGCCGGCTCGGCCCGGCCCTTCAACCAGTCGGCCGCCTTGACCCGCTGCGGCACGAACATTTCCGCGCCAGCGGCAGCCGTTTCACGGAAGGCCGTCCATTGGCCCTTGTCCTGCGCAAGGCGAGCAAAGGCGAGTTCGGCGGCGATCACCGCGCTGGGGTTGGCGACCGGCTCGATCCTGCCGAAATTGGGCCTGCTGGGGCCAGAGGCACAAGCGGCCAGGGTCAGGGTGAGGGCGGCGGCGATCAGGATGCGCTTCATGGCCTTGAGCCTAAAGCGCATTGTCCTCCAGCGCTACCCCCGCATTGCGATGAGCGGCGACCAGGGTGTTGCGCAGCAGCACCGCAATCGTCATCGGGCCAACTCCGCCCGGTACCGGCGTGATCGCCCCGGCCACCGTACTGGCGCCGGCATAGTCGACATCTCCCACCAGACGCGTCTTGCCTTCCTCTGCCGCAGGAACGCGGTTGATGCCCACATCGATCACGGTCGCACCGGGCTTGATCCAATCGGCCTTGATCATTTCCGGCCGACCGACAGCGGCGACGACGATATCGGCGCGGCGGACGACATCGGGCAGGCTCTGCGTGCGGCTGTGGGCAATGGTGACCGTGCAGCTTTCCGCCAGCAGCAATTGCGCCATTGGCTTGCCGACCAGGATCGAACGGCCGATCACCACGGCATCCCTGCCCGACAGATCGCCCAGCTGGTCCTTCAGCAGCATGATGCAGCCCAACGGGGTGCACGGCACAAGGCCCGGCAGACCGAGCGCCAGCCGGCCAGTGCTGGTTGGGGTAAGCCCATCGACATCCTTGTCCGGGCTGATCCGTTCGACCACGGCCTGTTCATCAAGGTGCTTCGGCAGCGGCAGCTGGACCAGGATGCCGTCTACCGCCGGATCAGCGTTGAGCCGTTCGACCAAGGCAACCAGTTCGGCCTGGGTGGTTTCGACCGGCAGCTTGTGTTCGAAGCTGGCCATGCCGGCCTCGACGGTCTGTTTGCCCTTGTTGCGGACATAGACCTGGCTGGCCGGATCATCGCCCACCAGCACCACGGCGAGGCCAGCCTTGCGCCCGACTTTCGCTTCGAAATTTGCCGCCGCCGCGCCAACGCGCTCGCGCAGGGCTGCGGCAAAAGCCTTGCCGTCAATTACCCGGGCCATGCTCACCCAACCTGACGCCCGACGTAGCTCAGGATGATCAGCGCAATGTTGATCAGCAGGATCAGCACGATCGGTGAGAAGTCGATCCCGCCGGTGTGCGGCAGGCGGCGTTTGATCGGCGCTAGGATCGGATCGAGGATCGCATTGAGCGAGGTCCACAGCGCCGCCACGAACTGGTTGTGATAGCTCACCACATTGAAGCTGATCAGCAGCCCCAGGATGAACTGCACGATCACCACCGTGATCACCAGGTTGGCAAACAGCTCGAGGATCGGGATGAGGACTTCGTTGATCATCAGGGTCGTCCTTGGGAGGAGAGGGGCCTAGCGGCGGATCAGGGTGCCAGCCCCGCGGGAAGTGAAAATCTCTATCAGCATGGCATGGGGTACCCGGCCATCCAGCACGACAGCCGCTTCGCAACCAGCCTCGACCGCGTGAATGCAGGTTTCCAATTTAGGGATCATCCCGCCGCTGATGGTGCCGTTTTCCTGCAACTTGGCAATGTCGGCCGGGGTCAAGTCGGTCAGGAGATTGCCCTGCTTGTCGAGCACGCCCGCGACATCGGTCAGCAGGAATAGCCGGGCCGCACCCAATGCAGCGGCGATGGCACCAGCCATTGTATCGGCGTTGATGTTGTAAGTGGCGCCATCGGTACCCGGCGCGATCGGCGCGATCACAGGGATCATGCCGGCGCCGCTGGCCGTTTCGATCAGGGTCACGTCGACCGAGGTCGGCTCACCCACAAAGCCCAGGTCAACTGCTTGCTCGATGTTGCTTTCCGGATCCTTGGTGGTGCGCTGCACCTTGGCTGCGGTGACGAGGCCGCCATCCTTGCCGGAAATTCCCAGGGCCTTGCCCCCGGCGGCGGCAATCCAGCCGACCAGTTCCTTGTTGATCGCGCCGGACAGCACCATTTCGGCCACTTCCGCAGTTGCCTTGTCCGTTACGCGCAGGCCGTCGACGAAGCGGCTTTCAACGCCCAGCTTCTTCAGCATCGAGCCGATTTGCGGGCCGCCGCCATGGACTACCACGGGATTGATCCCGACTGCCTTGAGCAGCACGACATCTTCGGCAAAATCCCGCGCGGCAGCCGGATCGCCCATCGCGTGGCCGCCGTATTTCACCACGAAAGTGCGTCCGGCATAACGCTGCAGATAAGGCAGTGCCTCAACCAGAGTCTCGGCCTTGGCCAGCATCAGGGGATCGTGGGACTGGGTCATTGTGGTGCGGCCTTTAGCCTGCTGGCCGGGGATTTGAAGCCTTTTCACCCGCGCCGGTCATTCCGGCCGCGCATCAAGCTGCCGCCCGATCCGCACGGCCAAGACCACAATGACTGGCACCAGCACGGCAGATAGCACGACCTTGGCCACTGCCTGGCCAATCATCAGGTCCATGATCGGGCGGACGCCGTAAAAGCTGATGCCGATGAAGATAATCGTATCGACGATTTGCGATAGCGCGGCGGCAATGAAACCGCGCAGCGCGGCAAACCGACCGACCGCGTTGCGCAGCTTGTCGAACAGCCAGATATTGAGTGTGACCGAAACCCCATAGGCAATGATCCCGGCAGCCATCAACCTGGCACCCTGGCTCATGATGATCGGAAAGGCTTCCTTGGCCGGTTCGTACATGCCCGGGTCGGTCGGCAGGCGCACGACCAGGAAAGTCCAGCCGATCGCCACGATCAGCGGAACGAAGCCATAGCGTACCAGCCGGTTGGCAACGTCGCGCCCATGCAGTTCGGCGATGGCGGAGGAGAGCGCAACCAGCGTCAGGAACGGAAAGATCCCGGCCTCGACAGCCAGCGGCCCGAGTGAAGCCTGCTTGGCTCCCAGAAAGCCACCCAGCGGCACCATGCCGCCATAAAGGATTGCGAGGACAAAGAGCGAGCGGGGGATCGAGACGTTCTGCATCAAGATGACTTAGCGGCCTTATCGCGCTTGTGGAAGGCCCGGCGATTCCGGCTAGGCGCGGCGGCTTGCGGCGGTTACCACTCCGCGATCAATTCCCGGGGGAGCTTGCCGCCATGCTTATCATCAACAGCCTGATCGGGATCGTGCTGATCCTTGGCGTGGCCTGGCTCCTGTCGAGCGATCGCAAGGCAATCCGGCTGCGGGTGGTGGGTGCCGCTTTCGCGCTCCAGGCCGGGTTTGCGGCGCTGGTGCTGTACGTGCCGTGGGGCAATGCCGCGCTGCAGGGTGCGGCGCAGGGTGTTTCGGCACTGCTCGGTTATGCCCAGGCCGGGATCGACTTTCTGTTCGGTCCGCTCGCCAAGCCTGAGATCGGCGGCACCAGCTTTGCCATTGCGGCCCTGCCGGTGATCATCTTCTTCGCGGCCCTGATCTCGATTCTCTATTACCTGGGCATCATGCAGCTGGTGATCAAATGGATTGGCGGTGGGCTTGAAAGGATTACCGGCGTCTCGAAGATCGAGAGTCTGGGCGCGGCCTCCAACATTTTCGTTGGTCAGTCAGAAAGCCCGCTGGTGATCCGCCCATATCTGGCTGACCTGACGCCCAGCCAGCTGTTCTGCATGATGAGTGTGGGGATGGCGGGCGTCGCCGGGACGATCCTTGCAGCCTATGCCTCAATGGGTATCCGGATCGACTATCTGGTCGCCGCCGCCTTTATGTCGGCCCCGGGCGGGATTCTGATGGCCAAGATCATCATGCCCGATCCCAAGGGTGAGCCGCTGCCGGCGTTCGACAATGTTGAGGTCCACGGGCTGGAAGACGAACGTCCTGCCAATATCATCATGGCTGCTTCGCAAGGTGCGCAGACCGGGGTCAAACTTGCGGTCGCGGTCGGCGCTATGGTGCTGGCCTTTGTGGCGCTGGTGGCTCTGGCCAACGGCATTCTGGGTAGTTTGGGTGGGCTGGTCGGCATGCCTGACCTCTCGTTCCAGATGATCCTGGGCTACCTCTTCGCGCCAGTGTTCTGGCTGCTGGCCGGGCCCGACTGGGCCGAAGCGCTGCGCGCTGGCGGCTTTTTTGGTACCAAAGTGGTGCTCAATGAATTTGTCGCCTTCATCGATCTGGGCCAGGTCAAGGACCTGTCCGAACGGACCGTTGCGGTTGTTACCTTTGCGCTTTGCGGCTTTGCCAATTTCAGCTCGATCGCGATCCAGATGGCGGTAACCGGTGGGCTGGCGCCCAACCAGCGGCCGGTGATTGCCCGGCTGGGGATCAGGGCCCTGGTCGCAGGCAGCCTTGCTAACCTGATGAGCGCGGCCCTGGCCGGATTGTTCCTCAGCCTTTAGGTCCAGGATCTGGACTGATATCGTTTCGAAAATCGAGCAATAACAAGGGTTTTTCCGGATAGCGTGGCTGCGGCCAGCGCGGCAGGCAGCCGGCATGCCGCTTCTCGCCCTGTCCCTTGCCGCTGTTTTCACTATCTGCGGTGATGCGCCGCGCCAGACCTGCGTCGTCGATGGCGATACGATCTGGTTGGCGGGCGAGAAAGTGCGGATTGCCGATATCAACGCTCCCGAAACCGCGCAGGCGGCCTGCCCGGCCGAGCGGGTCAGGGGCGAAGCGGCCCGGGCGCGGCTGCTCGCCCTGCTGAACTCCGGGTCCTTTATCCTGGAAAATGGCCCCCGCAGTCACGATCGCTATGGCCGCCGCCTGGCGACATTGACCCGTGACGGACAAAGCCTTGGCAGCATACTGGTGGCCGAGGGATTGGCCGAGCCGTGGCGCGGCAAACGCAGCGATTGGTGTGCGCTGCTTGCGGCCGAAGCCCTGCGCCGTTAGCCCTGCGATCATGAAAATCGCGCAACCGTGGTGCAAGGGAGAAGGCAATGCTGATCATCGAGGGCTGGCTTCAGCTGGCAAGCGGAGAGTTTGACAAGGTGGCCGAAGCCGCCCGCACCATGGTGGCTGAAACCAACCGCGAAGCCGGCTGCCTCAGCTATTCTTTCGCGCGTGACATCGCCGATCCAGACCTGATCCGGATCGCCGAGCGTTGGGAAAGCCAGGAAGCCTTGGCGGCGCATGGCCAGTCGGCCCATATGGCAGCATTCAATCAGGCGATGGCCGGGGTTCAGCGCCAGGGTGCGGAGCTGTGGCTCTATTCGGGCGAGGCTGTGCGCCGGCTGATCTAGCGCTCTTGCCACCGGTATCCCGCTGCCGTACCGGCTGGGACGAGGGGAGTTCGTTCAGTGCCGCCCGGCCAGCATAATCACCATCCGGTCATGCCGTTTCTGGTGGCGGCCAGCGGCATTGCGCTGTTCAGCGTGATGGATGCGGTGATGAAAAGCGCCAGCCTGGCCGTCGGCGCTTACAATGCAATGCTGTTCCGTTCCGCTTTCGGGGTGCTGCTGATGCTGCCCTTGTGGAAGCTCACCGGTGGTCGCTGGCCAGCCCGCGATGCGCTGCGGCTTCATGCCCTGCGCGGTGCTATCAGTGCCGGCCTCGCCACCAGCTTTTTCTGGGGCCTGATCCGTCTGCCCCTGGCCGAGGCGATTGCGCTTTCGTTCATTGCGCCGCTCATCGCGCTCTATCTGGCAGCCGTGATGTTGGGCGAGAAGATCGGCCGCAATGCCGTGATGGCCTCGCTCCTGGGCTTTGTCGGCGTGCTGGTGATCGGAGCTGGCCGGTTGGGACGTGAGGAACTCAGCACAGATGCGGCCTGGGGCATCGGCGCAATACTGCTTTCCGCTGTGCTCTATGCCTTCAACTTGATCTTCCAGCGCAAGCAGGCGCAAGTGGCCAGTCCACAGGAAGTGGCTTTGTTCCAGATGGGCTTTGCCGGCCTGTTCCTGAGCCTTGCTGCGCCCTGGTGGGCGATCATGCCGGGGACCGGCACCCTGGTCGAAATCGGCGCCGGTGCGGCGATGGCGGCGGTGTCGCTGATGCTGTTGAGCTGGGCTTATGGCCGGGCAGAGGCCCAGGTTCTGTTGCCGATCGAATACACCGCTTTCATCTGGGCAGCACTGCTGGGTTGGGCCGTCTTTGCCGAGGCAGTGACGGTGGAAACGCTCGCTGGCGTGGTCCTGATCGTCATTGGCTGCTGGATTGCAGCGCGCAAGAGCGCGCCAACGCATACCGAGCAGACCACACTTTAGTCTGATCCGGGCCTGATTCCCGGCCCAGCCCCTTGACGGCAGGCCTAATCCCGCGCATCGGCGGCGCCGATATTCAGCCCGTCTGCACCCGCGAAAGGGGCGTGCGCGCAGACGGGCACCACCACAGGAGATTACACCGCGATGACCCAGGTCGGACAGGACACGCTCGGCACGCGCAGCACGCTCAGCGTCGGCGGCAAGGACTATGCCTATTACTCGCTGAAGAAGGCCGCAGCCAAGCTGGGCGATGTCAGCCGCCTGCCATTCAGCATGAAGGTCCTGCTGGAAAACCTGCTGCGCTTCGAGGATGGCGGCTTCACGGTCTCGACCGCTGATGTTCAGGCCGTGGTCGACTGGCAGAAGAACCCCAGCGAATCGACCAATGAAATCCAGTACCGCCCGGCCCGCGTGCTGCTGCAGGATTTTACCGGTGTGCCCTGCGTGGTCGACCTGGCCGCGATGCGCGATGCCATTGCCACGCTAGGCGGCGATACCAGCAAGATCAACCCGCTGGTCCCGGTCAATCTGGTGATTGACCACTCGGTGATGGTTGACGAGTTCGGCCACCCCAAGGCCTTCGAGGAAAACGTCGAGATCGAATACCAGCGCAACATGGAGCGCTATGACTTCCTCAAGTGGGGCTCCAAGTCGCTCAACAACTTCTATGCCGTGCCCCCGGGCACCGGAATCTGCCACCAGGTCAATCTGGAAAACATCGCGCAGGCGGTGTGGACCAGCCAGGATCAGGACGGCGCCACTGTCGCTTATCCCGACACCTGCGTCGGCACGGACAGCCACACCACCATGATCAACGGCCTCGGCGTGCTGGGCTGGGGCGTGGGCGGGATCGAGGCTGAGGCCGCGATGCTCGGCCAGCCGGTTTCGATGCTGATCCCGGAAGTGGTCGGCTTCAAGCTGACCGGCAAGCTGGCCGAAGGCGTGACCGCCACCGACCTGGTGCTGACCTGCACCAACATGCTGCGCAAGCACGGCGTGGTCGGCCGCTTTGTCGAATACTATGGCCCGGGCCTGGCTGAGCTGACGCTGGCTGACCGCGCGACGTTGGCCAACATGGCGCCGGAATATGGTGCGACTTGCGGCTTCTTCGGGATCGACAGCAAGACGCTCGACTACCTGCGCCTAACCGGCCGCGAAGAAAGCCAGATCGCCCTGGTCGAAGCCTATGCCAAGGAGCAGGGCTTCTGGATTGATCCCTCGATCGAGCCGGTGTTCTCATCGACGCTCGAACTTGATCTCGGTACCGTGGTGCCATCGCTGGCCGGCCCGAAGCGTCCGCAGGACCGGGTTTCGCTGCCCGATGTCGACGACGTCTTCGCCGCCGACATGGCCGAGACTTACAAGAAGACCAACGCCCGCGTTCCCGTAGCCGGCAAGGATCACGACATTGGCGATGGCGACGTGGTGATCGCGGCGATCACCAGCTGCACCAACACCTCCAATCCGGGTGTGCTGGTCGCCGCCGGCCTCGTCGCGAAGAAGGCGGACGAGCTGGGCCTGAAGCCAAAGCCCTGGGTCAAGACCTCGCTTGCTCCGGGCAGCCAGGTCGTCACCGATTACCTGATCAAGGCGGGCCTCCAGTCGCACCTCGACAATATCGGATTCAACCTGGTCGGCTATGGCTGCACCACCTGCATTGGCAACTCGGGCCCGCTGGCCGAACCGATCAGCAAGGCGATCAACGAGAACGGCCTGGTCGCCGCAGCCGTGATCTCGGGCAACCGCAATTTCGAAGGCCGGGTCTCACCTGATGTGCGCGCCAACTTCCTCGCCAGCCCGCCGCTGGTGGTGGCCTATGCGCTCAAGGGCACGGTGATCGACGATTTCGTTACCACCCCGATCGGCACCGGCAAGGATGGCCAGGACGTGTTCCTCAAGGACATCTGGCCGAGCAATGCTGAAGTCTATGCCACGATGAACGCCTGCGTGACCCGCGACATGTTCCAGGCCCGCTATGCTGACGTCTACAAGGGCGACAAGCACTGGCAGGCGATCAACGTGACGGGCAGCGAGACTTACCAGTGGCGCGCCGGCAGCACCTACATCGCCAACCCGCCCTACTTCGAAGGCATGACGATGACCCCGGCCCCGGTGCAGGACATCATCGAAGCCAAGCCGCTGCTGATTCTGGGCGATTCGATCACGACCGACCACATCAGCCCGGCCGGCAACATCAAGGCTGACAGTCCGGCTGGCCAGTGGCTGATGGAGCATCAGGTCGCCAAGGCTGACTTCAACTCGTACGGCGCCCGCCGCGGCCACCATGAAGTGATGATGCGCGGCACCTTTGCCAACATCCGCATCCGTAACGAAATGGTGCCGGGCATCGAAGGCGGGATGAGCCGCTACAACGGGGAAGTCATGCCGGTTTACGATGCCGCCATGCGTCACAAGGCGGATGGCACGCCGATGGTGGTGGTCGCCGGCAAGGAATATGGCACCGGTTCCAGCCGCGACTGGGCGGCCAAGGGGACCAACCTGCTGGGCGTCCGCGCGGTGATCGTCGAGAGCTTCGAGCGTATTCACCGCTCGAACCTGGTCGGCATGGGCGTGCTGCCGCTGCAGTTCAAGGATGGTGAAAACCGCCAGAGCCTTGGCCTGGATGGCGATTGCACTTTCACCATCGAGGGCGTCTCAAGCCTGACCCCGCGTCAGGATGTCACGGTCAATGTCACGCGCGGCGATGGCAGCCAGTTCAGCTTCACCGCGCTGTGCCGGATCGATACCGCCAATGAAGTCGAGTACTTCATGAACGGTGGCATCTTGCACTACGTGCTACGCAAGCTGGCCGCCTGATCCGGGGCTGATTGAGCTTTAGCGCACATACCAGCAGGGCGGTCCTTTCGGACCGCCCTGTGTTTTGTGTCAGCCAAGCCGTTGTGGCGATCAGGCCGCCTTTTTGAGGATCCGGCGGCGTCCTACCAGGGCCGCAGCGGCCGCTCCGAATAGGAGCAGCATTGGCGGGGCGGGCACTTCATGGCCGCCCGAGGTCGTGCTGGTCGTGGTCGAACCACCGGTTGAGGTTGAACTGCTGGTCGACGTCGATGTCGAACTCGAGGTCGAGCTCGACGTGGAGCTTGAGGTCGATGAACTGGTCGAAGTCGAAACGTTCCCGGAGCTCGAGGTGCTGGTCGACACATTGCCAGAAGAGGACGACGTTGAGGTAACGTTGCCCGATGAGGTCGAGGTCGACGAATAGTTGCCTGAGCTGGTCGAGACGTTGCCCGACGAGGTTGAAGTCGACGACGACGAAGTGACCCCGCCGGTCGAGGTCGAAACACCGCCAGTGCTGGTCGAGACACCCCCTGTCGAGGTCGAGACGCCCCCTGTCGAGGTCGTCGAGCTCGAGGTCACGCCGCCGGTGGTGGTCGTGCTGGTCAGCCCGCCCGTCGAGCTGGAGGTCGAGCCGCCCGAGGTCGAACTTGAGGAACCGCCAGTCGAAGTCGACGATCCGCCGCTCGAGGTTGAGGTAGAGGTCGAACCACCCGATGTGGTCGTCGAGACAACCACGCTACCACCGCCGCTGCCACCGCTTCCACCGAAGAAGCCGCCGAAGAAGCCACCGCCGAAGCCGAGACCGCCCGAACCGCCGATCAGGACTGGTTCGCTGCCCCCGCCAGAGGGCGCCGGCATGGGGGGCAGCTGCGGCAGCATCGGCAGCGCATTCAACGCCAGCGGCTGTACGGCCGGCGCGGCGCAGGAAACCGTCTTGGTGACGACGCGGCGGATTTTTTTCATGCGCGGGGCCGGCGCGGTCCGTGCGATCTTGCGCTTCACCACCTTGGCTTTTGCCTTGGCCGGCTTGGCATGCTTCACATACTGGACCTGTGCGGCCGGAGCCTCGGCCACATGGACCGCACCACCGCCGACGACGGCGCCGCCTGCCGCAACCGCGGACAATTTCACAAGGGCCATCCGAACCGACATAAGCTCTGCTTTCTTTGCCTCAGGGCGAAAAAGGAACGACAGCTATGCTATCGTCATGCCCCTGCTGGCACAGAAACGCAGACGAAAGATTAAGCTACAATCGCGTTAACCCTGATTCTGCCGTCCCGGACCGGGATTCGGTAAATGCGTAGGGGGCAGGTGCCCCACCTGTCCCATTCTGGAACCGTTTGTTGGCTAAAACCCTAACGCGCGCAGGGATTTGCGGCTCAAGTTCCGCCCGAATCGTCGGAATCGAACAAGCCGGTCTGGCTGCCGCTTGGCGGGGTCAGCCCAAGATGTTGCCAGCCGCGATCGTTCAGGCAGCGACCCCGCGCGGTCCGCGCGATCAGGCCCAGCTGGATCAGGAAAGGCTCGACCACGTCCTCGATCGTATCGCGCGGCTCGGCGAGGCCCGCGGCCAGCGTTTCTACGCCGACCGGCCCGCCGCGATAGATATCGGCAATCATGTGGAGATAACGCCGGTCCATCGCATCGAGGCCGAGCGAGTCGACCTCCAGCCTGGTCAGCGCGGCATCCGCCTGATCGCGCGTAATGGCAGCATGGCCTTCGACATGGGCGAAATCGCGCACTCGCCGCAGCAGCCGACCCGCCACGCGCGGCGTGCCGCGCGCCCGCCGGGCAATCTCGCGGGCGCCTTCTGGCTCAATGCCGATCCCCAGCAGCCCGGCACCGCGTGTCACCACCCGTTCCAGTTCTGGCACGGTATAGAAGCTGAGCCGCACGGGGATGCCAAAGCGGTCGCGCAGCGGCGTGGTTAGCAGGCCCTGCCGGGTAGTCGCACCGACCAAGGTAAAGGGCGGCAGGTCGATCCGCACCGAGCGTGCTGAGGGCCCCTCGCCAATGATCAGGTCAAGCGCGCGGTCCTCCATCGCCGGATAGAGCACTTCCTCGACCTGCGGATTGAGGCGGTGAATCTCGTCGATGAACAGGACATCGCCTTCTTCGAGGTTGGTCAGCAGCGCGGCCAGATCCCCCGCCTTGGCGATCACCGGGCCGGAGGTGGCGCGAAAGCCCACGCCCAGTTCCTTGGCCACGATCTGCGCCAGCGTGGTCTTGCCCAGGCCCGGTGGGCCGAAGAACAGCACATGATCCATCGCCTCGCCGCGCGACTTGGCGCTTTCGATGAACACCCGCAGGTTATCTTTCGCCGCCGCCTGCCCGACGAATTCGGTGAGGCTCTTAGGCCGCAGCGCCGCATCGGCGTCTTCCGTCTGCCGGGTGGAGGAGAGGAGGGGGTTGTCGGTCATCCCGTTGCCCGTTTCAGCGCTACGCGGACCAGGTCATTCAACCCTGTACCCTCGCCAAGTTCCTCAATAGCGCGGGTGACAGCAGCCGTCGCCACGTTCGGCTTGAAGCCAAGGTTCTGAAGCGCGGAGACCGCATCGGCGCTGACCGAGCCGACAGGCTGGGCCGCGGCGGACATTCCCGGCGCGCCAGCTATGCCGCCGGCCTTGTCCTTCAATTCGTTGACGATGCGGCTGGCGAGCTTTGGCCCGACGCCCTGCGCACGGGCGACCATGGCGGCGTCCCCGCCGGCGCAGGCGCGCTGAAGTTCGTCCACCGTCAGCGCCGAAAGCACGGCCAGAGCCATCTTGCTGCCGACGCCCTGAATGCCGGTGAGCAGCCGGAACCACTCCCGCTCGCCCCCGCTGGCAAAGCCGATCAGGCGCATGTCGTTTTCGGAGACCTGCATTTCGGTATGGACCGTCACCCGGTCCCCCCGCGTGCCCAGCGCATCAAGCGTGCGAGCGCTGCAATGGACGAGGTAGCCGACGCCGTTCACGTCAATCACGGCCCAATCGGGGCCGAAATCGTCAAGCAGGCCGGACAGGCGGGCGATCATGCTTTGTTCTATGCACCCGGCGAGTCAGGTGCGCAAGCCTGCCAATCGTCTGCTATCCGCAGCTTTCCCCCGGGCTCAGGTTATCCCGCCAGCCGCCGGTCGATGCTGAACCGTCCGGCCCCGTGCGTGGCAAAATGCAGGCCGATGAAGACCAGCACTATCGCCGGCCACCAGCCGCGGAACGGCTCGGCCCAGTGGACCATGGTCACGGCCACCACGAAGGTGGCGGCAATCGCCAGGCCGGCCCAGCGCGTCAGCAGCCCCAGAGCCAGCATTGCGCCGCTGACAAACTGCACCCAGACCCCCAGCGGCGCCAGCAGGTTGGGGGCCGGGAAACCGAACTGGGTCATGAAGGCGACAAATTCCTCCATCCGCGCGCTGCTGACAATGTTGTCCAGCGTCTCATGCATCAGGAAGCCGCCGGTCAGCAGGCGCAGGCCAAGTTGGCTGAAGTCACGCCCCGCATCGAGGCCGTTGAGGTGCAACATCTGACTCCCCCTTTGAGTCTGTTCTGATGGGCAACCTGTGCCGCTGCCGGGGGGAGGGTGTCCAGCTACCGGTACATCAACCGCGGGTCAGGTGGGCGTGGGTGATGGCGACGGCCAGCGCGTCAGCGGCATCGGCGCCAGCGGGCTTTGCGCCGGGCAGCAGCACGCCAATCATGGCTTGAACCTGTGTCTTGTCGGCTCCGCCGGTGCCGACCAGCGCTTTCTTGACCAGGCGCGAGGCATATTCGGCCACTGGCAGGCCGGCGCGCGCCAGTGCCAGTAGGCAAACCCCGCGGGCTTGCCCCAGCTTGAGCGTCGATTGCGGATTGGCATTGACGAAGACTTCCTCGACCGCGCTGCTATCGGGCCGATGGCGCAGGATCACGTCAGTCAGTTCGCGGTCGATCACGACCAGCCGTTCGGGCAGCGGCTGCTTCGGATCGGTCCTGATCTGGCCATTGGCAATGTGGCTCAGCCGGTTGCCGCTCTTGGCAATAATCCCCCAGCCGGTGCTGCTGAGGGAGGGGTCAAGGCCGATTATGATCAGCCCAACTGCTCCATCACCGCATCGGGGATCTCGTAATTGCCCCAGACGGTCTGGACGTCGTCATCGTCATCCAGCACGTCGATCAGTTTGAGCAGGGTGGCGGCATCGTCTGCGCTAACTTCGGTCTTGAGGCTGGGCTTCCAGGCCAGCTTCACGCCCGCCGCTTCGCCCAGTACCTTTTCCAGCTCGCGCGCGACGGGGTGGAGGTTTTCCACTGCAACCCAGATCGCGTGGCTGTCCTCATCGCTTTCAACGTCGTCCGCGCCAGCTTCGAGCGCGGCTTCGAACACCTTGTCGGCATCGCCGGCACTGCCCGGATACTCGATCAGGCCGAGCCGCTCGAACCCGTGGCTCACCGCGCCGCTGGCGCCCAGGTTGCCACCATTCTTGGCAAAGGCGGTGCGGACGTTCGTGGCGGTGCGGTTGCGGTTGTCAGTCAGCGCCTCGACGATCAGCGCGACGCCGCCCGGGCCATAGCCTTCGTAGCGGATTTCCTCGTAGTTCTCGCCTTCGCCCTTGCTGGCCTTGTCGATTGCCCGCTGGATATTGTCCTTGGGCATCGACTGGGCCTTGGCCGCGTTGACGGCGGCGCGCAGGCGCGGGTTCATGTCCGGGTCGGGCATGCCCATCTTGGCTGCGACCGTAATTTCGCGCGAAAGCTTGGAAAACATCGCGGCGCGCTTTTTGTCCTGCGCGCCCTTGCGGTGCATAATATTCTTAAATTTGGAATGGCCTGCCATGAAACTGCCGTCAGCTAGGAGGTGGAATTGGCCCGCCCCCTAGCCCAGCGACAGCAATCAGACAACCACGGCCGTACCCGAGGCGCTGACCATCAGCATCGAGCCGTTGGCGCCCAGCACCTCATAATCGAGGTCGACGCCGACCACGGCATTGGCCCCGGCCTGGCGAGCCTGGATTTCCAGTTCTTCCAGCGCCTGGTGGCGGGCGCGGGACAGCACGTCCTCATATGAGCCGGACCGGCCGCCGACGATATCGCGCACACTGGCAAACAGATCGCGAAACAGGTTGGCGCCAACAATCACTTCGCCGGTAACAATGCCCTTGTACTCGCGAACCGGATGGCCCTCGACCGTGGCCGTGGTAGTGATGATCATTAGGGGAACTCCTTCTCCCGGTGGAATACCAGATAGATAGGCGCTCCCGCTGGACGATCAACCGAGGCCGAGCGCAGCTTTGTAGGTATCGAGGATCGCTTCCATCTCGGCGCGATCATCGGGCTTCATCTTTCGCAGGCGGACGATCTGGCGCATGATCTTCACGTCGTAGCCCACTGCCTTGGCTTCGGCATAGACGTCGCGAATATCGTCGGCGATCCCCTTCTTCTCTTCTTCCAGGCGTTCGACGCGCTCGATCAGCAGGCGCAGGCGGTCATCGGTGGCAGCGGCCATCTTGGGGCAAACTCCGTTTTTCGGTGAATCGGCTGACTGGCTCTGTAGGGGGGCAACAGGCGCCTCTACAAGCGCTGGTCCAGGCCATTGTGCTGCCAACTGTGGAAACGCAGTGACAAGCCCACCCGGATCGGTCCAACCCGCTCACATTCGTATTTTCATGACGGCTCGTCGGGACAGTCCTTGGTCTTTGACCCCGGCTTTGCCATAGGCAGGCTCGACAGAGGAAGGAAACCATGGCGAAATTCGATCCGCGCGGGCGCAAGATCAAGATCCTGGCAACGCTCGGCCCGGCCAGCCGCAGCCCGGACATGATTGAGAAACTCCTGCGTGCCGGGGCTGACGCCTTTCGCGTCAACATGAGCCACGGCGATCATGAGACTCATGCCCAGACCATCGCCGCCATCCGGGCCGTAGAGAAGGAAGTGGGCCGACCGGTCGCGATCCTGTGCGACCTGCAGGGTCCCAAGCTGCGCGTGGGGCAGTTCAAGGGCGGCAAGGCTGTGATCCGGCACTCCGGCCACTTCACGCTCGATCGCAACCCCGAGCTGGGTGACGAGAACCGGGTCTGCCTGCCGCATCCGGAGCTGTTCGGTGTTCTGAAGAAGGGCCAGCGGCTGCTGATCGACGATGGCAAATTACGCCTGAAGGTGATCGAAGCCAGCCAGGACGCGATCCTCTGCTCGGCCGAGGTCGGTGGGGTGATCATGGACCGCAAGGGCGTGAACGTACCCGATGCTGTGGTGCCCGTCCCTGCGTTGACCGAGAAGGACCGCCGCGACCTGTCCTTCGCCCTCGACCAGGGGGTGGACTGGATCGCCCTGTCGTTCGTCCAGCGGCCCGACGATGTGGCCGAGGCGCGCAAACTGATGGGCACATCGCAAACCGCGCTGATGGCAAAGATCGAGAAGCCAGCGGCGATTGACCGGCTTGACGAGATCATCGAGCTGGCCGACGGGATCATGGTTGCCCGCGGTGATCTGGGGGTCGAGCTCAACCCGGAAGAGGTGCCGCCGATCCAGAAGCGGATCGTCGCCGCCACCCGCCGTTCGGGCAAGCCGGTGGTCGTGGCCACGCAGATGCTCGAATCGATGATCGAAAGTCCGGCCCCGACCCGCGCCGAAGTGTCGGACGTGGCCAATGCGGTATATGACGGGGCGGACGCCGTGATGCTTTCGGCCGAAACTGCCAGTGGCGCCTGGCCGGAAGAGGCCGTCACCATCATGCACCGCATTGCCGGCCAGGTGGAGCGCGATCCCGGTTATCGCCAGCAAGTCAGCTTTGCTGACGTCCTGCCGGACCGGACCACGGCCGATGCGCTGGCCCATGCCTGTGCCTCGATCGCCGAATCGCTGCCGATTTCGGGCGTGATCGTGTTCACTGGTTCGGGCAGCACGGCCCGCCGCGTTGCGCGCGAGCGACCGGCGGCGCCGATGCTGGTGCTGACCCCGTCGAGCAAGATCGCCCGGAAACTTGCCTTGTTGTGGGGCGCCCACGCCGTCACCACCAAGGACATCGGCAGCTTCGAGGAGATGATCGCGAAGGGCAAGCGCATGGCACTGCGCCAAGGGTTCGGCGGCGCGGGATCGAAGTTCATCGCGTTGGCCGGGGTCCCCTTCGGCACCCCGGGCTCAACCAACCTGCTGCACGTCGTCACCCTGCAGGGCGACGAACTGGATCGGCACAAGAGCTAGTCGAACAAAGCCTTGAGATCCTTCTTGAGGATCTTGCCATTGGCATTGCGCGGCAGCGTTTCGGGGTGGAACAGTATCCGCACCGGCACCTTGAAGGCGGCCAGCCGCGCCCGAACCCAGTCCTGCAACTCGGCCTCGCTCGCGCTTTGGCCCGGGGTCAGGTGAACCACCGCCGCTGGCTCCTCGCCCAGCGTGCGATGCGGAATGCCGACAACCGCGGCATCCATCACCGCTGGATGGTCGTAGAGCACGTTTTCGACCTCGGATGAGTAGATGTTCTCTCCGCCCCGGATCACAATATCCTTGGCCCGGTCGGCAATGAAGCAGAACCCTTCCTCATCCAACCAGGCCAGGTCACCAGTGCGGACCCAGCCGTCGATGAAGGTCGCGGCGGTGGCTTCCGGGTTGTTCCAGTAGCCCTTCACGATCATTGGGCCGGAGGCATAGAGCTCGCCGATCTGGCCGGGCGGAAGTTCCCTCCCGTCCTCATCCAGCACCTTGAGCTGGGCCACGGCCACTGGCGGGCCGCAGCTGGTCGGGCGGTTGATATAATCCTCCGCCGACAGCCCGGTAACCGTGGCGGTTGTCTCGGTCATACCCCAGCCGTTACCGGGGAGCGCGCCGAACACTTCGCGGATCTTGCGGACCAGATCGGGGGCAGACGGAGCGCCGCCATAGCTGATCGCCTCGATCGAGGAGAGGTCATACTGCTCGCGCGCCGGATGCTCGATCAGCTGCCAGGCGATAGTCGGTACCCCGCCGGTCGCATTGACCTTCTCGCGCTCGATGATCTGGAAGGCCTGTTCGGGATCCCACTTGTACATGAAGATCATAGTGTGGCCGGCGGCAATTGCCCCCATCATGGTGGCGCTGCAAGCCGTCGCGTGGAACAGCGGGATCACTGTCAGCAGCACCTTGCGTGCCGGTTCGGGCGGCATCTCGCCCCGCCGCAGCGCCTGCCGCGCTGCGCCATAGCCGCTCGACAGGATATTGGTGACGAAGTTGCGGTGCGTCCCCAGCGCGCCCTTGGGATTGCCGGTGGTGCCCGAGGTGTAGAGGATCGTCGCGTCGTCGTCCGGCGCGATCTCGACCTCGGGCAGGTCCTGGTCGGGCAGGCTTGCCCAGCTCGACGACGGGCCGATCACGCTTTCGAGCGAGGTCACTCCGACGGGCAGGTCATTCCGTCGCGAGACGATGATGCAGGCAAGGTCAGGCAGTTCGGCGCGATGCGGCGCGATCCGGTCCAGCCGCTCGCCATCGCAGACCAGCACCTTGGCTCCCGAATGGGCCAGCCCATAGGCCAGCTCCGACCCGGTCCACCAGGCGTTGAGCGGAACGCAGATTGCGCCGATCGTGACGGCGGCAAAGAACGCCACGGGCCATTCCGGCAGGTTGCGCATGGCGAGCGCTACCCGATCACCCTTCTGCACACCCAGCGACTGGAGGTATCGGCCAAAGGCGGCGACGGCGCGAAACCAGGCTTCATAGGAAACCCGTTCGTCCTCATAGATCAGGAAGGTGGCTTCACCATGGCTGCGGCCGATCCTGACCAGCGCTGCCAGGCTGGGCGGCGCGTTCTTCCAAACCCTGGTTGGCACGCCGCGGATATCGATGGTCTCATACTCAAACCGCGCTCCCGGCGCGCAGAGGATCGCTTCGCATTCGGCCAGGCTGCGGGCAGGCCAGCCGGCCGGAATCCATTCCCTGAAACTGTCGTTCGAAACATCGCTCATGATCCTCCCCGGCGGTCGCTCTGCCGCTTTGGAGCGCAGGCTAGGTCAGCCGCGCGCGCCGAACAAGGCGGAACCAACGCGCACGTGCGTCGCGCCCAGCATGATCGCGGTTGCAAAGTCGTCGCTCATGCCCATCGAGCGGCTGGGCAGACCATGATCGGCTGCCAGCTTGTCGAGCAGGGCGAAGAACGGAGCCGGTTCGATCCCCAGCGGCGGCACGCACATCAGCCCGATCACCGGTAGTTCGCCAGCACGGGCTTCGGCCAGCAGGCCGGGCAGGTCGACAATGGCGCAGCCGCCCTTCTGTTCTTCGGCGCCGATATTGACCTGGATGAAGCAAGGCACCCGTCGGTCCGCTTTGTCCATTGCCTTGGTCAGCGCAGTAACCAGCGATGGCCGGTCGAGCGAGTGGATGCAATCGAACAGCGCCACGGCTTCCTCGGCCTTGTTCGATTGCAGCTGGCCGACCAAGTGGAGTTGGATGTCAGGATTGGCTTCGCGCAGTGCGGGCCACTTTTCGGCGGCTTCTTGCACTCGGTTCTCCCCGAACAGCCGCTGGCCGGCGGCGATCAGCGGTGCGATGCGTTCGGCGGGATGGGTCTTGCTGACGGCGATCAGCGCAATTTCTTCCGCCTGGCGTCCGGCTACCTTGGTGGCCTGGACGATGCGGGACTGGACTTCTGATAGCAGAGCGGCTGGATCGGTCATGGCGCGGTGCTATAGCGGTGCGGTGCCGCAATTGAAGCCCTTGCCCAACATCTGGTTGCTGAGCGACGCGCGCAATGAGGCGGAGCTGGAGCGCACGCTCCGCCGCTTGCCGCCAGGCAGTGGCTTCATTTTCCGTCATTACCATTTGCCTGAGGACGCCCGCCGTGCCCGGTTTTACAGCCTGAAGCGGATCGCGCGGAGCCGGGGCATTGCAGTCGTGCTGGCTGGGCCGCCGGCCATGGCGCGGCGCTGGGGCGCGGACGGCAGTTATGGCGGCCATCCTCGTGCCTCGCTTGCTACGGCCCATAGCCTGCGCGAACTGCGCCGGGCCGATCGCGCAGCGGCCGTGCTGCTCTCGCCGGTGTTTCCAACCCGCTCGCACCCGGGTGCCAAGGTGCTCGGTCCAGTGCGCTTCCGGCTGCTGGCGGCCCGTTCGCCGGTGCAGGTGATCGCCTTAGGCGGGATGAGCGCCTGTGCCGCCAGGCGCCTTAAATGGCCCCGCTGGGCCGGTATCGACGCCTTTTGCGGCAAAACGAATCCAAGGATTCCCAAGGATTCTTGACGGGGAGTCACCCAAGGGCGCATGATGCAAGCCATTACGAAGGGGAGTATCATGGCAACTCGGGCAGTCAGCGCAGGGAGCCGCGGCGTTCAGGTCGACTGGCGCGCGACGATGCGGCGTGCCCTGCGCCGCGCCGCGGAGATCGGCGGAGCCGGCCTGCTGCTGGCCGGGATGGTGTTCCTCGCACTTGCGCTGGTTTCCTATCATCAAACCGATCCGTCGATGTCGACCGCGGCTGGCGGAACCGTGCGTAACTGGATGGGCGCACCCGGTGCCTGGACGGCCGATCTCGTGCTGTTCCTGTTCGGGCCGGTTTCGGTCCTGCTCTTGCCTCTGCTTTATGTTGGTGCGCGCAAGCTGTGGCGGCTGGTTGAGGAAGAGGATGCCGATCTTGCCCCCAGTGATCATGCCTGGTGGCGGCCGATTGGCGTGCTGCTGTTTGCCATGGCTCTGCTGGCAACGGTCCTTTCGCTCGTTTTCACCAACACCAGCGGATCGCTGCCGGCCGGGATGGGTGGGATCAGCGGCCTGCTCGGCGCGCGGGCGGTCACCGCGCTGGCTGGCCTGCTGCCGGAAGCCGGTCAGTTCTGGGCGATCCTTGGCGGCGGGATCGCCTGCCTTGCCGGGGGTTCGATCCTCGCAGCGCGAGTCTTCGCGATCGATTGGGGCAGCCTCTTTACCCTCCCCGAATTCCTGCGCCGCCACCGGGCCGAACGCCAGGTGGCGATTGAGACCGGCGCGCCGGCTGCCGCCAAGCTGGCCACGCCGCCGCGCTCCGCTCCGCAAGCACTGGGGGAAGCGCGCAAGCCACCGGTCATTACCGACCCGACCCGCCCGGCCAAACCGGCACAGCTTGCCACGTCTGGCAAGCAGGGTGACCTGTTCGACAGTTTTGAACTGCCCGCGCTTGACCTGCTCAACGATCCGGCCCCGCCCGCCAAACAGAAGATCGACAAGCTGGCGCTGGAGCGCAACGCTCGACTGCTTGAAACCGTGCTCGACGATTTCAATGTGAAAGGCGAGATCACCGCCGTGCGCACCGGCCCGGTCGTTACCATGTACGAGCTTGAGCCGGCCCCGGGTATCAAGGCCAGCCGCGTGATCGGCCTGGCTGACGATATCGCCCGCAACATGAGCGCGATCTCCGCCCGCGTCTCCTCGATCCCCGGCCGGACGGTGATGGGCATCGAACTGCCCAATGCCGACCGGCAGATGGTCAGCTTCAAGGAAATGGTCGCGAGCGAGGCCTTTGCCGGCTCGAAGGGCATGTTGCCGATCATCCTGGGCAAGGACATCGCCGGCGAGCCCGTCGTGGCCGACCTTGCCACCATGCCACACCTGTTGGTGGCGGGCACGACCGGTTCGGGCAAGTCGGTCGGGCTCAACACGATCCTGCTGTCGCTGCTGTACCGCCTGACCCCGGCGCAGTGCCGCCTGATCCTGGTCGACCCCAAGGTGCTGGAACTCAAGTCCTACGACGATATCCCGCACCTGCTCTCGCCCGTGGTGACCGAGCCGGCCAAGGCTGTGCGTGCGCTCAAGTGGGCGGTCGAGGAAATGGAACGCCGCTACCGGATGATGAGCGAGATCTCGGTCCGCAACCTCGCCGGCTTCAACGACAAGGTGAAGACCGCGATCGCCAAGGGCAAGCCACTTGGCCGCCGCATCCAGATCGGCTTCGATCCCGAGACGGGCGAGGAGCTCTATGAAGAGCACCAGCTCGATTACCCGGTGCTGCCGCAGATCGTGGTGATCGTCGACGAGCTGGCCGATCTGATGGTGACCGTCGGTAAAGAAGTCGAGGTACTGATCCAGCGCCTCAGCCAGAAGAGCCGTGCCGCGGGCATCCACCTGATCATGGCGACGCAGCGCCCGTCGGTCGATGTCATCACCGGGGTGATCAAGGCCAACCTGCCGACGCGCATTTCCTTTGCCGTGACCAGCCGGATCGACAGCCGCACGATCCTGGGCGAGCAGGGTGCCGAACAGCTGCTGGGCAAGGGCGACATGCTCTACAAGCCCAACACCGATCCGATCCGCCGCGTCCACGGGCCGTTCGTGTCGGACGAGGAAGTGGAGCGGATCGCCGATTTCTGGCGCAGTCAGGGCAAGCCCGAATATGTCGATTCCGTCACCGAAGAGCCGGAAGACGGCGGCTTCGGCTTCGACGATCTTGATGCCACGGCCTCTGACAGCCCCGAAGAGCGCAAGTACCGTCAAGCCTGCCAGATCGTCTTTGAAAGCCAGAAGGCCTCGGCCTCGTGGCTCCAGCGCCAGCTGGGCGTCGGCTATAACACCGCGGCCAAATGGGTCGAACGGATGGAGGCCGATGGCTTCGTTGGCCCGGCCAACCATGTGGGCCGGCGTGACATCTACCGCGACCGGGATGGCAACCCGCTGTAAGGCGGGCTGGACCGTCAGTCCTTACCCATCTCGTATTGCCCGGCTACGGCCTGGAAGTGGTCCCGCGCATGGGCCTTGGCGGCAGCAGCAGTCTTGAAGGCTTCGTCCTGGAGCACGGCAGTGACGATCGGATAGCCTTGCGAATTGTAGCGTGTGTCACGCACGGTCAGGCGGAAGTCGCCTTCGGCGTCGCGTTTGATCAGGAACGGGCGGACAGGATGATAGGACATTGTGGGCACTCCGCTTGGGCGAGGCCCGCTTCCGGCCCGCCAGGATAGGGGGCGTTCAGGTTGTTATCGCGGCTCGTTCGGCTTCGCGCTTGTCACGTTCGGCAGCCACGCGGATAGCCTTGTCGGCCATGGCCTGCCAGCTGGCTTGGGCCCTGATCAGCACTTCGCGCCGGTTGGGCAGCAAGGCATCGCTGGCCTCGCGTGCACATTTGGCTGCCTGATCGAGATAGAACTGCGTCGATACGCTCATGGCTCGATCCTCAAGATTGAGAGTCCCCGCGAAGGGATTGACCCGCCGGTGGCAACCAGAGCTCCCACCGGCAGGTCTGGTCGGGTCAAGCCGACTCGAGATCGACGGCCGAAGTCTTGCCGCGCTGATCGGTCTGCAGCTCGTACTTGACGCGCTGCTCCTTGTTCAGCGTGCTCATCCCGGCGCGTTCGACGGCCGAAATGTGCACGAAGTTGTCGGGCGAACCATCATCGGGCTGAATGAAGCCATAGCCCTTGTCGGAATTGAAGAATTTTACGGTGCCTACTGGCATGATGCGTTCCTTTCATGAACCGCATGGACCTGCGGACAACGTGTCCGCAGAGCAAAGTGGCGAGAAAGGGGAGTTGGGGCGGTAGGCCGAAAGTCCCGTCGCAGGCGACGTTAGCCCGCTCGCTATGGACCTTATGGGCCGCAATAGCAAACAATCCCGCCCTGCCAGCCCGCCGCCCGATCCATCCTGTCCGGCACGGCAGGTCATATGGACCACATGGACCACTGTTCAGGATGATAAAAACTGCCCGCCGGCGGGCGCGCGATTGGCCACCCGATCGCGGCGCTGAATCGCAAGGCACGACATAGGTCATCGCCGTGGTTATCAAGCCAGCATCCTCATGGTTGAGCCCGGGGATGGGCCAGTCCGCGAGGATAGCAGGCGGCGAAAGTTTAGGAAAACAGCCGGGCCGCGGCCCGACGCCCGGAGCGGTTAGCTTGCCAGCACTCGCGGGCTCCGCATGGCGAGGAAGATGAACAGCACCGCCAGAAGGGCAATGGCATCGGCCCCGAGCAGCGGCAGCGTCCAGCTGCGAGCTGACCCATTGGCCAGCAGCCATTCGCTGGCCAGACCGATCACAAGCGCCCCACCACCGATCGCGAAGATATTCAGCACCAGCATGTTGAGCCCGGTTGAGGTGGCCTTGAGCCGAGGGGGCAGCAGTTCCTCGATGATCGCGAAGATCGGGCCATAGATCACGGTCATGAACAGGATCGACCCGGCCATGCCCAGCAGGAACAGCGGCGTTCCACCCGGGGTCAGCCGGTAAAGCACCAGCAGCGGAGCCAGGATCAGCAACAGGACGAACATGGTGATCGCATGGTCCAGCCCGTGGCGACGCTTGGCCCAATCGCCCAGCAGCCCCGCCCCGAAAGTTCCCGCGAGGCCGAAGACCAGGAACATCAACCCGTAAAGCTGCGCGGCGGGACCGGCGGCATAGCCCTTCTCGGCGGTCAGCCAGAGCTGGACGAAGGGGCTGGTCGCGGTGTGTAAATGGGCAAAGATGATTGCCAGCGAAGCCCACAGGGCGCGCGGCCTGGCCCGGAATACCTCTGCCAGCGCGGAGAGATTGCCGGCCAGCGTCGGCCGGTGCGACAGGTCTGGCGGATCATCCTTCAGTCGCACCAGCCCGGCCAGCGCCACCAGCCCCAGCGCACCCATGATGATGAAGGTCCAGCGCCAGCCGATCAGCGGGCCGAGCTGGCCGGCGATCAGGAAGCCGCCGCCGATCCCCAGCGGGATACCGGCAAAGAACAGGCCCAGCGCCGCCGCCTTGTGGCGTTCGCTGACCCGGGCAAGGATGATGTTGCTGGCGGTCGGCACCAGCGTGGCCTCGCCCGCCGCGACGAAGGGACGCGCGGCCAGCATGGTCCAGAACCCCTGGGCCAGCCCGGCCAGCGCCGTGAACAGGCTCCAGATGCCCAGCCCCGCCGAAAGCACCCTTACCCGGCCCAGTCGGTCAGCCAGCACCCCGGCATAGAGCGCGGCAAAGGCATAGACACCGCTGAAGGCAAGGCCTGCGATCAAGGCGAACTGGCTGCGGCTGAGGTCCAGATCGTGCATGATGTCGGCGGCAAAGGCGGCCACCAGCTGGCGATCGATCTGGTTGATGATGTGCAGGGTCAGCAGGAACAGCAGCAAGCCCACCGGCACCGCCCGGTCCTGTCCGCTAATCGCTTGGCCGGCTTGATCCGCCATATCAGAACATGCCCCCGTTGGGACTGATCACCTGTCCGGCCAGGTAATGCCCGTCGCCTGACAGATAGACCACAAGGTCGGCGTATTCGTCCAACGTTCCCAGCCGCCCGGCCGGGATCAGCTGGAACAGGCGGTCGCGCGCTTCTGGATCGAGCCGAGCTAGATAATCGTCGAACATCGGGGTGGCGACCCCACCCGGAGCGATGGCGTTGACCAGGATGTTGGCCCCTGCGACTTCGGCCGCGACCGAACGGGTAAAGGCGATCACCGCCCCCTTGGTGGCCGAATAATGCGGGCTGTGCGCACTAAGGCCAGACAGGCCCGCAATCGAGGCGATGTTGACGATCCGGCCAAACCCGCGCGGCTCCATCTGGCGCAGCGCGGCGCGAGTGCAGAAGAACACCCCGTGGACGTTGGTGCCCCAGTATTTCAGCCATTCGGCATCGCTCATGGCGCTGGTGAAGCCCAGCGTGGTGCGCGGCTCGGACGTGGTCAGATAGGCATAGTGACGGTTGCGGCGGGCTTCGTCCTGCGGCCCGCCCGGCACCAGCGCGGCATTGTTGACCAGCACCTCGACCGGGCCAAGCCTCGCTTCGATGCAGGCGAAGAAGGCATCGACCTCGGTGCTGTCGCTCACGTCGCAGGGGACGGCATAGACCTCGCAGCCAGTGGCACGAAGTTCCGTGGCGGTCTGCTCAAGCTCATCTTCATGCACATCGCACAAGGCCAGGCGACCGCCGCCCGCGCCCAGCGCGGCGGCGATCGCCCGCCCAAGTCCACGTGACGACCCGGTTACGACACAGACTCTTCCCCCAACCGAATTCATGCATATTCCCAGCGCGGCACGCCCCGCTGACCGGGCTGGCGGTTGGGCGGATAACCCAGGCGGCGCAGCGTCTCGTCGGTCGACTGGTAGAACGTGCCGATCTGGTAGATTGCCTTGGCTTCCGGTCCTGTAGCGACATCGCGGTGCAGTTCATTGGCGATCCGCACCATCTGTTCGACCTGCTGGACCGAAGTCATCCGTTCGCCCTTGCGGCTCCACAGGTTGTCCTCAATCCCGACACGGACATGAAGTCCCAGGGCAATGGCGATGGCGTTGAACGGCGCGACATTGCGCATCACTGATTCGATCGTCAGCACTGCGCCATCGGGGACCCGGCGGGCGAACTCGATCAGGTCAGCCGGGTGCGTCCCCGCCGCGCCGCTGCCGATCGCGACATAGTTCAGCACCAGCGGCCCGTTATAGTGGCCCTTGCGGATCAGCCGCTCGACCGTTTCCAGCTGGCTCATGTCTCCCACCATGAAGTGCGGCTGGATGCCATTGGCAACGAGGCGCTTCAGGTGTTCTTCCATGAACACCGGGCCAGCTTCGAAGTACATGTTGCGATAGGCTTCGAACATGGCCGGGTTGGTCAGGCAGGTCCCGGCGATGTCATCATCGCTCATCAGCGCAGAGATATCCATCTGGTTGGTGTTGACCGCGATGGTCACCTGGTCGGGCTTGGGCTTGAGTTCGGCCAGCATGTGGCGGGTATCATCCGACAGCCACTTGGCCTCGGACCCCTCGCCTTCGGGGGCAAAGCTGATCGAGCCGCCGACCTGGATCAGCATGTCCGGGCAGGCCGAGCGGATGCGGTCGATCATCTCGTTGAACATCGACAGCCGCTTCGAACCGCTGCCATCGGCCTCGCGGCAATGGAGGTGCAGCACCGTGGCCCCTGCGTTGTAGCAATCGACCGCCTTCTGGACCTGGTCGGCCATGGTGACGGGGATATCTTCGGGGAAGTCGCCCGGCAGCCATTGCGGGCCATAGGGGGCAACCTGGATCACCAGCTTTTCCTGGTTTTCGGGCAGCAGGCTGTCATCGAGGAAGTGCATGGATTCAGTCCTCCGTGGATGGGGTGGTGGCGGGAACGGGCATCCCGCGGGCCTTCATTTCATCGACCAGGTGCGGGGTGCCGAGCGCGACCGAGTGGATCCCCAGCACCGCGACGAGTTGCAGCACGGCCATGATCTCTTCGGGTGTCGCGCCCAGATCGAGCGCCTTGGCAATGTGGCGCTTCACGCCGGGCGAATACAGATGGGTACAACTGGCATCGACGGCGATGGCCAGGAATTCATAGGTCTTGGGATCGATGATCCCCTTGCGGACTGGGTGGGTCCCCATGTCGAGGAACTTTTCCATCCATTCCGCATCGAAGGCGGCAGCCTGGTCCCAGGCCTGGTTCCAGTTTCCGCTGGCGCGCGCGGCATCGCTGATGGGGGTTTCGGCTGGCATCGACTCTCTCTCCAATGCGACAAGGATAGCGCGCCAAACTGGACAGGATATCGAATTTCCGCCATTCAATTGCTGAAATGCGTCAGCATCCCACCGTCCGCGCCGCCGCCCTGACTGGCTTCAGCGCCCTTGCCCGCGCCTATGGGCTTGATCCGGTTGCCCTGCTGCGCGCGGCCGGCTTGCCCGCCGATGCCGAGGCGGAGCCCGACCGCCGGCTGTCCGCCGATGCAATCAACCGCCTGTTCGAGGAAACCGCCGCCCGTGCCGGGGCCGAGGATTTCGGCTTGCGGCTGACCGAGCTACGCGGCTTTTCCAACCTTGGCCCGGTTACCCTGCTGGCTCGCGACGAACCCGATATCCGCAGCGCGCTGGCGATCTTCATCGCCTATCTGCCGCTGCATAACGAGGCGCTGACCATCGACCTCAGCGAATACGATGGCCTGGCGATCCTGTCCTGCGTGGTGGCGAGCGAAGCATCGCGGGTGCAGGCCACCGACGTGACCGTGGCCATGCTGCATCGTATCCTGCGCCAATTGCTGGGGATCAGCTGGCTTGCTCAGGGCATTTATTTGGAACGGCAGCGCCCGGTGCGGATCGCCCAGTTCGAGCGCACCTTCAGCGGGCGGGTGCACTTTGCGCAGGACTTCAGCGGGATTGTCTTTGCTGCTGCCGATCTGGACCGGCCCAACCTGCTGGCCGAGGCAGCGCTGCGGCCCTACGCCGCGCAGCTGCGGGCTACCCTGCCAGGCCTCGCTGACCTGCCGCTGGCCGAGCGAACCCGGCGCTTGCTGCGCGCGATGCTGGCCGGGCGGCGCTGCACCGCACCGCTTGCGGCTGAACGGCTGGGCCTGTCGCGCCGGACGATGGAGCGGCGGCTGGCGGCCGAAGGCACCACCTTCCACGTACTGCTGGACGAGGTGCGCGGCGAAGTGGCGCGCGGGCAGCTGGCCGGCACCCGGCGCGGCAATGCCGAGATTGCCGATCTGCTGGGCTTTGCCAGTTCCGCCGCCTTCACCGCCTGGTTCACCGCCCGGCACGGCCAGCCGCCGCAGGCTTGGCGGCGCGGGCAGCAGGCGTGAGCGCTTGCCTTCCGCCCCCTTCCCGGCGAAAGGCGGCAGCATGATCCGCCTGTCCGATCTGGCCCTGCCGCTTGACCATGAACCCGCCGCGCTCGAAGCGGCGGTGCTGGCCAAGCTTGGCATTCCCCACGAGGACCTGGTGCGCTTCGCGGTGTTCCGACGCGGCAACGATGCCCGCAAGAAGACTGCGATCAAGCTGATCTACACGATCGACGCCGTGGTCCGCGATGAGGCCGCCGTGCTGGAGCGGCACCACGGCGATCCGCATGTGAAGCCCACGCCGGACCTCAGCTACAAGTTCCCGGTCATGGCGCCGGAGGGCTGGAGCGGACAGCGCCCCGTCGTCATCGGGGCCGGCCCTTGCGGGCTGATGGCGGCGCTGATCCTGGCGCAGATGGGCCTCAAACCCATCATCATCGAACGCGGCAAGGCCGTGCGCGACCGGACCAAGGATACCTGGGGCCTGTGGCGCCGGGCCGTGCTGGAAACCGAATCCAACGCCCAGTTCGGGGAGGGCGGGGCCGGGACCTTTTCCGACGGCAAGCTCTATTCCCGGATCAAGGACCCGCGCCACCTGGGGCGCAAGGTGTTGACCGAATTCGTCAAGGCCGGGGCGCCCGAAGACATCCTGACCGAGGCCCATCCGCACGTCGGCACCTTCCGGTTGGTCACGATGGTGATGTCGATCCGCGAGACCATTGAGCAGCTGGGCGGCGAGTACCGCTTCGGCACGCGGGTTGAGGATTTCGCGGTCGAGGACGGCCAGCTCAAGGGCCTGACCCTCTCGACCGGCGAGTTCCTGCCAGCTGAGCATGTGATCCTCGCGGTCGGCCATTCGGCGCGCGACACTTTCTTCAAGCTGCACGAGCGCGGTGTCTATGTGGAGGCCAAACCGTTCGCCATCGGCGTGCGGATCGAACACCCGCAAAGCTGGATCGACAAGGCGCGGTTCGGCCCCAATGCCGGCAACCCGATCCTTGGCGCGGCGGCCTATTCAATTTCGCATCAGGCCAGCAATGGCCGCGCGGTCTATTCGTTCTGCATGTGCCCTGGCGGGCGCGTGGTGGCGGCTACATCCGAGGAAGGCCGCGTCGTCACCAACGGGATGAGCCAGTATTCGCGCGCCGAATTCAACGCCAATTCGGGGCTGGTGGTGGACATCAATCCGGAACGCGACTTCCCCGGTGATCCGCTCGCGGGCGTGCGGCTGCAACGACAGTTGGAGGAGGCAGCCTTCGTTGCGGGCGGCTCCAATTACCACGCGCCGGGCCAGCGCGTGGAAGACCTGCTCGCCGCTCGCCCTTCGACAACGTTCGGCGTGGTCCAGCCCAGTTACAAGCCGGGGGTCAAGCCGACCGACTTGGCCGAGGTGCTGCCGCCGTTCGTGATCGAGGCGCTGCGCGAGGCGCTGCCCGTGTTTGGCCGCCAGGTGCCTGGCTATGACCATCCCGACGCGGTGATGACGGGCGTTGAAACCCGCACCTCCAGCCCGATCCGCATTCGCCGCGGGGCAGACTTCCAGTCGATCAACACGACCGGACTTTACCCGGCGGGCGAGGGTGCGGGCTATGCCGGGGGCATCCTTTCCGCCGCAGTCGACGGGATCAAGGTGGCCGAAGCCCTGGCGGCGAAGCTGGTGGCGGGCGCTTGAGCCAGTCCTTTGACGCCATCGTCCTCGGTGCCGGGGCCGCCGGGCTGTTCTGCGCCGCTACGGCCGGGCAGCGCGGGCGGCGGGTGCTGCTGCTCGATCACAATTCGGAAGTGGGGCGCAAGATCCTGATCTCTGGCGGGGGACGGTGCAATTTTACCAACCTGCACACCGCGCCCGATCGCTACCTCTCCGCCAACCCGCATTTCGCCAAGTCGGCGCTGGCGCGCTACACTCCGGCGGACTTCATCAAGCTGGTCGATAGCTACGGCATCGCCTGGCATGAGAAGACCCTAGGCCAGCTGTTCTGTGACCAGTCGGCCAAGCAGATCGTCGCCATGTTGCTGGAGGAGTGCGCCAAGGGCGGGGTTGCTGTGCGGCTGGGCACCGAAACCGGCGCGATTGAACACCGCGACGGGGGCTTTCACCTTGCCGGAGCCAGCGCCCCGGCGCTGGTTATCGCCACTGGCGGACCGTCAATCCCCAAGCTGGGGGCGAGTTCCTTCGCCTATGAGCTGGCCCGCCAGTTCGGCCTCAAGGTGGTGCAACCGCGCCCGGCGCTGGTGCCGCTCACGCTGAGCGGGGACGATGCCCTGTTCACCGAACTTTCGGGCGTGGCGACCGAAGTGGTCGCACGCTGCGGTAAAGCGGCGTTCCGCGAAGCGGCGCTGTTCACCCACCGGGGTCTAAGCGGCCCGGCGATCCTGCAAGTGTCGTCCTACTGGCAGCGCGGCGAGGACGTGCGGATCGACTACCTGCCGGATCAGCCGCAAGGCTGGCTGCTGGAGGCCAAGCGCACCCAGCCGCGCGCGCCACTGCGCCGCGTGCTGCCGCTGCCTGAACGGCTCGCTACTACCCTGGCGGACCGGCTCGGCGTGGCAGGCGAGCTTGGCAACCAGTCCGACAAGGTGCTGCGCGCCGCCGAGACTGTCTTGCACGACTGGCATTTTCACCCCACCGGCAGCGAGGGCTTTGCCAAGGCCGAAGTAACCGCCGGCGGGATCAGCACGGCGGAACTGTCGAGCCAGACCATGGAAGCTAAGAAGGTGCCGGGGCTCTACGTCATCGGCGAGGCGGTGGACGTCACCGGTTGGCTGGGCGGTTACAACTTCCAGTGGGCCTGGGCCAGCGGCTGGGCGGCGGGGTCGGCCATCTGACCTTTGTCCGAACGGGGTCAGGTTAGCGGCAGGATTTTCCGGTTTGGCCCTAACCGCACGGTCAGGTCGGTCCGCCCCGGCAGCTCCTCCAGCATCCAGCGTGTGAGCCGTTCGTAGTGCTGGATGAAGCGCTCCACTTGGGCGGGCGTCATTGCGCCGGCAGCGGTTTGACGCAGGTCTGCCTCCTGCTGCTCGCGCCAGTCCGCCACCACTGACCAGTCTGGCGCGCCAAGGAAGATCAGGCGGTCGATCTGCTGCCACAGCACCGGATAGTCTACCGCCAGCGCGGTATTGGCGTGACGGCGCCAGATACCGGCCGGATCCTCTGCCGCTTCCAGCGCATTGACCGGGTTCGTCAGGGCGCCTTCCGGCTGGGGCGCGGCACCCAGGCACCAGCCTTCAAACAGCAGCACTTGGGTCTCGGCTTCGGCAGTCGGCCATTCGCTTTCTGGGACACGGTCGTCCCCCCCCTTGTCGAAACGCGGCAGGCGCACCGCTTCGCCGCGTGCCAGGGCAGTGATTGTCGCCAAACCCAACGCTACGTCATGCGTCCCAGGCACACCGCGCGTGACAAACAGCGGGTGGACCAAGCGGCCGAGGTCCTGCCGGGCGTGCCGCGGCAGGTACAGATCATCAAGCGAGAGCGCGGCAACCCGCAACCCTTCGATGGTCAACTGCGCCGCCAGTTCGCGCACCAGCGTCGATTTGCCCGAGCCTTGCGCTCCGGCCACCCCGATCACGGTAAACCCTGACCCGCGCTCGGCCAGCCACTGGCGGATTGGCGGCAGTACACCTGCGATCACCGCGGCACCTGGTAACCGGTCCAGCGCTTGATCCGGCGGATCGCAAAGGACGAGCGCATCGCAGAAACCCCCGGCAAGCGCGACAGGCAATCGCGGTGGATCCGGTCGTAATGTTCCAGATCGCTCGCCGCGACCCGCAGCAGATAGTCGGCGCCGCCGCTCATCAGGTGGCAGTCAAGGATCTCGGCATAGTCCTGCACGGCAGCTTCGAACCGGTCCATCGCCTCGCGGCTCTGGCTGGTCAGGGTGATCTCAACGAAGGCCGTGGCCTTGAGGCCGATCCGCGCCGGGTCGATCTGGGCGGTATAGCCGGTGATGATCCCTGCTGCCTCCAGCGCCCGGACCCGGCGGTGGCAAGCCGAGGAAGACATGCCCGTCGCCTCGGCCAGGTCAGCCAGCGAGCGCGAGGAATCGCGCTGGAGTGCTTCAATCAAAGCGGCATCAGCCCGATCCATGGGAAATCTTCTCGATTAATGGGGATTTAGATGGAGATAATCCCAGCAGCAGTGAATGCAAGTGTGATCTTCGGGCACCTTTTCCGGCCCGATCCGGTTATCCTGACCGGCGAACCGCAGCTTGGGAGAGCGATCATGCGCGTTGGTACCGTCAAGGAAATCAAGAACCACGAATATCGCGTCGGGCTGACGCCGGAATCGGTCCGCGAACTGGTAACGCATGGCCACGAGGTTTGGGTCGAAAGCGGCGCCGGCCTTGGTATCGGGGCCGAGGATGCGGCCTATGCCGCGGCCGGCGCGATCATCAAGTCCGATGCCAAGGCCGTGTTCGATGGCTGCGAAATGGTGGTGAAGGTCAAGGAGCCGCAGGCCGGCGAGCGTGCCATGCTGCGCGAAGGGCAGATCCTTTACACCTATCTCCACCTTGCCCCCGATCCCGAGCAGACCGCCGATCTGGTCAAGTCGGGCGTCACCGCCATTGCTTATGAAACTGTGACCGGGCCGGGGGGCACCCTCCCGCTGCTCAAGCCGATGAGCCAGGTGGCTGGCCGCATGAGCATCCAGGCCGGGGCGACCGCGCTGGAAAAGGCGCACGGCGGGCGCGGGGTGCTGCTCGGCGGCGTGCCGGGCGTGCTACCGGGCCGGGTGCTGGTGATCGGCGGCGGCGTGGTCGGCTTCAATGCCGCGCAGATGGCCGTGGGCCTGGGTGCCGACGTAACCATCCTCGATCGCGATCCCGAAGTGCTCGAACGGCTTGGCACCCATTTCGAAAGCCGCGCCAAGACCCGCTTTTCCAACCGCGCCAATATCGAACAGATGATCTGCGAGGCCGAACTGGTGATCGGCGCCGTGCTGATCCCGGGGGCCGCCGCACCCAAGCTGGTGACGCGCGACATGCTGAAGTGCATGAAACCGGGGGCCGTGTTGGTCGACGTGGCGATCGACCAGGGCGGCTGCTTCGAAACCAGCCACGCCACGACCCATGCCGAACCGACCTATGTGGTCGATGGCATCGTTCATTACTGCGTCGCCAATATGCCCGGCGCCGTTGCGCGGACCAGCACCTATGCACTCAACAACGTGACCCTGCCGCACGCACTGCGGATCGCGGAGCTGGGCTGGCAGGGCGCGCTGAAGGCCAACCCGCACCTTGCGAACGGCCTCAATGTTCACGCCGGCAAGGTGACTTACGAGGCGGTCGCGACTGAACTGGGCTATGCTTACACCCCGGTTGGGGAGGTGCTGGGCTGACCAAGCACTTGCGGTTTGAACTCACTTCGTCACCCCGGACTTGAACCGGGGTCCAGCTTGAATTGCTGAGCAGCGCCCCCAGAACAGCGGGACCTTGGGTGCCGCCCGGGGTGACGGTAAGAAGCTAGGCTTCCCCGCCAAACGGCTTGAACGGCTCGGTGATCTCGTCGCGCACCCGCGCCAGCCGGCCGGTGGCTCGGTCGATCATCGCCCAGGTGGTGCGGGCCGAGACGATCACCTTGCCGGCGGCATCGCGGAAATCGACCCGGCGATTGAACCGGGCGCCGGTCGGCGGGGCGGGGATAAAGGTTTCGGCGGTCACACTTTCACCCGGGCCGACATTGCCGCGATAGTCGATTTCGTGCCGCGTCACGACCCAGATGTAAGCGGCCTGGTTCTCCGGCGCGGCCACAGCCGACCAGTGGGCCGTGGCGATCTGCTGGATCCAGTCCACCCAGACCGCGTTGTTGACATGGCCCAGTTCATCGATGTGTTCGGGCTGGGCAGTGAAGATCAGGGTGAAGCGATTGGTCACTCCTCCACCCCCAGCTGCCACAGGATGAAGGCGAACTCCTCCGCCGTTTCCTTCAGGCTTTCAAACCGGCCTGATTTGCCGCCGTGCCCCGCGCCCATGTTGGTCTTGAGCAGCAGCTCGTTGTTGTCGGTTTTCAGATCGCGCAGCTTGGCAACCCACTTGGCCGGTTCCCAATAGGTCACGCGCGGATCGTTGAGTCCGGCGGTGACCAGCAGCGGCGGATAGGCCTGGGCCTTGACCTGGTCATAGGGCGAATAGGACCGGATCAGGGCAAAGGCATCAGGGTCCTCGATCGGATTGCCCCATTCCGGCCATTCGCCCGGCGTCAGGGGCAAAGTGGGATCGAGCATGGTCGCCAGCACGTCGACGAAGGGCACATGGGCCACAACCGCGCCCCACAGGCCGGGATCGGAATTGATTACAGCGCCCATCAGCTCGCCCCCGGCCGAGCCGCCGGAGATGCTGATCCTGCCCGCATGGGTGAAGCCGCGTGCAATCAGGCCGTGCGCCACGTCGACAAAATCGTTGAAGGTGTTGGTCCGCCGCTCCAGCTTGCCGGCCTTGTACCAGGCCCGGCCCAGGTCATCGCCGCCGCGGATATGGGCGATGGCATAGGCAAAGCCGCGATCCACCAGGCTCAACCGGCTGGTCGAGAAGCCTGGATCGATCGAAATGCCGTAGGCCCCATAGCCATAGAGATGCAGCGGGCCGCCACTCGGGCGATCCGTGCGATAGACGACCGAAACCGGGATCTTCGTGCCATCGCGCGCGGCGATTTCAAGCCGCTCGGTGGCATAAAGCGAGGCGTCATAGCCCGAGGGGATTTCCTGCACTTTCAGCGTGGTGAGCGTGCGGGCGGCAACATCATAGTCCAGCACGGAGGCCGGGCTAACCATGCTTTCATAGGACAGGCGCAGCGTGGTGATCGCCCATTCCGGGTTATCGCCCAGGCCTGCCGAGAAGCTCGCTTCGGGAAAGTCGATCGCTTCGACCCGCGCCGGATCGTCGTAATAGCGCACCTCGATCCGGTCGAGCCCGCGGACCCGGCCTTCGGTGACATAGAAATCGCGGAACAGATCAAACCCGGTCAGATAGAATTCGTCCGTCCCGTCGATCAACGTGGTCCAGTGGCCGGGATCGGCCAGCGGCGCAGTGGCGAGCCGGAAGTTCTCGTGGGTGTCGTTGGCGTGGATGAACAGCTTCTCACCATTGAGATCGACATCGTACTCGACCCCCGCCTGGCGCGGCTTGACCAGGATTGGCGTGGCCAGCGGATCGGCCGCCGGGACCAGCCGGACCTCGCTTGTTTCGTGGTCGGATGTGCCGATGATCAGCCATTGCTCGTTCGCCGAGAGCGAGCAGCCAACGCGGAACCCTTCGTCGTCCTCGTGATAAAGCTCAACATCACTTGTGATTGGTTGGCCCAGCCAGTGCAGCCGGGCGTTGTCGGTCCGCCACTGCTCGTTGGCAAGGCTGTAAACCAGACCCGTGTCACTCGCGACCCAGATCAGGCTGGAGAGCGTACCGGGGATCTCGTCAGGCAGGACTTCGCCGGTGGCGATCACCTTGATCCGTGCGGTGAATCGCTCCGACCCGTTGTCATCGACCGACCAGGCCAGCAGCGTGCCATCGTTCGACACCGCAATCGCGCCAAGCCGGAAGTATTCGTGTCCCTCGGCCAGGGCCACTTCATCTAGGATCAGTTCGTCCGGCCCGCCTGCAACGGGCCGACGCCACCACTTCTTGTATTCGGCGCCTTCCTCGAACTCGATCCAGTAAAGCCAGTCACCGTCCTTCTGGGGGACCGACTTGTCCGCTTCCTTGATCCGTGCGCGCATTTCCTTGAACAGCGCGTCGATCCGGCCCTGCTGGGCGGCCATCCGGCTTTCGAACCAGGCGTTCTCGGCCTGGAGGTGGGCCAGCACTTCGGCGTCCTTGACCTCCGGATAGCCGGGATCGCGCAGCCAGGCGTAATCGTCAGTCACGACGATGTTGTGATGCGTGACGTGGTGCGGCTTCTTGGCGGCGATGGGGGGTGTGGTAAGACTCATGGCTAGGCTCTATGGTGGGCGCAGAAGGACTGCAAGCCATGCTGATGAACACCCACGAAGCCCGTCTCGATGCTCTGCGTAAGGAACTGAAGGCCCGCGGCCTTGATGGGTTTGTCATCCCCATCTCTGACGAGCACATGAGCGAATATGTCGGCGGCTATGCCCAGCGGCTCGCCTGGCTGACGGGCTTTGGCGGTTCGGCCGGGACCGCCGTGGTACTGTCGGACCGGGCGGCGATCTTCGTCGATGGCCGCTATACCATCCAGGTCCGTGATCAGGTGGATGGACGCCTGTTCGAATACCGCTCGGTCCCGGCAGAACCGATCCCGGCCTGGCTGGCCGAGCACGCTGTTGCCGGCGCGAAGATTGGCTTTGATCCGTGGCTGCATGGCAAGCCGTGGGTCGATGCCTGCGTGAAGGCGCTGGCGGGCAAGGGCGCGAGCATGGTCGCGGTTGCGGGCAACCCGGTCGATGCTGTCTGGGCCGATCGTCCCGCCCCCAGTATGGCCCCAGCGCTGGTCCATCCGACCGAGCTCGCCGGCCAGTCGAGCGAGGCCAAGCGTAGCCAGGTGGCCGAATGGCTGGCCGCCAAGGGGCTGGATGCCGCAGTCGTCTCGGCGCTCGATAGCGTTGCCTGGCTGCTCAACATTCGCGGGGCCGATGTTGACCGCACCCCGGTTGCGCTGTCCTTCGTGATTGCCCACGCCGATGGCACGGCCGAACTGTTCATCGCCGAGGACAAGGTCACGCCGGAACTGCGCGCGCATCTTGGCAATGCTGTGACGATCGCACCTTACCGTGCGTTTGAAGCCGGCCTCGGCAAGCTGGCCGGCAAGAAGGTGGCGGTCGATCCGGAGCGGTCGGTCCAGGCGGTCTATGCCGTGCTGGCGGCAGCCGGGGCGACGGCGGTCGACCTGCTCGACCCTACCATCCTACCCAAGGCGCAGAAGAACCCAGTCGAGCAGGCGGGCCAGCGCGCCGCGCAAGCCCGCGATGGCGCGGCAATTGCCAAATTCCTCCACTGGCTGTCGGTCGAGGCTCCCAAGGGTGGGCAGACCGAGCTTTCCGCCGCCGCCCAGCTGCGTGCCTATCGTGAGGAAACCGGCCTGCTGCGCGACCTCTCGTTTGATACGATCTCCGCTGCCGGGCCCCATGCGGCGATCCCGCATTACCGGGTGGACGAGGAATCGAACCTGCCAATCGAGCCGGGCTCGGTCTTCCTGGTCGATTCGGGCGGGCAATATGCCGATGGCACGACCGACATTACCCGCACCGTCTGGATCGGCCCGGGGGAACCGCGCGCCGAGCACAAGGACCGCTTCACCCGCGTGCTCAAAGGTCACATCGCGCTGGCCCGTGCGGTCTTCCCGCGCGGCACGGTGGGCGGCCAGCTTGATAGCCTGGCGCGGCAATACCTCTGGGCGGCGGGCGTGGACTATGCCCACGGCACCGGCCACGGGGTGGGCAGTTTCCTCTCGGTCCACGAAGGTCCGCAGCGCATTGCCAAGGTGCAGGGCGGGCAGGCCGGGACGAGCCATGAATTGCTTCCCGGCATGATCCTCTCGAACGAGCCGGGCTATTACAAGGCCGGCGATTTCGGCATCCGGATCGAGAACCTGGTGCTGGTGGAGCCCCGCGAAATCGCCGGGGCCGAAGGCGATTACCTCGGCTTCGAGAACCTGACCTGGGCACCGATTGACAAGACCCTGGTGGAACGCAGCCTGTTGACCGCCGACGAATTGGAATGGTGGAACACCTACCATGCTCGGGTCGAGGCGGTTCTGGCACCGCAACTTTCGGGTGCGGATTTGGCGTGGTTGAAGGCAGCCTGCGCGCCATTGTGACAGCTATCCCGGCCCAGCTGGCTACGGGTGTACCGGTGCGGTCTGCGGCAGTTGACGGGCGCTTATGTTCCACTATTGTTCTCCCCTCGAATCGAGGGAGATCAATATGATCGGCTATGTAACTGTAGGTACCAACGATCTGGTCCGGGCTGCGAAGTTCTATGATGCACTGGCGGCCGAAATGGGCACGCCGCGAATGATGGAGTTCGAAACCTTCATCGCTTGGGGCGTTCCGGGTGGTCCCGCCGGCATCGCCGCGACCAAGCCACATGATGGCCAGCCGGCCACTGTCGGCAACGGCGTGATGGTCGCACTGGAGGCCAAGGATAAGGAGCAGGTTGACCGGCTTTATGCCATCGCGCTCGCCAACGGCGGCACGGATGAAGGCGCGCCAGGCCCGCGCGGCGAAGGGTTCTATGCCGGATATTTCCGCGATCCCGACGGAAACAAGCTCAACGCCTTCGTGATGGGCTGAGGTACAGGCTTGCGCCCCGGTGAACGGGACGCAGCCGTTGCGACAATTGGCGACAATTCTCCTCCGTTCGGGCATAATGCCGCGACAAGAGGGGGCTATCCGGTTGCAGTGACGCCGCGTCGCTCGATCGGTTCCCCCCTCTGCCTTCCCAAGGGCGCGGCGTCCCCCGATCCGGATGGAGTTGAAACGCATGACCCGATTTACCCGCACTGCCTCGCTCGCCGCCCTTGCTCTGGCGGCCATTTCGACTGCCTCGCTGGCCCAGCCAGGACCGGGTGGCGATCGCCCCGATCCCAATCGCCAGCTGACCCGGGCCGATGCTCAGGCCCGCGCCACCGAAATGTTCACCCGGATGGACGTAAACAAGGATGGCAAGCTGGACCAGGCTGACCGCGCGGCCCGCCAGGCTGAACATTTTGCCCGGCTTGATGCCAACAAGGATGGCGCACTGAGCAAGGACGAGTTCGCCGCCGGTCGTCCAGGCCGTGACGGGGCCCGCATGGGCGAGCGCCGGGGCAAGTTGGCAGATGGCCGCATGGCCGGAGGCAAGATGAGCCGACATCACGGCGGCCGCGGCGGCATGATGATGGCCCGCATGGCCGATTCCAACAAGGATGGCGCAGTCTCGCGCGATGAGTTCCTTGCCGCCCAGACCCGCCGTTTCGAGATGATGGACGCCAACAAGGATGGCTCTGTCAGCGGCGATGAGCGCAAGGCGGCCCGCGCCAAGATGCGCGAGCACATGGCTACGATGCGGGCTGGCAAGGCCGGCGCCAAGGGCGGTCACGAAGGGCACTGATCCCCGCGATGGAAGCTGCGGCTGCGACCCGACTGCTGCTGGTTGATGATGAACCGGCCCTGCGCGAACCCCTTGCCGAGTACCTCTCGCGCCAGGGGTTCGCCGTAGTCGAGGCCGCCAGCGCAGCCGAAGCACGCAGTCGCCTGCGCGAAGCCCTGCCCGATCTTATCCTGCTCGATATCATGATGCCGGGCGAGGACGGCCTTTCGCTATGCCGTCATCTCAGTGAAACGCTATCACTGCCGACCATCCTCCTCACCGCCAAGGCTGAGGCGACCGACCGGATCGTCGGACTGGAAATCGGCGCCGACGATTACGTGGTCAAACCGTTCGAGCCGCGCGAACTGGTGGCGCGGATCCGCTCGGTCCTGCGCCGGGTCGCCAAGGGCGGACCGCCCCCGGCCGAGGACGAGGTCTTTGTCTTCGATGGCTGGCAACTCGATCCGCTGAAGCGACGCCTGACTGCGCCCGATGGCGCACTGGTCAGCATCTCGTCCGTCGAGTTCCGCCTCTTGCTGGCCTTTGTCGAACATCCCCGGCAGGTGCTTGATCGTGACCGGCTGCTCGATCTGGTCCAGGGCCGCGAAGCGCACCTGTTCGATCGCGCGGTCGACAACCAGGTCAGCCGTCTGCGTCGCAAGATCGAGGCAGACAGCCGCAACCCCACCCTGATCCAGACCGTCTGGGGTGGGGGCTATATGCTTGCGGCCGAAGTGCGCCGCATGGCTGCAGGGGCCTGATGCGCCTCTGGCCACGCAGTCTGCAGGGGCAGTTGCTGCTTGCCGTGGCGCTGGCCCTGCTGGTCGGCCAGGCGATCAATGGCGCGCTGCTCTATCGGGCCCAGTCCGAGCGGCGCGATGCCGCCGTGGTCCATACCGTTGCCTTCCGACTCTATGCCCAGCTGCGCGATGAGCGCGCGCCGCTGGTCCCGCGGCGGATGCGCCGCCCCGGTTTCGAAGCCATGGCTGGCGCCTTCCCGGGTTCGCTCGAAGCTGCCGCGCCAACCATTCTGCCCCGCGATCGCCGGCTGACCGAAGCCGAGGACTGGCTGCAGACCACACTCAGCAGTCAGGGGATCGAGCTGGCCGCGATTCAGGTCGTGCAGCGATCGATTGCTACTGATCCACAGGCGCAGCGCCGCCTC
>JBIIDJ010000123.1:0-6027 GCA_044238415.1 Novosphingobium sp.
CGCACCGCACCGGTCCCGGCCAGCGCGGTGTTGGCTACCCAGATCGATACCCCGGCCGAACTGCAAGCCCTTAACGCGCTCGGCCAGACGCTGGGCCAATGCATCAAGGCGGGCGAGACCGTCTCGCTCGACCGGATCAGCGTGCGCGGCGCGCTGGCCACCGCCTATTACCGCCTTTCCCAGGCCAAGCCTTCCGGAGCGATCCAGTAATGCCCAAGGTAACCGTCGACGGCGTGGAACTTGAGGTCCCGGCAGGGGCCACGGTCCTGCAGGCCTGCGAAATGGCCGGCAAGGAAATCCCGCGTTTCTGCTATCATGAGCGCCTGTCCATCGCTGGCAACTGCCGGATGTGTCTGGTCGAGGTGAAGCCCGGACCGCCCAAGCCGCAGGCTTCGTGCGCGCTGCCCGCCGCCGAGGGCCAGGAAATCCGCACCGACAGCCCGATGGTCAAGAAGGCTCGGGAAGGGGTGATGGAGTTCCTCCTGATCAACCACCCGCTCGATTGCCCGATCTGCGACCAGGGCGGCGAATGCGATCTGCAGGACCAGTCGGTCGCCTATGGCCGTGGTGCCTCGCGCTATGACGAGAACAAGCGCGCGGTGACCGAAAAGTACATGGGTCCGCTGATCAAGACGGTGATGACCCGCTGCATCCATTGCACCCGCTGTGTGCGGTTCTCCGAAGAGATCGCGGGCGTGGACGAGATCGGCGCGCTTTATCGCGGCGAGCAGATGCAGATCACGACCTATCTGGAACAGGCCGCCAGGCACGAGCTTTCGGCCAACGTGATCGATCTCTGCCCGGTCGGCGCGCTCACCTCGCGCCCTTATGCGTTTGAAGCGCGGCCGTGGGAATTGAAGAAGACCCTCTCGATCGACGTTTCGGACGCGGTTGGCTCGAACATCCGGCTCGACAGCCGTGGACGCGAAGTGCTGCGCATCCTGCCGCGCATCAACGATGACGTGAACGAGGAGTGGCTGTCCGACAAGGCGCGCTATCAGGTCGATGGCCTGACCCGCCGCCGGCTCGACCGGCCGTGGATTCGCCGCGACGGCAAGCTGGTCGCCGCGACCTGGGAAGAAGCCTTCGCCGCCGTGGCCAAGGTCAATCCGGGCAAGTCGGTGGCCGTCGTCGCGGGTGACATGGTCGATTGCGAAACCATGTTCGCCGCCAAGGCGCTGGCCGGTGCGCTGGGTAGCAAGCTGCTCGAAGGCCGCCAGACGGGTCTCGATTACGATTGCTCAAACCTTGCGGCGGTGAACTTCAATTCAACCATCGCCGGGATCGAAGAAGCCGACGTCGTGCTGATCGTGGGCAGCCACCTGCGCTGGGAAGCGCCGCTGGTGAACACCCGTATCCGCAAGGCGGTGAAGCGCGGGGCGAAGGTCTTCGTGGTCGGCCCGGAATGGGATGCGACCTATCCTGTCAGCAGCCTCGGCAATGACCTGGCGGTGCTGGACAAGCTACCCAAGGAAGCGGCCGAGGCACTCAAGAAGGCAGCGCGTCCGGCGCTGATCCTGGGGGGTGCTGGTTTGGGTAAGGGTGCGCTGGGTGCCTGCCTGGCGCTGTCTGAAAAGTACAAGCTGGTTCGGGACGGTTGGAACGGTTTCAACGTGCTGCACATGGCGGCGGCGCGCATGGGCGGGTTGATGCTGGGCTATGCCCAAAAGGGCGGCATTGCCGACCTAGTCAAGGCCAAGCCTAAGCTGCTGGTCTCGCTTAGCGCGGACGAGGTGGATTACACCCGCTTTGCCGACAGCATCGTGGTCTACATCGGCCACCATGGTGACAAGGGCGCGCATGCGGCCGACATCATCCTACCGGCCGCCGCCTTCAGTGAGAAGGCCGGGACTTACGTTAACACCGAAGGCCGGGTGCAGTTCGCCGAACAGGCTGTCTTCGCCCCGGGTGATGCCCGTGAGGACTGGACGATCCTGCGAGCGTTGGCCGATGCTCTGGGCGCTTCGGTTGGGTTCGACAGTTTTGCTGAACTGCGCGCTGCGATGATCAAGGCGGTGCCAGCACTCGGCAGCGAAGGGCTTGCCAATTATGGTGCGCTCCCCAAGGCCGATAAGGTCAAGGCGAGCGGGACCATCGAGGCCTACCCGATCAAGGATTTCTACCTCACCAACCCGATTGCCCGCGCCAGCGAAACCATGCAGCGCTGCTCGGCTGAACTTCTCCACGGTGAGAGCTTTGCGGAGGCCGCGGAATGACCGCTTTCTTCCAATCGCTCGGCATGACCTACGAATGGGCGTGGTTCACCGCGACCATTGCCGGCATCCTGCTGATTGCCCTGCCGCTGATGCTGGCCGTGGCGATGATCATTTATGTCGACCGCAAGGTCTGGGCGGCCATGGCGCTGCGGCGCGGGCCAAACGTGGTGGGGCCCTGGGGCTTGCTCCAGTCCTTCGCGGACGGGCTCAAGGTGTTCCTGCAGGAAACCATCGTGCCCTCGGCCGCGAACAAGGGCTTGTTCCTGATCGCGCCAATCATCACCTTTACCGTCGCGCTGCTGGCCTGGGCGGTGATCCCGT
Organism: Novosphingobium sp.; assembly: GCA_044238415.1. Lineage (GTDB taxonomy): Bacteria > Pseudomonadota > Alphaproteobacteria > Sphingomonadales > Sphingomonadaceae > Novosphingobium. The sequence continues at coordinate 2,538 of JBIIDJ010000123.1, forward strand.
TCAATTCGGGCGCGGTGCTGGCCGATCTCAACGTCGGCCTGCTCTATGTCCTGGCGATCTCGTCACTTGGGGTTTACGGCGTGGTCATCGCCGGCTGGGCGTCCAACTCGAAGTATCCCTTCTTTTCGGCCATGCGCGCCTCGGCGCAGATGATCTCCTACGAAGTCTCGATCGGCTTCATCCTGATCTGCGTTGTGCTCTGGGCTGGCAGCTTCAACCTGGGCGAAATCGTCGAGGCGCAGAAATCGCACGTCGGCATCATTAACGGCTTCGTGGCGAACCCGCTGTTGTTCCCGATGTGGGTTATGTTCCTGATCTCAGGCATGGCTGAAACCGCCCGCGCCCCGTTCGACCTGACCGAGGCCGAGAGTGAGCTGGTGGCCGGTTACCAGACCGAATACTCGTCGATGAGCTTCGCGCTCTACTGGCTGGGTGAATATGCCAACGTCCTGCTGATGTGCGCGCTCAACGCCGTGCTGTTCTTCGGTGGCTACCTGCCGCCGCTGGACATTCCGGTGCTCTATCTGGTGCCGGGCTGGATCTGGCTGTTCGCCAAGATCTTCTTCTTCTTCTTCATCTTCTCGTGGGTCAAAGCCACGGTCCCGCGCTATCGTTATGACCAGCTGATGCGCCTGGGCTGGAAGGTGTTCCTGCCGGTCTCGCTGGGCTTTGTGGTCCTTGTGAGCGGCTATCTGATGCTGACGAGGTACGGGGTATGAGTGGGCTGGCAGCAGCTACAGTGGCCGTGCTCCAATGCGCCGCCCCGGCTGGCGGCCTTTTGACGCAGCCGCTGACAGTCCGGATCAAGTCGGAGGCGGCAGTCCTGGAATCCCTGCGTATGCGTCAGCCGCCAATGCCCAAGGCAAAGATGCAGGGGGAGTCTGCGCGGACGCCAGAGTGGCAATTCACTGAGGCAACCGCTGGTCTCTACAACGGCATGACCATTGTCAGGGTAGTGCCAGGCCCCACCGGCGGTCCGGACTTTCTCATGCGCTTTGGTGCAATCGAACCCGATGGCCGCAAGACTTATCGTTACACCGAGCTGGCCCGCGGAACGTGCCAGTTGACGGAGACCACACCGTGACCCCCGCCCAACTCCTCAAGAGCTTCACCCTCTGGGAATTCCTGAAGGCGCACTGGTTGACCCTGAAGTACTTCTTCAGGCCCAAGGCGACCATCAACTATCCCTTCGAGAAGAACCCGCTGAGCCCGCGGTTCCGCGGTGAGCATGCGCTGCGCCGCTATCCCAACGGGGAAGAGCGCTGCATCGCCTGCAAGCTGTGCGAAGCGGTCTGCCCGGCGCAGGCGATCACGATCGAGGCCGAACCGCGTGACGACGGCAGCCGCCGCACCACCCGGTACGACATTGACATGACCAAGTGCATCTACTGCGGCTTCTGCCAGGAAGCCTGCCCGGTCGATGCGATCGTCGAGGGGCCGAACTTCGAATACGCGACCGAAACGCGCGAGGAGCTGCTTTACGACAAGGCGAAACTGCTGGCCAACGGGGACAAGTGGGAGCGGGCGATTGCCGCGAACCTTGAAGCCGATGCGCCGTACCGGTAGGGGCCCGCAACCATGATCCAGGTCCTCACCTTTTACCTCTTCGCCAGCATCATGATCGCCGCCGGGGCCTTCACGATCCTCGCCCGCAACCCGGTCCATTCGGTGCTGTGGCTCATCGTCGCCTTCTTCAACGCGGCCGGCCTGATGGTACTCGCGGGTGCAGAGTTCATCGCGATGCTGCTGGTGATCGTCTATGTCGGCGCAGTCGCGGTGCTGTTCCTGTTTGTCGTCATGATGCTCGACATCGATTTTGCGGAGCTGCGCGCCGGATTTATCAAGAACTTCCCACTCGGCATTGCGGTCGCCATCGTCCTGCTGGCCGAGATCGTGTTGGGTATGGGGGCCTATCAGGCCGGATCGCTCAAGCTGGGCACGCCTGATGGTTCAGGTGCACCGGTTGCCGGAGCATCAAATATCGAGGCAATCGGCGCGCTGCTTTACGGCAAGTACCTGTTTCTGTTCGAAGCCGCCGGCATCATCCTGCTGGTCGCCATGGTCGGTGCAATCGTGCTGACTCATCGCCAACGCGGCGGCGTGCGCGGCCAGGATATCGCGCAGCAGGTTGCCCGCCGGCCGGAAGAAGCCGTGGTCAATACACAGCCGGAAGTGGGCAAGGGGGTCCAGCTCTGATGATCGGCGTTGAACACTATGTAGTCGTCAGCTCGATCCTGTTCGTGCTGGGCGTGCTGGGGATCTTCCTCAACCGCAAGAACGTGATCGTGATCCTGATGGCGATCGAACTGATCCTGCTGTCGGTGAACCTTAACCTGGTGGCCTTCAGCAGCTTCCTGGGTGATCTGACGGGCCAGGTCTTCGCCATGTTCGTGCTGACCGTTGCCGCCGGTGAAGCGGCGATCGGCCTGGCGATCCTGGTGATCTATTTCCGCCGCCGCGGCACCATCGCCGTCGACGACGTCAACCGGATGAAGGGGTAAGTTTCCGTGGATCCGATCCTCTTCATCGTCTTCCTGCCTCTTCTGGCCGCGATTATCGCGGGGCTGGGCAACCGGATTCTGGGCAATTTTGCTGCCAAGCTGGTGACCACGGGCGCGCTGTTCGCTTCGTGCCTGCTGTCCTGGCCGATCTTCCTTGCCTTCATGGGCGGCACGGCCGAAGCCGACGTGGTGCCGGTGCTGCAGTGGGTGCAGTCGGGTTCGCTGACCTTCGATTGGGCGCTGCGGGTCGATACGCTGACCGCGGTCATGCTGGTGGTGATCACCACCGTATCAGCCCTGGTCCACCTCTATTCGTGGGGCTACATGGAAGAGGACCCGGATCAGCCGCGGTTCTTCGCCTATCTCAGCCTGTTCACCTTCGCCATGTTGATGCTGGTGACGGCCGACAATCTGGTTCAGATGTTCTTTGGTTGGGAGGGGGTGGGTCTCGCCTCTTATCTGCTGATCGGTTTCTGGTTCAGAAAGCCCACCGCCAGTGCCGCTGCGATCAAGGCCTTCGTGGTCAACCGCGTCGGTGACCTGGGCTTCATGCTGGGGATCTTCGGCACTTTCCTGGTGTTCAACACAGTCTCGATCCCGGAAATTCTCGTCCGCGCGCCGGGCATGGAAGGATCGACCATCGGCTTCCTCGGCTATCGCTGGGATACGATGACGATCCTGTGCATCCTGCTGTTCATCGGCGCGATGGGCAAGTCGGCCCAGCTCGGCCTGCACACCTGGCTACCGGACGCGATGGAAGGCCCGACCCCGGTTTCGGCGCTGATCCACGCGGCCACCATGGTTACCGCCGGCGTATTCATGGTCTGCCGCCTTTCCCCAATGTTCGAGGCTGCGCCGATCGCGCTGGGTCTGGTCACTTTTGTCGGGGCAGCGACCTGCTTCTTCGCCGCGACGGTTGGCCTCACGCAGTGGGACATCAAGCGGGTGATCGCCTATTCGACCTGCTCGCAGCTGGGTTACATGTTCTT
>JBIIDJ010000124.1:0-5994 GCA_044238415.1 Novosphingobium sp.
AGCGGATCGAGCGCAATATCGATCTTGGGACCCGTACCCTGGGCTGAACCGACCTTCTCGCCGATATAGAGCATCGGCGCCTCGTCGCGCTCGCCTTCGCCGATCACCACCGTGCCGTCCATCGGCAACTTGTTGAGCGCCTCGCGCATCGCCTCGACAGCCGCGGCATCGGCCGCCTTTTCGTCACCGCGGCCGATCAGGGTCGAGGCGGCAATCGCGGCCGCTTCGGTCACCCGGACCATTTCAAGCACGAGAACACGATCGAGCGTCTTGCTGGCGGTGGTGCTGGTCATGGGGAGCAGACTTCCTTTTCACATACGAATTCGGGGCGGCGCTTAGCGAGAGCATCCCGGCTTGTCGAGGGATCGGCCTCGTTAAACGAGTTCACCGGGGATTAATCCGGCGTGTCTTCCAAGCAGGCGCATGGCAGCGCGGGGAGCTATTTTTGTTGTGGCATGGGCCGCTTCCTCACCGATTTTGGCAGACTCATCGCCAACCGATCCGGTCATTGCCGAACGGCTTGCTGCAGCGCAGGCCCGCACTGGCGTTGCCAGCGTGCAGGGCCGCTGTGCCCGCCCGCGTGAGGGCGAGGAGATCGTGGTTTGTGTCGATCGCGGCGAAGATCTGCGCGTCCCGTCAACCGCAGAAAGCGATCCCAATTCGCTGGCCGCCCGCCGCGCGCGCGACAATGGCGTCCCGCTTGCCCCACAGCTCGATCGCGGCTCGTGCAAGGGCCAGCCAGGCTGCGTGATCGGCGGCTGGGCCCCGCCGCCGCTCTATCTGATCGACCTCAAGGCGATTCCGGAGCCCGCCGAAGGCAGCGATGCCGACAAGATTGCCAGAGGTGAAATGCCCGAGCCCTAGGGGCTATTCGCCCAGCAACTGCATCACTAGCGGCGGTTCGGTAAGGCTGGCCGAACCGTCCAACAGACGCAACGCCTCGGCTACGGCGCTTTCTGGTCCCTCATGCGTGACCATCGCTACCATCACCGCCGAGCTGTCTCCGCCCCGACCCTTCTGGATAAGGCTTTCGATCGAAACACCCGCATCGCGCAGCGCAGCGGTGATTTCGGCCAGGACGCCTGGCCGGTCGGCAACCATGAAGCGAACATAGGCGCGCCCCAGTCGGTGCCCGGCATCGGCGCGGGGGATCGCATCAAGCTCGGCCACCGGCATGGAGAAGGGAGCCCCCACTTCGCCGCGGGCAATGTCGATCAGGTCGGCCACCACCGCGCTGGCGGTCGGCCCGTCACCAGCGCCCGCGCCCTGGAACAACAACCGTCCAGCAAAGTCGCCCTCCGCGACCACGGCATTGGTCGCCCCGTCGACGTGCGCCAGCGGATGATCAAACGGCACCAGGTGTGGCTGGACCCGCTGGAACAGCTCGCCGCTTTCGGTATCCGCCATGCCGATCAGACGGATGACATAGCCGAGGGCATCGGCCTGCGCGATATCGGCCGCCCGCAGCCGGGTGATGCCGCTGGTCTCGACCCCGGCAAAATCGACCTGGCTGCCAAAGGCAATGGCAGCCAGGATGGAGAGCTTGTGAGCAGCGTCGATCCCTTCGATGTCGAAAGCCGGATCAGCTTCGGCATAGCCCTTGGCCTGCGCCTCGCGCAGCACGTCGGCAAAGTCCCGCCCACTGTCTTCCATGGTTGAGAGGATGTAATTGCAGGTGCCGTTAAGGATCCCGTAGACCCGTTTGATGTGATTGGCGGCTGCGCCTTCGCGCAGGCCCTTGATCACCGGGATGCCCCCAGCGACAGCTGCTTCGAACTTGAGCGCCACCTTGGCAGCTTCGGCCTTACCGGCCAGTTCCAAACCGTGGTGCGCGATCATCGCCTTATTGGCCGTAACCAGCGCCTTACCAGCCTCGATCGTGGTCCGCGCGCAGGAAAGCGCCGGGCCATCGGCCCCGCCGACCAGTTCGACCACCACATCGACATCCTCGCGCTCGCCCAGGATGACCATATCGTCTTCCCAGGTATAGGGCGTCAGATCGACCCCGCGCCGCTTCGAACGGTCGCGCGCGCTCACTACACTAATTACGATGGGACGGCCGGCGCGCCGGGCAATCAGGTCGGCATTGGCCTCGACCAGGCGGATTACGCCGCCGCCCACCGTGCCCAGCCCGGCAAGCCCCACTTTCAACGGTTCGGCCATGTTGCCCCTCGATCGCTGCGATCAGCCCCGTGCTGTCAGCGGCGCCCTATGCGAGAGTTCCTAACGGCGCAACCGCGAGCACGGCCCGAGCTGCTTAAGGACAAAGCCATAGTCGCGCACAGCCGCCTGGCGGTCCTGCGGGCCGGCCGAGAGGTTGGCGGCGGGCGGCAACTGCGCTGGCAGGAAGCAGGCCAGGCGATACCAGGCCAGCGTGTCGCGCACCGGCGGCGGCGCGCCGCTTTCCACCACTTCGGAAAATGACATACTCCAGCGTGGAGGCGCGCCGGGGCTGCGGGCAACGGTGATGGCGGCGGGTTCACCGTTTGCCGTGGCGAGGAACAGCTGCGTCTCTCCCTCTCCGGCCAGCGCGCCGGACACATGGATCGCTTCGCGCAGGCCGGAGATACGCTGGGGTGCATCCGCCGCGTAAAGCTCACCCAACAGTGCCTTTACCCGCGTTTCCAGCGCCAGATCCCACAACAGCTGGGCATCAGGTGTGACCAGCTGCAATTCGTCCGGGCGACCCGCCACCGGCTTGGCGAACAGGATCACGCTACGCTTGTTCAGCTTGGGAACCTTGCCCCGGGCATCGCGGGGCACATCGACCAGATAACGCAGCGCCTCGCCCAGGGCAGAGCGCCCGCCAAGGACCGCCTCCGTTCTGGCTTCGACGTACAACCTGGCCCAGCCGGGCCGCACGCCGCGGGCTCGCTCCGGTTCCAGTTCGGCCACCTTGCGGACCTGTGCCCGCACGACCACACCGGCCGGGTCGGCCAGATCGGCGAGGTCGGCATAGCCAATCTGAATCGACAATGGCGATTCGGGCGGTCGCGAATCGGCGCTTGCGACACGGCCCGTCAGTGCCGACAATGCCACAACCGCAGCGGCCAGCACTGGCCCGACCGCTTTTCGCTGCAACCGTATTTGAAACATCATTTTTCCTTCTCAATTCGCCTGCAACCTACGGAATCAGCGGCGCTTCCAACGGGTTGCAGCTTAACACACGTGAATCGACCGTTAACGGATAAAGCGTTGCGCCTGCGCTTCGGCACCGCTAAAGCTTGCGGAAATCCGGGCCACAGAACAACAACGGCTCGCAATCTGGTCCAGCCGGGCGCCGGCCAAGCGCTGCGAGCCGGGTGGGTCGGCAGGGTGGATGTTAATAATTTGGGTGACTGTCCCATCACCGGGATGGTCGCCGGGTCCCGGGTGTTGGCCCGGGGCGGGGACTGACTAGGAGTGATGCGTCTGAATGGCTTACGCAGATCGTGATAGAACCTCGGAGAACACGGTAGGTCTGGTGACCTCGGCCGTGCTGATCGCCTTGGTGGGGTGGGCCCTTGTTTCGGGCCTAGCCTATGAGGGCGTCACCCAGATTATCAAAAAGGTGACGACCGTCGACATCAAGAAGGAGGAGCCCAAGAAGGAGCCGCCGCCGCCGCCGAAGAAGGCTGCTGCGCCGCCGCCGATTGTGGCTCCGCCGCCCAAGATCAACGTTAGTGTGACTCCGCCGCCGGTAACGGTGGTGACCACGCCACCGCCGCCGGCCCCGCCGGTGCTGATTGCCGCTCCGCCGGCGGTCGTGGTGGCGCCGCCGCCGCGCGTCCAGCCCAAGGGTGCTACGCCGCGTGGCAATCCGGCCAACTGGGCCACCACCAACGACTACCCGACCCGCGCCTTGCGCGAGGAGCGCGAAGGAACCACAGGTTTCCGCGTGACGGTTGGTCCGGACGGCCGTGTGACCAGCTGCGACATTACCAGTTCGAGCGGCAGCTCCGATCTTGACGAAGCAACCTGCTCCAACGTGACTCGGCGCGCCCGGTTCAATCCGGCGACCGACGGCGAAGGCCAGCCCACCTCGGGCTCCTACTCCAATCGCGTACGCTGGGTGATTCCGAAGGACTGACGTTTTCGTGTTTTCGGTCTGGCAGGCGCCAGGCCACTGCCGGACCCTCGGGGGGGCCGGCTTATTGCCAACCTATTTCGCTTGAGAGGACTATTCGCATGTATATCGATCTTCTGACCGCGGCCGCCGGCGCAGCTCCGCAGAACAAGTTCGGCTTCTGGGAAGCCATGGAGCAGGGCGGTGCGATCGCCTGGAGCACGCTCGCCATTCTGGCGATCATGCTGTTCGGCTCGCTCTTCATCCTGTTCACCAAGTACCTTGAGCAGAACAAGATCCTGAAGCAGTACGAAGGCGTGAAGAGCACCTTCTGGCGCGCCCCGAGCCTCAAGGAAGGCGCGGCCAAGCTGGAAAAGGACAGCGCCTGGCGCCAGATCGTCGACGACGGTCTTGCTGCTGAAGAACAGCACGGCAAGATGGTCAACGAAACCGACGCCCACGACTGGCTGCATGGTTCGCTTGCTCGCTCGGAAGCTTCGATCAACGCCTACCTCGCCAAGGGCCTGCCCTGGCTGGCCACCACCGGCGCCACCGCTCCGTTCGTTGGTCTGTTCGGTACCGTGGTCGGCATCTACCGCGCTCTGATCAACATCGGCATCGCCGGTTCGGCCTCGATCGACAAGGTCGCCGGTCCGGTCGGTGAAGCGCTGATCATGACCGCCATCGGTCTGCTCGTCGCCGTTCCCGCCGTGCTTGCCTACAACTACCTGCAGGCTCGCAACAAGCGCATCGCCGAGCTGCTCTCGGGCTTCTCGACCGACGTGCTGGCAAACATCAACTCGAAGGGTGCCGTGAAGCCGGCCGTCGCTGCTGCGCCGGCTGCCAAGCCTGCCGCTGCCGCTCCGGCTGCCAAGGCCTAAGCACCAGGCGTATCGGGCCGCTGCCGTTTTGGCGGCAGCGGCTCAGAGCCAAGCCGTCAGGTGCAATTGCACCTGGGAGAGTTTGGCCCAACCCAAGGACAGGATGTAACCCATGGCGATTTCGATGGGCGGCGGCGGCGAAGAAAAGCCAATGTCGGATATCAACACCACGCCACTGGTCGACGTGATGCTGGTGCTTCTGATCATCTTCCTGATTGCGGTCCCGGTCGCAATCCAGACGATCCAGAAGCTCAAGGTCCCGGTGATGGTTTCGGTCGAATCGAAGGACAAGGTCGAGAACCTGCTTCTCACCGTGACCACGACCGACGCAGGCGGCCGCAGTGCCGGCGATCCGGACTATGAAGGCGCGAACCTGGGCGGTGAATGCCGGATTTACTTCAACAACACCACGCCGGTCGATTCGGTCGAACTGCGTGACCAGGCCTTCAAGCGCCTCGATGCAATCGTGAAGCGTGCTGGTGGTCCCGAAGCGTTGAAGGACAATCCGGACCTGATTCCGCAGGTGCATATCCGCGGTGACGTCAACGCCCCGTGGCGCTGCATTGCCGGTGCGATCTACAACGTGCAGATCTCGGGCTACCCGACCGTCGGCTTCATTTCGAACCCCGTCGAACCGGGCATCTGACCCGGTCCGACGCGTGTAAAACTTCAGGAGTAACCCAAGATGGCAATGTCAGGCGGCAAGGACGATGGCGAGCCGATGATGGAAATGAACACGACGCCGCTTATCGACGTCATGCTCGTGCTCCTCATCATGTTCATCATCACCATCCCCGTGGCGACGCACGCCGTGAGCATCGACCTGCCTAACCCGGCCGCACCGCCGCCGGATGTTGTCGTCCAGCGCGACAAGAACAAGGTCGTGATCATGCCGGACAGCTCGATCCTGTGGAACGGCACCCCGGTCACCGATGGCCAGTTGCTCGCGCTGCTGCAGAGCACTCTGGCGATCAAGCCGGAGCCCGAGCTGCAGTACCAGCCCGACCAGCAGGCGCCTTATGACACTTCGGTCAAGGTTCTGAACCTGATCAAGAACTCGGGCGTCAC
>JBIIDJ010000125.1:0-5949 GCA_044238415.1 Novosphingobium sp.
CGGGGGGCGGGCCGCCGCGCCCGTGGCGGGGCGCCCCGCCTCCCCTCTCTTGACGAACCCCTGCTAAAACCTGGAAACCACGATCCCATGACCAGCACGGCCAAAACGCAGCGCTCTCCCGCCAGTCTGACAGTCGATGCGCTGGTCGTCGGCGCAGGGTTCGGGGGGATGTATGCCGTTCACCGCCTGCGCGGGATGGGGTTGACGGTGATCGGGGTGGAAGCCGGCGACAATGTCGGCGGGGTGTGGTACTGGAACCGCTATCCTGGTGCCCGCTGCGACCTGATGTGCGTCGATTACAGCTACGGGTTCTCCGACGAGATCCAGCAGGAATGGACCTGGAGCGAACAGTTCGCCGCCCAACCCGAAATCCTCGCCTATGCCAATTTCGTCGCCGACAAGCTGGATCTGCGCAAGGACTACCTGTTCGAGACCCGCGTCGAGAGCGCGGTCTGGGACGAAGCGGCCGGGTGCTGGCAGGCGACCACCAATCGCGGCGACCGGATCACGGCTACCTATTGCATCATGGCGACCGGACCGCTGTCCGTCCCCAAGGATCCCGAGTTTCCCGGCCTCGCCGATTTCAAGGGCGAGCTGCTGCGCGCCGCCAAGTGGCCGCAAACCCCGGTCAGCTTTGCCGGCAAGCGCGTCGGACTGGTCGGCACCGGATCGTCGGGCATCCAGATCGTGCCGGTCGTGGCCGAGCAGGCCGCCGAGCTTCATGTCTTCCAGCGCACGCCAAGCTTCACCATGCCAATGCGCAACTCGAAGCTGGATTCCGAATATGTCGCCGAATTGAAGCGCAACTATCAGGCGATTCGCGCAGTGGCCCGCGCCAGCCATCTGGGCGGTGTGCGCCCTGTCACCTCACGGCCGTTCTTTTCGATCACCCCGGCCCAGCGCCAGCGCGTGATGGAGGATGGCTGGGCGCGCGGGGGCCTCGATTTCCTCGGGCTGTTTTCCGATCTGCTAACCAACCCCGAAGCCAACGAACGTGTCGCCGAATTTGTGCGCGGCAAGATCGGCGAGACGGTCAAGGATCCGGTGGTGGCCGAAAAGCTGAAACCGCGGGGTTATCCGATTTTCGCCCGTCGCCCGTGCCTCGACACCAACTATTACGAGAGCTTCAACCTGCCGCACGTGCATCTTCAGGACTGCCTCGAACACCCCATCGAGCGCGTGACTGAGAAAGGCATCCGCACCACTGCCGGAGAAGTGGAACTGGATACCCTGATCCTCGCCACCGGCTATGATGGTCTGTCGGGCGCCCTGATGGCCTTCGAAGTCAAAGGCCGCGACGGTTATGCCGTGCGCGAAAAGTGGGCAGGCGGGGCGCGTTCCTATCTCGGGTTGATGATGGCCGGCTTTCCCAACCTATTCATGGTGTGCGGCCCCAACGGCCCCGCCGCTCTGGCCAATATCATCACTCTCGACGAGCAGAACGTGAGCTGGATTTGCGGCTTGATCGAGCACATGCGTCGCAACGGCATCCGATCCGCCGAACCGACGCGCGAGGACGAGGACGCATGGATGGAGCAGGTCTTCGCCCTGGCCGAGCTAACCCTCGTCTCCAAGGCCAACACCTGGTACACGGGCACTAACGTCGACGGCAAGCCGCGCGGGCTGATCATGTATACCGGTGGCTTCCTGCGCTACAACGAGGCGTGCAACGCGGTCATGCAGGCGGGCTATCCCACCTTGCGCTTCGAGCGCCAACTGGCCGAGGCGGTCTAGAATAGTTGCCGCCAACAGGCCTCAGGCGGCGTCGAGCAATCCCTCGTATTCGCGCATGTCCACGGCCAGCTGGCGCGCCTTGTATGCGGCGATCGCTTCGCTCATGATATCGAGAATGTCCTGCTTGGCACGGGCGATGCGGTCGGCCATGCCGCCCACGCCAATCGCCAGCGGTGTGCCGTAAAGGCTCTCGTCGAGCGGCATGGCAATTGAAGACACCTGCGGGGTCGGGCGCTTGGGGACATAGGCATGGCCCACTTCGCGGGTCCAGCGCACTTCGCGTATCAGGGCCTCGAAACTTAGCAGATCCTCCCCGCCGAGCCCGTAATGGCGGGTGTAGCGATAGATCTTGTCGACATCGCGGTGGTGCATGCGGCTCATCAGCGCCAGACCCGACGACGAATCCGCCATCAGCCGCATCGTCCCCTCGCTTGGCGCCATCTTGAATTCGTGATCGGGCGTCTTGAGGACGACGTACTGGACGTAGAGGTCGTTCTGCATCACCAGGCCAACCGTTTCGTCCGTACGACGCTGCACCTCGTCGACCAGACTGATCAAGCCGCCCTCGCGATAGATGGCCTGTGGCAGCCAGTTGCCCAGCGCCGAAACCCGCATCGTCGGCAGGTAGGTCATGTTGGCGCGATTGTAATTGAGGTAGCCCATCACGACCATCGACTTGAGCAGATTGGTCGCACTGGACTGCGGATAGCCCAACGCCTTGTATATCTCGTTAAGCCGCAGCGGCCGCCGCTCTTCCATGAACAGCTCGAGCACTTCAAGCGTCCGAGACGCGGATTTCACCTTGGTCCGTTGCATCATGCTCTCCCACCGATGCCCCGCTTTGCGTCGGGTGACGGGAAGAAAGGTGGAAGAAAGCGAACGGACTCGCAACGCCACCCCACGCAATATCACAAACGTGATACCTGGCGGCGAGCGCGGACTAAAAGTCGGGCTTAGTGGTGAGGTGATCTGCTGCTCTTAATCGGCCCCGAATGCGTTCCAGTTCTGGCCGCGAAGGAGCAATGGCAGGGCCAGGAAGCACAACCGCATCGACGTGTCCCAATGAACGCCGATTACCATATATCTGTATATGCAGTGTTTTTGACGATAGCGCGCGATCGCGTTGAATTAGAAGCGATCCTAGATCAGCGGGTCCGAGGTTCGAACCTTAGTGCGCCTGCCATTACTGTTCGCAATCCACCAGTACGATGTCGCTGTCACCCAGCGCGGTAATGGCAGCTTCACCCGTGCCGAGGGCCACACCGTCACCAGCGAAGGCCAGCTGCCCTTCGACCTGAAGGCCGCCCGTCGCCGGCACCAGATAAGCACGGCGCCCTTCCCCGACGACATGTGTCAGGCTCTCCCCCGCTTTCAAGTGGACGCCCAGCACGCGGGCGTTGGCCCGGATTGGCAAGGCCTCGGCATCATCGCCGCTGCCGCTGGCAAGGGCCTGCCATGCACCCGTTTTCATGGCCCGCGAAAAGCTCTTGCTGCCGCAGCTGGGCGGCGAGCCCGTGCGATTGGGCTTGATCCAGATCTGGAACAGAGCGGCGGGCTCATTTTCCAGATTAAGCTCCGAATGGTTAACGCCCGTGCCGGCGCTAAGGACCAGTACACCACCTGCACTGGTGCGCCCCTTGTTGCCCCGTCCATCGTCATGCGTGATCGTCCCGCTACGGACGTAGGTGATGATCTCTACGTCCTGATGCGGATGTGCGGCATAGCCGCATTGCGGATCAAAAACGACCTCGTCCCAGATTTGCAGGGCACCTGATTCTTCCTGGTCGATATGATGGCAGGCTTTGATCCCGCCTTCGCTGGTATGACGGCGGAGAGCGAAGTGCCTCACTTCAACAGCTGCGCGCTTGAAACCTAACATGATGATTCCCTGAACGTTTGATTATGATTCTTGGATGACTGTTAGTTAACACGCAAAATGCCATTGAAAATGGAAACGTTCTAAACATACTGTTTCCAAAATGCGCCTTCCCGATTTCGAAGCCTGGGCGATTTTCGCCGCTGTCGCTGAGGCAGGATCCGTCACCGGGGCGGGCAGGCAGTTGCGCCTGTCAAAGGCCACGGTCTCGAAAGCGCTTGCGCGGCTGGAGAACCAGATCGGCGCACCCCTGTTTCATCGTACCACCCGCAAACTGGAACTGAATGAAAATGGCCGGGCATTGCTGCCCCGTGCCCAGAAAATCCTGGCTGACGCCATGGCACTGGAGGAAAGCGCGCGCGAGGAAGCGAGCGAGCCGATCGGAATCATCCGGGTGGCAGCGCCGATGACCTATGGCCAGATCAAAGTAGCGGGTTTGGTAGCTAGGTTCATCGCTGCGCACCCGGGCATTTCGATTGACCTCCGCCTGAACGACTCGGTGGTAGACATAATTGCAGATCGCTTCGACATCGCGATTCGAGCCGGAACTTTGCCTGACAGTTCCCTCCTCGCCCGGCGGATTCAGTCGATCAGGCTCCGGCTGGTCGGATCTCCCGAGTATTTCGCAACGTATGGATATCCGCGGCACCCCGCCGAACTGAGCGAGCATCGCACGGTCGGCTATTCTCTCAAGTCAAACGCTGAAGTCTGGAGTTTCATCGGGCCCGACAACGCCTCTGCCTCGGTCGCCACATCCAGTCGGTTGCGCATCAACAACGGCGAGGCAATCCTGCCAGCCCTGCGGCTCGGCGAAGGAATCGGCCTGCTACCGGACTTCATCACTACCAACGATCGAGCCAATGGCACGCTCGTCTCGGTGCTGGATGAATGGTCTTATGCTCCACCCATGGCCTTATACCTTGTCACACCGCCCAGCGCGGTTCGGAGCAAAAGAGTAAGTTTGCTGCTCGATTATCTGGCGACCGAACTCGTTGATCTCTCCATCTCTGATTGACGCGCCACGCAGTCGTGGCATTGTAGGTTGCAAAGCAGAACTTACAGCGCAGAGGGGATGGGGATGCAGCGCAAGGTAATTTTGGCAGCATTGCTGCTGGGCACAAGCGGACTGGTTGCCGGGTGCGATCAGGTGAAACAGGCAGTTGGCGGGGAAGCCAGCGCTATCAAGGAAAGCGAGTTTCCGGAAAAGGTGCTGTGGGGTGATACCCACCTGCACACCTCAAATTCGGTCGATGCTTTTGGCTTTGGCGTGCGCCTTGGCCCGGATGAGGCCTTGCGGTTTGCCCGGGGTGAAGAGGTTACTGCGACCACGGGGATCAAGGCCAAGCTCTCGCGCCCGCTCGATTTCCTGGTGATCACCGACCATGCCGAAGGTCTGGGTGCCACCAAGGCGCTTTACGATGCCCCCCGCATGCTGATCACCGATCCGACCATGCGGCGGTGGTACGACCTGATGCATGAAGGGCCGGAAGGCTCGCAGCGCGCCATGGCCGAGATCCTCGATGCCCGCGGGCGCAATGACCTGCCCGAAGCCATGCTGAATCAGGCCGATGCGGCCGAACGGACCAAGTCGGTCTGGAATGACAGCATCGACACGGTTGAGGACTATAACGAGCCCGGCAAGTTCACGGCCTTCTTCGGCTTCGAATATACACTGATGCAGGGCGGCAATAACCTGCACCGCAACATCATTTTCCGGGACGGGCCAGACAAGGTCCGCACGGTTACGCCAATCGACCCGACCTATAAGGCCACGCCGGACGAGATCTGGAATTACATGGAGGCCTATGAAAAGGCCACCGGCGGGCGGGTCCTGGCAATCCCGCACAATTCAAACCTCTCCAACGGGCTGATGTTCGAACTGACCCAGCCCGGCGGCGGACCAATGACCGCCGAATATGCCAAGCGCCGTGCGCGACTGGAGCCGGTGGTGGAAATGACCCAGATCAAGGGTGACAGCGAAGCCCACCCCTTCCTTTCGCCCAACGACGAGTTCGCCGGCTTCGGCGTGGCCGGCTGGGAAATCAGCAACCTGCTGGGCAGCGAACCCAAGAATTCCGGCATGTTTGCGGGCGAATATGTTCGTGAAGCGCTGAAGCGCGGCCTGCTGCTGGAAGCGCAGATGGGGGTGAACCCCTACAAGTTCGGCCTGATCGGTTCGACCGACAGCCACACCGCCCTGGCTACCGCTGATGAAGACCAGTTCTTCGGCAAGCACAGCGGCAACGAGCCCAATGCTGCCCGCGCATTGCAGGGCCAGAATCTGGGGACCCGCCAGGGTCGGTTCGGCTGGCACTACCTGGCGAGCGGCTATGCCGCAG
>JBIIDJ010000045.1:0-20172 GCA_044238415.1 Novosphingobium sp.
CCGGGGCCGGATCGGATCCCCGAGCCAAAGCGATTGCTCCAAGCCGGGATTCAATCAGCGCCTCGACCCGGCGGTCCTCGGCAATCCAGCGGAGCACTGGACGACGTTCGAGCCGATGGGCCAGCCAGCACTGCACTTCAACTTCGGACAAAGAAATTGCTGCGGTAATCCGTGCCCCCTTGGCCTCGCCTTGCGCATCGCCCACCGCCAACCACTCCGCGCCTGCCAAAGGCGATGCCGGATCGAGCCGCAGCCCGCGTCCACCAGCGGTCAGCCAGCTCTCGCCGCCCGTATCACGCCGTTTCGCCAGATTTTCCGGAAAAGCTTCAGCCAGCAACACGCCAATCGGCGGAGGCTCCGCGCCATTTGATCCCGGAACCAGGCGCTGTGCCTTGTCAGCCCAACTCCGGGCAAGTTGACGCGAAGCTTCTGCCCGCGGCGCGCGATCGCCGTTCCAGCGATCGAGCCGTTGGGCAAGATCGTCACTCCGCCCACCAAGGCCACGCTCCTGCAGCAACAGCGCCAGTTTGGCCGCAGAGTCGGCTGCTCCATGCTGCGCAGCATAGAGCAGCATATGCGCCAGTCCCGGAGCCATTGGCAGCCCGGCCATGCTGCGCCCGTGCGGCGTGATGGTGCCGTTGTCATCGACCGCACCCAGTGCCATCAACTTTGTCTTTGCTGCGGACAATGCTGCAGCAGGCGGCGGATCGAGCCAGGCCATTTGCTGCACGTTTGCTGCACCCCATTGCGCCAGTGTCAGCAGTAACGGCGCAAGATCAGAGGTGAGCATTTCCGGCGGTTCGAACGCCGGCCGGCCAGCATGAGCCGCCTCTTCCCATAGCCGATAGGCCACCCCCGGGCCTTGCCGTGCAGCGCGGCCTGCACGCTGATCGGCTGACGCCCGACTGGCCCGATGGGTTCCCAGCCGTGTAACGCCGGCTGCCTTGTCAAACTCCGCCCGCCGCGACAGTCCCGCGTCGACGACCACCGAGACGCCATCGAGCGTCAAAGACGTTTCGGCAATGGCTGTTGCCAGCACGATCCGCCGTCGCCCATCTGGATCACGCCGGATCGCCGCACGCTGGGCAGCTGGTTCGCATTGTCCGTGGAGCGGCAAAATCGGCACATTGGGCAGACGCTGAGCCAGCCGCTCACGGGTTCGCTCGATCTCTCCCACACCGGGCAGGAACGCCAGAACATCGCCCTGCTCTTCCCGCCAGGCAGTCAGGATGGCGCTGGCCATAGCTTCATCCAGGCGAAGTTCAGGCCGGGTTCCCAGCCAGCGCAGCATCAATGGCCAAGCCTTGCCCGCGCTCTCGATTACACGTGCATCGCCAAGCAAGCCGGCAAAGCGCCCACCATCAAGCGTCGCTGACATGACCAACAGGCGCAGGTCTTCACGCAGCACAGACTGGCTTTCGATGGCCAGTGCTAGACCCAAATCGCTATCCAGGTGGCGTTCGTGTGCCTCGTCAAACAGCACTGCGGAAACACCGGTCAACTCAGGATCGCCCAGAATGGCTGAAACGAAAATGGCTTCGGTCATCACCAGAATGCGGGTGGCCGCAGTGCGCTTGCTGTCCAGTCGCGTCAGGTAGCCGATCGTTCGCCCGACCGGCTCGCCCAACACCTCAGCCATGCGCTCCGCAGCGGCACGGGCAGCAACGCGCCGCGGTGACAGAACGATCACCGTACCAGTGCACCAGTCTTCAGCCAGCAGCGCAGGGGCTACGGCCGTTGTCTTACCTGCCCCCGGCGGCGCGATCAGGACCGCCGAAGGGCCTGCCCGCAGCGCGGCAAGCAGGTCTGGCAAGACAGCATCGATCGGCAGATTGCTCACCGCTGCGCCATGCCGGAGCGTCCGGCGTAGCGTCAAGCTTCGCCGTCGTTGTCAGACCAGTGGCAAGTGTCCCACCTGGGCGGAGCGAGCCGGCAATTGCACTTGATCGTTAGCCCGCTGCCGTATCCGCTGCCGCGCACCAACACGCAGCCCCGCTATGCCACTGCGGTCCATGGCATGCTGCCAGCCACGAAATTCCTCAATGGAGAGATTATAGCGAAACAGAGCCTCATCGAGAGTGATGAGACCACCTTCTACAGCAGTGACGACCTTGGCCTTGCGACTGGCCACCCACCGCGTTGTATTGGGCGCCGGGAGATCGTTCCGAGTTAGCACCCGCCGGTCGGGACCAATGATGCGGGCGGCGCGTGAATTGGAATACTCAAGCATGGTTCGGACCCTCGCATTAGCGAGACGGTTCGCCCCCGGTTGCCCATACCCAGCTGTGCCCCGGCATGGTTTATTTGACGCTAATCCGGAGCGCGGCTCGTCGCAGCCGGAAGGCAGCTTGCGCTGACCCGATCGGTCAGGAACGGCGAAGTGAAGCGGCGTTCTTAATAACGCCGCGCAACGGCGAACTCAGCCGCCTCGACCATGGCTGCATGGGCTGCACCGGCCGGGAAACCGGCGATCGCATCAATTGCGCGCTGGGCAAAGTGACGGGCGCGCTCACGGGTCGCGCTGACCGTGTCATGTCGTCCGATCAACTCAACTGCATGAGCGAGGTCAGCATCGGCAGTGCGGTGCCCTTGGATCGCATCCTGCCAGAACCGGCGCTCATCAGCCGAGCCGCGCGCATAGGCCAGGATCACCGGCAGCGTCATCTTTCCTTCGCGGAAATCGTCGCCCTTGCCTTTGCCCATCTCGCCAGCATCCGAATCGTAGTCCATCGCGTCGTCGACCAGCTGGAAGGCAATGCCGAGGTTCCGGCCATAATCCTCCAGCGCACGCTCTTCGGCTTCACTGCGCTCGGCAACGACGGCCGCGATGCGGGTGGCGGCGGCGAACAGCGCCGCGGTCTTCGACCCAATGATCGAGAGATAGCGCTCCTCGCTGGTCTCAATCTGGCGTTGGGCGGTGAGCTGGTCCACCTCACCCTCCGAGATCACCGAACTGGCATTGGACAGGATCTTGAGCACCTTGAGGCTACCATCCTCAACCATCAATTCGAAGGAGCGCGTAAACAGGAAATCGCCGACCAGCACCGTGGCCGGATTGCCAAACACGATGTTCGCGGTGGACTTACCGCGACGCAGCTCGCTGCCATCCACAACGTCATCGTGCAGCAAGGTGGCCGTATGGATGAACTCCACTGCAGCGGCCAGCTTGTGGTGACGGGTACCATGATAATCACACAGCGCGGCACCAGCGAGGGTCAGCATGGGCCGCATCCGCTTGCCACCACCGGCGATCAGATGCCCGGCCAGCGTCGGGATCAGCGGGATCCGGCTCTGCATCTTTTCAAGAATGACCGCGTTGACGGCGTTCATGCCTTCGGCTGTCAGCGCCAGCATGGGGGCCAGCGATGGGGCGGAAGTGCGCGGGCGCAGCGGGACGATATCGGCGCTCATTGGCCCTGCCCCTAGCGACCATTGCGAGCGTTCGGCAAGTGCAATTGCAGCAATAGCCTTTCGCAAATTGGCATGCTAGCGACCCAATTATGTCCGAACCCGATCCCGTTCTCGCCGGCTATCGCGCCTCGATCGACAATATCGATGCGGCGCTGATCCACATCCTGGCCGAGCGCTTTCGCATTACCAAGGCGGTCGGCGCCTACAAGGCCAAGAACAGCCTCCCCGCATCGGACCCAGGCCGGGAAGAACGCCAGATCGCGCGGTTACGCCAGCTGGCAACAGAGGCCAATCTCGATCCCGAGTTCTCCGAAAAGTTCCTCCGCTTCATCATCCAAGAAGTGATCCGCCACCACGAACAGGCGGCCGAAGCAAAGTAATCAGGTGGCTTGGGCGGCGCGCGGCAGCCGCAGTTTGACCAGCAGGCCGCCAAGGTCCTCGCTTTCTTCAAGCAGGACCGACCCGCCATAGATCTCCGCCACGTCGCGCACGATCGCCAGGCCCAGGCCAGTACCCGGCTTGCCAGTGTCGAGACGAGCACCGCGATCGAAGATTCGGGTGCGTTCGGCTTCGGGAATGCCCAGGCCATCATCCTCAACCCAGATTTCGCACCAGTCCGGCTCAGCGGTCGGGTCGATCGTGACAAAGACAGAGCCCCCGCCATACTTAGCAGCGTTCTCGATCAGGTTTCCGAGTATTTCGTCAAGGTCCTGCCGCTCGATCGCAACGGCAGCGGTACGGCTGCCATCGAGGTCGAAGCGGGTGCGCTCATAAAGCCGGGTCACCGCACGCAGTACTGCCTCGACGCTTTCCGCCACCGATGCGCGGCTCATCCCTACCGCCCGCCGTCCCACGGCACGGGCGCGGGCCAGGTGGTGATCAACCTGGCGGCGCATGACCGCAGCTTCGCGGATCACCGTATCGCTAAGGTCCGGCGCCTTCGCCGTGGCCGAGTTCATCACCACGGTCAGCGGTGTCTTGAGGGCATGGGCCAGATTGCCCGCATGGGTACGCGCCTCTTCCGCCTGCTTTTCCGAATGGGCCAGCAGCGCGTTCAGTTCCTGTACCAGAGGTTGCACTTCCAGTGGCAGCGGCTCGATCACTCGGTTCTGCCCAGTTGTACGCAAGTGCTGGATGGCAAGGCGCACCCGCCGCAGCGGGCCAAGGCCATACCATGATTGCAGCACTGCCATCAGGAACAGGCCAAGCCCCAGAACAAGAAAGCTCCAGCCCAAGATCGAGCGAATTCGGCTGATCTGCTCATCCAGTTCCTCACGGCTCGCGGCGACGACGAATTTCCATCGTGTCGGGCTGTCTGGAAGGATCACCGACCGTTCGATGATCCGTAGAGGTTCGTCCCCGAACTGGTAGCTGTTGTAGAGGTGGGGTGCCTTGTCGAAGTGGTCGCCCGTGATCGTCAGGCCCCGGTCCCACAGCGAGCGCGATGCGAAATTCTCGTGCCCCTGACCGCTAACCTGCCAATAACGCCCGCTGTTCGGTTCCAGAAAACGCTGGTCGCCCAGTGGCCGATTGAAAAACACTTCGCCATCCGGCCCGATCTCGGCCGAGGCAATCATGGCATTCATCACATATTCCAGCTGCTCGTCGAAGTTGCGGCTAACGAGGCCGGTCAGGGTCCGGTCCAGTGCAAACCCGCCCAGTGACAGCAGGACAACAATCCACCCCGCCGCGATCAGGATGATCCGGCGCGAGAGCGAGCCCGTCTGCGCGGCCGCCCTTGGCTTGGGATCATCCGCCATCATGCAGGTTTAGCCGCGGCCACCCTCGGCTGGATCGTCAAGGCTGTAACCCAGACCGCGGATCGTAGTGATAACATCGGCACCCAGTTTCTTGCGGATACGGGTCACGAAAACCTCGATCGTGTTCGAATCACGGTCAAAATCCTGATCGTAAATGTGCTCGATCAATTCGGTCCGGCTGACTACCTTGCCCTTGTGGTGGAGCAGGTAAGAGAGCAACTTGTACTCCTGCGCGGTCAGCTTGACTGGTTCGCCATTCAGCGTGACCCGGCCCGAGCGCGTATCAAGCCGTACATCACCTGCAGTCAGTTCGCTGGAGGTATTGCCCGAGGCGCGGCGAATCAGCGCGCGCAGACGGGCGATCAGTTCCTCGGTCTGGAACGGCTTGGCCAGATAATCGTCTGCCCCGGCATCGAGCCCGGCCACCTTGTCGGACCAGCTGTCCCGCGCGGTCAGCACCAGCACGGGGAACTTCCGACCTTCCTTGCGCCACATGCCCAGCACGGTCAGACCGTCAATCTCTGGCAGGCCAAGATCGAGGATCACGGCGTCATATTCCTCGGTCGAACCCATGAAGTGCCCGTCCTCGCCATCGGTCGACAGGTCGACCGCATAGCCATTGGCTTCGAGTGTGGACTTGAGCTGCTTGCCGAGGGTCGGTTCATCCTCGACGATCAGGATACGCATCGCAAATTTCCCCTGTGGTGGGCTATCGTTCTGAGTTGGGCCGCAAAGCCAGTCAAGTCAACGTGGCAGCCCTAGCGCGACTGGCGGATAACCTCCCCGGTGCGGGCATCGACATCGATGAACATGACGCGTCCGTCGCGAATGAACTTGAGACGATAGGTGAAGGCAGCCGGATCATATTCCGGGCCAAGGTATTGCGCGCCCGGCATCATCGGCAGAACACGGCGCTCGATATCGCTCAGCTTGCGGACATTACCGGCGCGGCTGTCCTTGCGCGCCTGGGCCTGTTCATCGCTCTGGCTGGCAAGCGCCGGTGCCACCGACAGCAGGGCTACGGCAAGCGTCAGCGAAATGGCGAACCTCATCATGTTCTTGGTCCTAGGCAAAGCGGTTTGAACGGTCCGTGAATGGGTCACGCACTGCGCAGCTGCTCGATATAGCGGCGGCGCAGCTCGCTGGTCAGGGTGCCGGGGCCACCATTGCCGATCGGCCGCCCGTCAACCTCTACCACTGGCATGACCAGCGCGCTGGCACTGGACACAAAGGCTTCCCGAGCGGAGAACAACTCCTCAACCGAAAACGCGCGTTCTTCCACCGGCAGTCCCATTTCGCGCGCGATCGGCAGGATCGTTAGCCGCGTCACGCCGGGCAGCACTCCGTGATCGACCGGGTGCGAGACCAGCACGCCGCGCGCATCAATGATATGGGCATTGGCGCTGGTGCCTTCGGTGATGAACCCGTCATCAACCAGCCAGGCATCGTCCACCCCGGCCTCGCGCGCCGCTTCCTTGGCCAGCACGGCAAAAAGCAGCTGCGTGGTCTTGGCCGAGCGCAGCGCCCAGCGTCCTTCGGGATGTAACAGCACCCGCAACCCTTCGCGGGCCTTGGGCTGATCAATCACCGGTGCAACCTGGGTAAAGGCAAAGCGGGTGGCCTTGACCGGCTCAAGCGGCGAGAGAAAATCGCGGTCAGCCGGTGCGCCGCCCGTAACCTGAAGATAGATCCGCCCCTCGGTCAGCCCGTTGCGCTTGATCAGGCCCGACAGCACCTCCGGCCAGTCCGTGTCATCCTCGATCCGCGCCAGCTCCATCGAACGGGCCAGGCGGGCCGAATGATACGCCCAGTTGCAATAGCGCCCCTCGATCACCGGCGTCACTTCATAGACCCCTTGCCCGAACAGCAAACCGCGATCGAAGACCGAAACTTGTGCCTCGGTTTCAGGAAGGAATTCACCGTTAAGCCAGACTGTGCGCATGGATTGTTGCTCTGGCCCCGTGCAGCGGCGCTTGTCAACGCGGTTGGGCCTGCCTAGTGGCGGCGCACCATGGCCGCCGCACCGATCCTCAGCTGGGAAGACCTCGGCCTGCAACAGGGTTCCGGCTGGCTGTTCCGCGAACTGGACCTGCACATCGGTCCGCGCGATCGGTTGGCACTGATCGGCCGCAACGGCGCGGGCAAGACCACGTTGTTGCGCCTGATTTCCGGGGAGATCGAGGCCGACAAGGGGAAGCGGTCGATCCAGCCCGGCACCCGGATCGTCACACTGGAGCAGGATCCGTTCTTTACCGGCTATGACACGCTGATGGACTTCGCCTTGCACGGCAAGGACGCCCCGCCGCGCCATGAGGTTGAAGCCATCGCCGGACAGCTGGGCATCGACATGAGCCGCAAGGCGGATAGCGCCAGCGGGGGCGAGCGTCGCCGGGCCGCATTGGCGCGCGCCCTCGCCTCCGATCCTGACCTGCTGTTGCTCGACGAGCCGACCAACCACCTCGACCTTGCCGCGATCGACTGGCTCGAAGACTGGCTCGGTCGCTACAAGGGTGCCTTCGTGGTGATCAGCCACGATCGTACTTTTCTTGAGCGGCTGACCAAAGCGACGATCTGGCTCGATCGCGGCTCGCTGCGACGCAAGGAGATCGGCTTTGGCGGGTACGAGGCATGGATGGAACAAGTCTATGCCGAGGAAGCCCGCGCGGCCGAGAAGCTCGACGCCAAGCTGAAGATCGAGGCCCACTGGTTGGAACGCGGGGTCACGGCGCGGCGCAAGCGTAATCAGGGCCGGTTGGAGAAGCTGTGGGAGATGCGTGCCCAGCGCGCCGCCATGCTCAGCCCACAGGGCGCGGCCAAAATGAAGCTGGCCGTGGATGACGTGAAGACCAAGTCGGTGATTGTTGCCGACAAGGTGACCAAGCGATTTGGCGATCGGACGATAATCAAGGATTTCTCACTGCGGATCCAGCGCGGTGACC
Source organism: Novosphingobium sp. (assembly GCA_044238415.1). Classification (GTDB taxonomy): domain Bacteria; phylum Pseudomonadota; class Alphaproteobacteria; order Sphingomonadales; family Sphingomonadaceae; genus Novosphingobium. Next base: position 8,111 of record JBIIDJ010000045.1, read on the forward strand.
GGATCGGTCTGGTCGGGGCCAATGGTTCGGGCAAGACCACGCTGCTCAAGCTCCTCACCGGAGAACTGGCTCCCGATGAGGGTACCGTGACCCTGGCCAAGACGCTCCACGGGGTGATGATCGACCAGCAGCGCAGCCTGCTCGCCCCGGAAAAGCGTGTTCGCGACGTTCTGGCCGAAGGCGGCGACTGGATCGATGTGCGCGGTGTGCGCAAGCATATCCAGGGCTACCTCAAGGACTTCCTGTTCGATCCCGGGCTGGTCGATGCCAAGGTTGGCACACTGTCTGGCGGGGAACGTTCGCGCCTGCTGCTGGCCCGCGAGTTCGCGCGCATGTCCAACCTGCTGGTCTTGGACGAGCCGACCAACGACCTCGACCTTGAAACACTTGACCTCCTGCAGGAAGTCATCGCCGACTATGACGGCACGGTGTTGATCGTCAGCCATGATCGCGATTTCCTGGATCGGACAGTGACGATAACCCTGGGCCTCGACGGCAGCGGCAAGGTCGATGTGGTCGCCGGCGGTTATGCCGACTGGGAAAAGCAGCGCACCAAGCGGATCGCGCCGATCAAGATTGCCAGACCCGCGACGGAGGCCCCCACCGCGGCCGCATCACCGCCGCCCCGGAAGGCCAAACTCTCCTACAAGGACCAGCGCGATTACGATCTGCTTCCCACGCGGATCGAGGAGCTGCTGGCCCAGATCGCACGCGACGAGGCAGCGCTGGCCGATCCCGCGCTCTACACCCGCGATCCCGCGAAGTTTTCTGCGCTGACCCAGGCTATCGAGAGCGCTCGGGCCGAAAAAGACGCGGCCGAGGAACGCTGGCTCGAACTGGCCGAACTGGTCGAAGGCTAACCGATCCGGTAGAAGCAGGCCACCCGGTCCAGCGCGATCCTTAGCACCAGCTTGCCGCTGCGCACCGGCCAGGCCAGCGCGCGCTCGGCTGTTGCCAGGCTATCCCCGGCGCAGACTACCCGCCACAGGATATCGCTCAGATCCTTGCCCGCCATGGCCAGCGCGCCATCAAACCTCTCTCGCGCGGCCAGCTGACGCTCGGTCAGGTTGAGGCCGCGTTCGCTCCCGCGGTGGACAATATGGACAACGTCCCAGCGCATAGTTACCCCCGCCCCCAGCTGGGCTCGCTCATAGTCGCGGCGCAGGCATTCCCCGGCAGCCAGTTGCGCATCGCTGAGATGGCCCCGCGCGTGCAGCCAGGTCAGCGGGCTTTCCGCGAGATTGACCGTAACCCGCCGCCGGCCGGGCCGCGGAGCCGAAGCCAGCGCCCCATTAGTGCCCAGTTCGCGTTCTGCGAGGATTCGTTTCATGCCTACATGCTCCGGTCTGCTGAACAGATCGCTTGCCAAATTGGCTTGACTGTAGGAAAGAAAAAACACCTATTTGGTTATAGGACAATTTGCCGTGATCAACCGCATCCGCGATATCCGCCGCGAAAAGGGGCTGACCCTAGCCGATGTGGCCGAGCGCTGCTCGCCGCCCACCACCGCCCAGACGATCGGCCGACTAGAAACCGGGATGCGGCAATTGTCACTCACCTGGATGAACCGGATCGCTGCCGCCCTGGCCGTCGATCCGGAACTGCTGGTTCGCGGCGAGGCAGTTGATCAGCCGCGGTATATTGCCCGATTCACCGAGAATGGTGCCGAAGCCCTGGCTGCTCCGCGCGATGCCATTCTGCCAAGCGCGCTGGGAGGCGAGGAGCCGCTGATCGCCCTCGCCATCGATCATGGCGCGGGTGACTACCGCGCGGGAGACCAGGTCTGGCTGCGCCAGCATGGACCGGACGAAGCGCCACGGCTGCTCAACCGCGATGTGCTTGCCCCACGCTCGGGCGGCCGTTTCGCGTTCGGGCGGATGATTGACCGGGATGAAACCCGCATCGCCATTCTGCCGCCCGGAGCCGGCAGCCGACAGGTCGTGATCGAGCATCCGGCCTGGATCGCCGTTGCGGAAATGCTGGTCCGCAAGCTGTGAACCGGCCCTTGCGGGTGCTCTCGCTCAGCACGCTTTATCCGCACGATCATGCCCCCAATTTCGGCGTCTTCGTGGCCCGGCAGATGGAGGCAACTGCCGCGCGCGGCGATATCGACCTAACGCTGGTCAGTCCGCTGGGCCTGCCGCCCTTCCCCCTCTCGCTACACCCCCGTTACCGCGATCTGCGCAGCCTGCCGAAGCAGGAGCTGCGTAACAAGGTCCAGGTGTTTCGGCCGCGCTTTGCCCTGCTGCCAAAGGTGGGTGCCCACTTCAACGCCGGGGCGATCGTTCGCGCCGTCCTGCCGCTGGCCCGCCGGCTCCATACCGAGCAGCCCTTTGACCTGGTCGATGCACAGTTCTTTCACCCGGACGGGCTTGCCGCGGTGCGGATCGGTGCAACGCTTGGCCTTCCGGTTTCGATCAAGGCGCGCGGCGCCGATATCCAGTTCTGGGGTCTTCAGCCCGGCACCGCCGATCAGGTGCGCAACGCCGGACTAGGGGCTACGGGGCTGCTGGCGGTATCGGCCGGACTTGTGGACGATATGTCGGCACTGGGGATTCCGCGCGACAAGATCACCGTGCACCGCACCGGCCTCGATACAGACCTGTTCCGCCTCTACGACCGCCGGATGTGCCGTGATCAGCTGGGCCTGCCGCGAGACCGGCCCGTGCTGGCGACAGTCGGCGCGCTGATCCCACGCAAGGGCCAGGCCTTTGTGATCGAGGCCCTGGCGCAACTGCCCGATGCGATTCTGCTGCTGGCGGGCAAAGGCGACGACGAAGCCAGACTACGCGCCCTGGCCGCGCGGCTTGGCGTGGCCGACCGGGTTCGCTTTATGGGCGCCGTACCCCACGGCGAGCTGCCGATCCTGCTCAACGCCGCCGATGTTTTCGTGTTGCCCTCGTCAAGCGAGGGGCTTGCCAATGCCTGGGTCGAAGCCTTGGCTTGCGGCACCCCGGTGGTCACCACCCCAATTCCGGGTGCGCAAGAGCTGATCACCGATCCGTCCTGGGGCCGCCTGGCGGCGCGGGACAGCGCCGTGATCGCCGATGCGGTGCGGGAGGTGCTCGCAGCCCGGCCCTTGCCAGAAACGGTGCAGCAGGCCGTCAGCGGGATGAGCTGGCAGGCCAACGCCGAGGCGTTGGCCTTGCACTGGCGCAAGCTTGTTGGCGCTTAGGCCTTCTCACGCGCCAGCCGCTCCTGCCGATCGATCTCAGTCTCTACCGGGACAAAGCTGGACGAGTTGACCTTAAGCCAGATCAGGATCGGCGCGGCCATGTAGACCGAGCTGTAAGTACCAACGAAGATCCCCAGCGTGATCGCGGCGGTGAAGCCGAAAATCACGTTCGGGCCCAGCAATAGCAGGGCGAGCAGCGTGATCAGGACCGACAGTGACGTCACGATCGTCCGGCTCAGCGTTTCGTTGACCGAGAGGTCAAGCAGCTCGGGCATCGGCATCCGCCGGTACTTCTTCAGGTTCTCGCGGATGCGGTCGTAAACGACGATCGTATCGTTCAGTGAGTACCCTATCAGTGTCAGGATCGCGGCGACAATGTTGAGGTCGAACTCCATCTGGGTAACCGCAAACAGGCCAAGTGTCAGCGATACGTCATGGATCAGCGCGTAAAGCGCACCCACCCCGAATTGCCATTCGAACCGCACCCAGATGTAGATCGAGATAGCGATTACCGCTGCGATCAGGGCCTGCATCCCGGTCTTGAACAGTTCGCCTGAAACCTTGCCCGAAACCGAATCCACCCCGTCAATCCGGGCATCCGGATGTCCTTGCTGGATCGAAGCCGTGATCTTGCGCGCCATCTGGTCGGCCAGATCGGTGTTCTGGTCCGAGCCTTCGGGCAATTTCATCCGGATCGACACTTCGTTCGGCTTGCCGAATTGCTGGATTATCGGCTCGCCATAGCCGAGCTTGCTCACCGTCTCGCGCAGCTCCGCAACCGGTGCTTCCGCAGTCCGTTCAAAGGTGACACGGATCATCTGGCCGCCGACGAAATCGACACCCAGGTTGAGCCCCTTGGTGAGAATCAGGCCCCATGAGGCCAGGATCAGCAGGGTGCTGACCACGTAGAACGGCACCCGCCAGCGCAAGAACCGGATGTTGGTGTTGTCGGGGACAAGCTTGAGCAGTTTCATCGGTTCAGCCCCTTACAGCACGAGTTCGCTCGGCCGCGCCTTGCGCAGCCAGCCGGCGACCCACATGCGGGTCAGCGTAACAGCGGTGAAGACCGAGGTGGCAATGCCGATCATCAGGACGATGGCAAAGCCGCGCACCGGGCCAGAGCCGAACAGGAACATCAGCGTTGCCGCGATCACGTTGGTGATGTTGGCATCGAAGATAGCACGGCTGGCTTCGGTGTAGCCCATCTCTACCGCCTGGACCGCGCGGCGACCGCGCGACCGCTCCTCGCGGATGCGCTCGTTGATCAGCACGTTGGCGTCGACCGCGGCACCGATCGTCAGCACGAAGCCGGCAATCCCCGGCAGGGTCAGTGTGGTGTTCATGATCGCCATGATCCCCAGGATCATCAGCGTATTCAGGATCAGCGCTGCGTTGGTGTAAATGCCGAAACGGCCATAGGTCAGCAGCATGAAGATCATCAGCGCCACAGTGCCGACGCCAAGGGCAATCATGCCCTTCTCAATCGAGTCAGCGCCGAGGTCCGGCCCAACCGATCGCTCTTCCACCACCTTGAGATCAACCGGCAGCGCGCCGGAGCGCAGCGCAATGGCCAGCTGGTTGGCGCTTTCTGCCGTGAAGCTGCCCGAAATCCGCGCCGTGCCGCCAATGATCGGTTCATTGATCACCGGCGAGGACAGCACCTTGCCATCAAGGATGATGGCGAACGGCTTACCAACGTTTTCGCTGGTCAGCTTGGCAAATTTGGCACCGCCCTGCTGATCGAAGGTGATGTTGACGATGGCTTCGTTGGTCTGCTGGTCGAAGGCCTGCTGCGCATTGGTCAGCCGGTCACCCTTGATTCCGCCCAGCCGCTTGACCGCGATTGCGCCGGCCGGCTGATTGTTGCCGGGGGCCGTATCGAGCGGGACGATCTCCGATCCCGGAGGCGCAATACCCTGGGCGACATCGCTTGGCAGGGCCAGGGTGTCGACCAGTTTGAACTCCAGCTTGGCCGTCTGGCCCAGCAAGTTCTTCAGTGCGGCCGGATCCTTGAGACCAGGGACCTGGACAACGATGCGGTTGGCGCCCTGGCGGATGATCGTCGGCTCGCGCGTTCCAAGCGCGTCAATGCGCTTGCGGACCACTTCGGTCGCCGTGTCCATCGCCTGACTGATCGCCAGTTCGATGCCGGCCTCGGTCGGGCGCAGGACAATGCGATTGCCATCCAGCACCTGCAGATCCCAGTCGCGCTGGCCGGTCAACTGTGCGCCGCTCGTCAGGGTCTGAAGCCGTTCCCGCGCGGCGTCGACCTGGGTCGGATCGGCCAACATGAAGCTAACCGTACCATCCTTGGTCGAAACCTCGCCAATGCGGATCGCCGGATCGGCATTGCGCATCCGGGCGCGAACATCCTCTTCCATCGTCTCGAGCCGCTGGCGCTTGACCTGGTCGGGGTTCGCTTCAAGCAGGATGTGGCTGCCACCGGCCAGATCCAGCCCCAGGTTGATCCGCGGTTCGGGGAGCTGCTGCGGCCAGGAAACCCCGCCGACCGACAGGATGGACGGCAGCGCGGCAAAACAGGCCACCAGAGTGATGGTCCACAGCCAAAGCTGCTTCCAACGGGGAAAATCGAGCATCGGTTACCTGCCTTGAAGCGCCGGAAAAGAGATCAGTCGTTCGCCGCAGTGCCGCCCGGAGGGATGACATCGGCAATGGTCGACTTCAACGCCTTGACCTTGATGTTCTGGCCCAGCTCCAGCTCGGCGTAATGCTCGTCGACCTTGAGTACCTTGCCAACGAGGCCACCGCCGGTCAGCACCTGATCGCCCTTCTTGATGCCACCGATCTTGGCCTGGTGTTCTTTCTGGCGGCGCATCTGCGGGCGCAGGATCAGAAACCAGAAGATCACGACCATTGCCACGAGCGGCAGGAACTGGATCCACACCGGCGGCTCGCCGGTGGAGCTGCCCGCGGCAGCAAGAAACGGAAGAAGCGAGCTGGACATTGCTTGAACTGCTTTCATGCCAAAGGATTGACTCTGCACCGCCAAGCCAGGAACCTGACCAAGCAGCACAATTGCGCGCGACTAGCAGCAAGCCGCCCGCATAGCAACGCAGCCCCACCCGTCTTACGCGGCCCAGATGGCAGCTCGGCGAGGCGGTTCAAGAGGGACCGCGCAGATTGTCGCTCGATGCTTGCCATCATGCCACACCCTGCCTATAGGCCCCCTTCCCCAAGCCCGCCGCGCGCGGGCCGGAACCGGTCGGGACGTAGCGCAGCCTGGTAGCGCATCACACTGGGGGTGTGGGGGTCGGAGGTTCGAATCCTCTCGTCCCGACCAATTTCCTGCGACGGCTCAGCTCGGATTGAGCCCGGCCAGAAGTTGGCCCACGGCCCCGATAACTTCCAGCCGCCACTCCGGATCGTCCATCACCCTGAAGCGCGCCATTTCGCCCAAGGTGACATAGCCGTGCATCAGCACCCAGACCCGGAAGGTGGTGGCCAGGGCCAAGTCGGGCGGCTGATCAGGCGGCAGGAGTCGGCCCAGCGTTGCGGCCAAACGCTCGATCGAGGCCTTGGCAATCGTTCCCAGCGTAGCACTATCGCCCAGCTGCCCCCGGTCCATGCCGAACATCAGCTGGTAATGACCCGGATGGTCGCGGTGGAAATCGATGTAGCGATTGACCAGCAGCGATACGAGGTCCGGCCCTTCGGCGACGCCGGCGGGGATATCGGCAGCATCGCCCAGTCGGGCGAACCCATCTGCATAAAGCGCCAGCAGGATACCGCGCTTGCCCTTGAAATGGCTATAGACCCCGATGGTCGATAGCCCGGCCCGCGCGGCAATCGCGCGCACGCTGAGGCCCGCCAGACCACTTTCCGCGAAGATCGTCTGGGCAGCGTCCAGGATTCGCTGGCGGTTGTCTTTATCGGTGGACATGCCGCCAGTTTATTCATAACACTGTTATGCACAAGTTCCGTTTCGCTCCCAGGCCGGTCCCAACATGCTGTTTCGCTTTCTGGCTTTAATGCTGCTGCCACTGGCTGCGGGCTGTTCCAATTCTTCCGCTCCGCCACCGCCACCCAGTCCGTTGACAATCCGGGCGGCGCAGGTGGGCGCTGGCCCCTCTGTCGATACAGTTGAAACCGCCGGTACGGTTGCCCTGCGCGAGGAAACGGTGCTGGGCTTCACCTCTGGCGGCCGCATCGCCCGCATTCTGGTCAACGAGGGCGACAGGGTCCGCCGCGGACAATTGCTCGCAACACTCGACACGACAGCAATAGCATCCGGCCTCGATGCCGCACTGGCCGAGCAGAGCCGAGCTCGGGCTGAAATCCGCCGGCTGGAGCCGCTGATGGCCAAGGGCTGGATCACCCGCCCACGTTATGAAGCGGCCCAGGCAGCCGCCCAGGCGGCTGACGCGGCGGTCAAGGCCCAGAGTTTTGCAGTCGACACCGCACGGATCGTGGCGAGCGGCGATGGGGTAGTACTCGCCCGTCCCGCGGAACCTGGCCAGATAGTTGCCCAGGGGATGCCGGTACTGGTGGTCGGCAAGGCGGCCAGTGGCTTCGTTCTGCGCGCACCACTGAGTGACCGCGAAGCGGTGCGCCTGACGCGTGGCGCCCCCGCCCGGGTGACCCTGGAGGCGCTCGAAGGCGCAGCGCTGGCAGGATCGGTGCTTGAATTGGGCAGCCGGGCAGACCGGGCGACCGGAACGTTCCAGGTCGAAATCGCCCTGCCTGCTGACCCGCGCCTGCGCTCGGGCCTGATTGGCCGAGCTTCGATCACCAGCAATCCCGCCGCTGGCGCTTCCGCTCCCCTGCTCGCCCCGCCGCTGGCCATATTCGGCGCCCGCGCTGGTGAAGGCTTCGTCTATGCAATCGATGCTCAGGACAAGGTCCGGCTGCGCAAGGTCCAGCTCGGTGAAGCCAGCGATCACGGAGTTGCCGTGCTCGGTGGGCTCAAAGCGGGCGAATGGGTCGCTGTCGCGGCGTTGGACCGCTTGCAGGATGGGATGACCGTGCGCCCCGAAAGGCGCAGCCAATGAACCTGGCCGCTCTGGCCGTCCGCCGCTGGCAGATCACGCTGGTCGGCTTTCTGCTGTTGGCGATCCTGGGGCTGAATGCCTTCCTGACGATTCCCCGCTCGGCCGATCCGCATTTTCCGATCGAGACCACGATTGTCACGGTGCAGCTGCCCGGAGCTGATGCGGCCGAGATGGAGGAAACCGTCGCACGGCCGATTGAGGACGTGTTGCAGGGCCTCGATAATGTTCGCGAGATTACCTCAACCAGCAGTGACGGTTCGGCCGTCGTCGTGGTCAATTTTATCTATGGGACCGATGCGGAAACCGCGCTCGACCGCACGGTGCGAGAAGTCAACGCGATCCGCAGCCGCCTGCCCGGCGGAATCGCCGCGCTGAACTTTCGTCGTCCGCGTACGACCGAGGCCTCAATCCTCCAACTGGCGCTGGTCAACGATGGATCGAGCTGGCGGCGCGTCGAGAAATACGCCAGCGATCTGCGCGACCGGCTAAACGTGGTGCCCGGAGTCCGTGCCACGGTGATCTCTGGCCTGCCCGAACCCGAAATGCGGGTCGCGCTCGATCCGGGCAAGCTTGCGGAACTGCGCATTCCCCCTGCTCTCGTGGCGAGCGCGCTGGCCAATGGCGGGATCGACCTGCCGGGTGGCGCGGTCCAGTCAGCCGGGCGGCGGTTCAACGTCGATGCCGGGGGAGCCTATCGCAAACCGGAGGACATCGCCGCGATTGTCCTGCGCGCCGGCGACGGACGGATTGTGCGGGTCGGAGATGTTGCCACCGTCGGCTGGGCCGAGGCCGAACGGCTGCACGTCACCCGCTTCAACGGCCAACCGGCGGTGTTCGTTTCGGTCAAGCAGAAGGACGGGGTGGACGCGACGACGCTGCGCAAGAACCTCGATGCAGCGGTCGACGCTTTCCGGCCGCAGCTGCCGCCTGATATGAAGCTGGAAACCGGCTTCGATCAAAGCCGGGACATCGAACGACGACTGGGCCAACTAACCACCGACTTCGCGATCGCCCTGGCGCTAGTGCTGGTAACGCTGCTGCCACTTGGCACACGCGCATCGCTGGTGGTGATCATCTCGATCCCGCTGTCGCTGGCCATCGGGGTGCTTGTGCTGTTCCAGCTCGGCTATTCGCTCAACCAGATTAGCATATCCGGGTTCATCATCTCGCTAGGCCTATTGGTCGACGATTCGATCGTGGTGGTGGAGAATATCGAGCGGCACATCCGGGACGGCGATCCGCCGGAGGACGCTGCCGTAAACGGCACCCGTGAGATTGCCATGGCCGTGCTCGGCTCCACCGGCGTGCTGCTGTTTGCCTTCCTGCCACTAGCCAATCTGCCCGAGGGATCGGGTGACTTCGTGCGCGGCCTGCCATTGGCCGTGCTGGCCACGGTATCGGCATCGTTGCTGGTATCGATGACCATCATTCCGTTCGTTGCCAGCCGCTTGCTGAAGCCGAACCACGGCCCTGAAGGCAATCGCTTTCTACAGGCGCTTAACGGCGGAATCGAACGGTTTTACCGCCCGATCCTGCACTGGGCGTTGGATAATCCGCGCCGTACCTTCTGGGGCGCGATGGCGGCCTGCGCGGCGATGTTCGCCACCGTGCCGCTGATCGGCTTCAGCCTCTTCCCCAAGGCGGACCAACCCTATTTCATGGTCCGCGTCGAAGCGCCCGAGGGCAGCAGCGTGGTCGAAACCGACCGTATCGTCGGCGAAGTGTCAAAGCTGGTGGCAGACTTCCCGGGCCTGCTCACCCGAATGGAGAACGCCGGACGCGGCAACCCGCAGATCTTCTACAACAACATCCCGCGCGAATTCGACACCCGCTATGGCGAAATCTTCGTCACGATCGACGAGTACAACCCGCGCAAGACCCCCGACCACATCACCGCGCTGCGCCGCAAGCTGGCCACCTATCCAGGTGCGCGGGTTACCGTGGTCCAGTTCGACAGCGGTCCCCCGGTCGAGGCCCCCCTCGCATTGCGCATCACTGGGCCGGAGCTGGCCACCATCAAGGCGCTGTCGGCCGATGTCGCCGCGATCATGCGCCGCACCAAGGGCACGCGCGACGTTGTGGACCCACTGGCGGTTGACCGGATCGACCTTGATCTCGGTGTCGATACGGCCAAGGCCGGGCTACTTAACGTGCCGCCCGATGCCGTGCGCCGCACACTGCGGCTGGCGCTCAGCGGCGAGCGCGTGGCCGCCTTCCGCGATGCCGAAGGCGACAGTTACCCGGTCCGGGTCCGCTTGCCGATGCAGCGTGAGCTGCCGGTCTCGGCGCTGGGTTCGATCTACGTCCCGTCGCTTGATGGGGCCAGCGTGCCGCTTTCCCAGCTGGCCTCACCGAAGCTTGCTTCGGCACCCGCGCAGATCAACCGCTATAGGCTGCAACGTGCCAATACAGTCACCGCCGCCGTGGAGGACGGGTTGCTGCCATCCAAGCTGCTGCCCCAGATCCTCAACGAGGTCGATAAGCTGCGCTTCCCGCCGGGCTATGGCTATACCATCGGCGGCGAGGCCGAGGCATCGGCGCGCAGCAGCGGCGGCCTGGGCGGGGTGATCCTGCTCGCGGTGTTCGGGATATTCGGCGTCCTGGTGGCAGAGTTCGGCCGGTTCCGCGAAGTGACAGTGGTGGCCGGCGTGATCCCGCTTGGCCTGTTCGGCGGGCTCGTCGCCCTGTTGCTGACTGGCTATTCGCTTAGCTTCCTGGCGGTGATCGGCTTCGTCGCGCTGATCGGGATCGAAATCAAGAACTCGATCCTGCTGGTCGACTTCACAACCCAGCTGCGCGAACGCGGGATGGAACTGCGCGAAGCAATCGAGCGCGCCGGCGAAATCCGCTTTCTTCCGGTCCTGCTTACTTCGGTCACCGCGATTGGCGGACTGCTGCCGCTGGCTCTGTCAGGCGCGCCGCTTTACGCGCCGCTGGCCTGGGTGATCATCGGCGGGCTGATTTCTTCCACCCTGCTCAGCCGGATCGTCACCCCGGTGATGTACCTGTTGCTTGTTCGCGGCAGCGCCGCGGAGGCGGAAGCGGAGCCGGATCAGACCGCGCGCAACCGCTCGTAGAGCACGCGCGTTTCCAGCAGATTGGAAATGCGTAGCGCCACTTCGATCACATCAAACGGCTTGATAACGAAATCCTTGGCGCCAACTGCCAGCGCCCGGCGGCGGGCCTGGAGCGTGGCATCGGCCGTCAGCACCAGCACCGGGCGGAATTCGTCGGGCCGGTCATGCCGCTTGAACGCCTCAAGCAGCTGAAAGCCATCCACTTCGGGCATCATCAGATCAAGCAGGACGATGTCCGGAGCCAGGCTGACATAGGCCTCCAGCGCTTTGGTCGGGTCGGTCACGCAATGGATATCGCGATAGCCTTCGCGCTCTAACACAGAGGCGAGCAACAGCACGTTGGCTTCCTCGTCATCGATCACGAGTATGCGGCGGGCGAGAATTTCGGCGGCACTGACAAGGCTGGTCATGCGGGGTCCATCAATCGCTCAGAAAGTCACTCTGCGGCCTCGGCACCGCGGGGTTCGGCCAGGGCCGGAATGCTGAACCAGAAGCGCGCGCCCTTGGCCGGCGCGGCGTAGCCGATTAACCCGCTCATCGATTCGACCAGCTTCTGGGATAACGCGAGGCCGAGACCGGTGCCCTCAAGCCGCGTTCGGTTCTGCTGGCCCAGCCGGTCGAACGGCGTGAACAGGCGCGGCACGGCGGCAGGATCGATACCATCGCCATCGTCCTCCACCTCGATGCGGATCGCGCCGCCCTCGGCCCGGCAGGTCAGCCGCACTTGCGTGCCGCTGCCATGATACTTTGCGGCATTGGCGATCAGATTGAGCATGACCTGGATCACCCGCCGCCGGTCGG
>JBIIDJ010000126.1:0-5848 GCA_044238415.1 Novosphingobium sp.
CTTGGCCAGGGTGTAATGGGAACTGCCGACCACCAGTGCATCTTCTACCTGCCGGCGCGTCCAGGCCTCGCCATAGGCGGGATCGAAGGCAGCATGCATCACTGCCATAATCCCGTCGATATCGTCTACCGGACTGATCATACGGCGGGCAGCCGGGCATCGGGCGCGCGGCCGTAGAGCAAGGACACGTCATGGGTGAGGTGGGCTGGATCAAGCAGGCCAAAAGCTCGCGCATCGGGCCACAGTGGCCGGGCCGTGCCGCTGCCACGCGCCGCCACCAGCGCTTCGGCCTGACTGCCGGCGACCAGCGGCTCGGTCGCTGTCGCGGCAGCGGCCGCAGGTGACAGAGAAGTAAGCGGCGCGCGCTGCTGGCCATCTGCAGCAAAGCTTTGCACGAACCATTCCCCGTGGCCGCCGGTCATCGCCACAGTGACCGGCTGCGCCCCGCGTTCGTCGCGGGCCATTGCAGCGACTAACGCCAAGGAAGGATAGCCGACCAGTTCGGCCTGCCAGGCCAGGGCCAGCGCGCGTGCAGCGGCCAACCCGACCCTGAGCCCGGTAAAGCTGCCTGGCCCAAGCGCCACGGCGATCCGGTCAGCCCGGCCGCTCCCCGGCAGCGCGGCGATCATTGGTACCAGTTGTTCGGCATGGCCGCGCCCAAGCAGGCGCAGATCCCCGTCGATCAGGTCCGTACCGTTAAACAGGCTGACCGAGCAGGCCTCGGTCGCACTATCGATCACCAGTGTTCGCATCACGCGCCTGTTAGCGCGTCACACGATCCGATTGAAAGTGCCGAAATCGGGACGCGGGCTGCGCTCGAAGATCGTCGCCGGGTCGCCATAGCCCAGGGTCGAGATGAAATTGCTCTTCACTCGCGGTGTATCGGCAAAGAATGCGGCATCGACCGCATCGTTGGCAAAGCCCGACATTGGCCCGGTATCTAGTCCCAGCGCGCGCGCGGCAAGGATGAGATAGGCCCCTTGCAGGCTGGAATTGCGCATCGCCGAAACCTCGCGCAGCGGTTCGTTGCCATCGAACCAGGCCTTGGCATCGGTGTGCGGGAACAGCCACGGCAGCTGCTCATGATAATCGAGGTCCATGCCGAGGACCACGCTGACCGGGGCCTTGAGGATCTTCTCGGCATTGGCGGGCATGCAGCAGGCGGCCAGCTTTGCCTTGGCTTCATCGGTAACACACCAGACCAGCCGCGCCGGGAGCATGTTGGCGCTGGTCGGTCCGTACTTCATCAGGTCCCAGATGGCGTGGAGCTGTTCGGTCGACACTGGCTTGTCGAGATAGCCGTTATAGGTCCGCGCCGTGCGGAACAGTTGGTCAAGTGCGGCGGCGTCCAGCGGCGTGCTCATTGCTGCAATTCCCCTGTTTGTGCGCCGATCAGGCCGCGCGGACTTCGGTCACTTCGGGCACGTAATGCCTGAGCAGGCTCTCGATGCCGTGCTTGAGGGTGGCGGTGGACGAAGGGCAGCCCGAACAGGCGCCTTGCATCGAGAGGTAGACCACGCCCTCGCGAAACCCCCGATAGGCAATGTCGCCGCCGTCATTGGCCACAGCCGGGCGGATCCGGGTTTCCAGCAGCTCCTTGATCTGCGCAACCACCTCGGCATCGGCCGGATTGTCACCATGATCGCCGTCATCTTCTGCCGGGACGACAATGCCGTTGCCGGCTGGCACATGGAACAGCGGTGCCTGGCTGACGAAGTGATCGAGCAGGATCGCCACCACTTGCGGCTTGAGCGCCGACCAATCGACCCCCGGCCCGGCCGTAACCGATACGAAATCGCGCCCGAAGAATACGCCCGTGACATCGCCCAGGCTGAACAGGGTTTCGGCCAACGGCGAGGCAGCGGCATCCGTCTCGTCACGGAAGTCACGGGTGCCGCCGCCCACCATCACTTCCTGCCCGGGCAGGAACTTCAGCGTAGCGGGGTTCGGGGTGGTTTCGGTTTCGATGTACATGCTGTGGATGTAGCCCTTAAGCCCCGGCGATCAAGTGTGCAGCCTTACAATTCGCGCAGCGCCTGCGCCGGTTTGGCGCGCAGCAGCGGTAGCGAACCGGCCAGGGCGAAGGTCACGGTCAGCAGCAGTCCGGCGCCCAGCACAGCCATTACCTGCGGCCAGTTGGGCAGCCAGTCGAACTCGAACAGCTGGGTGATGACCAGCCACCCAATCGCCGATCCCAGCGCCAGAGCTACCCCGGCCAGCAATAGTGCCAGCAGCCCATATTCGGCCAGTTGCAAGCCCAGCAATTGCCGCCGGCTGGCGCCGAGCACGCGCAGGATCACGTTATCATACAGCCGGCTGGCCCGTGCTGCCGCAATCGCACCCAGCAGCACGGCAATCCCGGCCAGCACCGCAACCGAAGCAGCAGCCAGGATCGCGGTCGAAACCTGGGTCAGCAGTGTACGAGCCTGCTGCAACACACCGCCCACCTCAATCACCGAGCTGGACGGGAAGGCGCGCAGCAATTGCGGCAGCAGCACGGCGCGTTCCGCACCGGCAGGCAGGTCAATGGTTGCGGCCAGGTTGTGCGGCGCATCGGCCAGCGTGTTGGGTGAGAAGACCAGCACATAGTTGAAGCCCATGTTGTCCCAGTCGATCCGCCGCAGCGAGGCAATTCGTGCGCTGCGCTCAACCCCCAGGATGCCGATGGTGATCTTGTCCCCGATCTTGAGGTCGATCGCATTGGCCAGTTCCTCGTCGACCGAGACCAGCGGCTCGCCCGAATAGTCCGCCGGCCACCATTCTCCGGCTATCAAAGAATTGCCTTCGGGCAAGGTCGGGGAATAGGTCAGTCCGCGTTCACCCCGCAGCGGCCAGGCGCCATCCGGAATTTCCTTGAGATCAGCGACGCGGGTCATCGCGTTTTCGGGCCCATAGGCCAGGATCGCACCGCGCAGTGCCGGGACTTTGCGGATCGTGGCGCCGGGGGCAGCGGCCTGGACGATCCGCTCCATTTCGGCAGCCCGGTCACGCGGCAGGTCGAGCATGAAATAGTCCGGTGCGCGCTGTGGCACGCGGCTGGCGATATTGGCCTCAAGGCTGGTCTGGATCACTGCCAGAAGGACGAAGGCGGACAGGCCGAAACCCAGCGCCGTAACCAGCGCGCCGGTCTGCGCGCCGGGGCGGTGAAGGTTAGAGAGCGCCAGCCGCAGCAGCGGGCGATTGGGTCGCGGCAGCCGCGCGGCCAGCCTGCGGATGCCCAGGCCGAGCAGGCCGAGCAGCCCGAGGACGGCAATCGCGCCGGCGAGGAACCCGGCGGTGACCGGCAATTGTGCAGCGCTCGCCAGGGTCAACACGATGATGGCGGCAAAGCCCAGGCCCACCGGCCAGGCCGCCTCACGCAGCTGACCGGCCAGTGGCGAGACTCGAGCGCGCATCAGGGCAAGCGCAGGAAAGCGCCGCGCGGCCAGTAGCGGCGGGGCGGCGAAAACCAGGCCCACCAGCAGGCCATAAGCTGTCGCCCGGGCTAGTGCCGACCAGTCGAAAACGAGGCCCGGCGCAACTGGCAACAGCGCACCCAGGGCCTGGCCAAGCAGCGGCATGACCATGATTCCGGCAGTGAGGCCGGCGAGGCTGCCGGCCAGCGCGGCGGCCAGCAGTTGCAGCAGGTAGATCCGGGTTATGTCGGTGCTCGTTGCGCCCAGTACTTTCAGCGTGGCAATACCATTGCGACGTGCTTCCAGGTAAGAGGAGACCCCGCCGCCGATGCCGATCCCGGCAATCGCCATGGCGGTCAGTCCGACCAGCACCAGGAACTCTCCCATGCGGCTGACAAAGCGGTCTGCCCCGGGCGCAGCGCGGTCACGCTGTCGGTAAGTGAAACCGGATTTGGGGAATTCAGCCTTGAGAGCGTCAATCGTGGCGACGGGATCGCGCCCTGCGGGCAGCAACAGGCGGTACTTGCTGCGGAACATCGAGCCGGGCGCAGTCAAACCGGCGCGGCCCGGAAAACCCGCATCGACGATCACCGTCGGGCCGAGGGCAAAGCCTTCGCTCAGCCGGTCCGGCTCGTCGGCAATCACTCCCGCGACCTTAAGCATCTGGCCGGAAATGGTGAAGCTGCCGTCCGCGGCCAGCTCCAGTCGGGCCAGTGCATCAGCCGAAACCCAGGCTTCGCCGGGCGCCGGCGCGCCGACCTTGCGCCCGTCAGTCAACTTGAGCTGACCCACCAATGGCCAGGCCAGATCGACCGCCTTGAGCTCGATCGGCACGACCATGTCGCCATGGCTGGCCATGGCCTGGAGCCGCGTGCCACCGGAAACTTTGCCATAGCGTGCCATTCCGGCGAGCTCGGCGGCATTGGCGCCGCGCTGCCACACTTCCACCTGGACATCGCCGCCCAGGATGGTCTGGCCGCGATCCTTAAGCTCACGCTCGATCGCGCCGGTCAGGGTGCCAATTGCCGCCAGCGCACCGACGCCCAGGAACAGGCAGGCGAGCAGCAAGCGCAGGCCTCGGAACCGCGCCGAAAGATCGCGCCGGGCAATGGTCCAGGCGGTCGTCCAGGGAAGGGCGGGGGGGCTCACTGGGCGCTATCGCTCGCGATGCGGCCATCGGCCAGGGTCACCACGCGTTCGCACCGCGCGGCAAGCCCCGGATCGTGCGTGATGATTACCAGCGTGGCCCCGGTTTCGGCCCGGCGAGCGAACAGCAGGTCGACGATCCCGCCGCCCGTCGTGCCATCGAGGTTGCCGGTCGGCTCATCGGCAAAGACCAGCGCCGGGCGGCCCGCGAGCGCGCGGGCAATCGCCACACGCTGCTGCTCACCGCCCGAAAGCTGGGTGGGATAGTGATGCAGGCGGTGGGCCAAGCCTACGGCGGACAGCTCGGCCTCAGCGCGGGTGCGGGCATCGTCGATCCCGGCCAGCTCAAGCGGTGTCATGACGTTTTCGAGCGCGGTCATTGTCGGCAGCAGGTGGAAAGCCTGGAGCACGATGCCGATCCGGCCGCGCCGGGCGGCGGCCAGGGCGTCCTCATCAAGCGCGGCAAAATTCTCACCCGCCACGGTCAGTTGCCCGCCGCTGGCCCGTTCGAGGCCAGAGAGCACTGCCATCAGCGAGCTCTTGCCAGAGCCTGACGGGCCCAGCAGTGCCAGGGTCTGCCCAAGCGGCACGGTCAGGTCGATCCCGCGCAGGATTTGGGTCGCCGCCTCGCCAGTGCCGAGCGTGAGGGTAAGGTTTGTGGCGCTGATCGCCGGATTGGGACTTGTCACGTCAGCGAATGGCCATAGCTAAGAGGAAACGAACTAAGGAAAGTCGCAACATGAAATGGAAATCCGCAGGCCTTCTTGCAAGCCCTCTCGCACTGGCCTTTGTGCTGGGTGCCTGCGGATCGGAGCAACCGGCCACGCCGCCGGCCGAAATAGCCGCCAGCGCCGCACCCGAATTGCCGGTTATGGGTGATGAGCTGCGGATCGTCGCGCTGGGTGACAGCCTCTTTGCCGGCTACGGACTGGAGCCGGGGCAGAGCTATCCGGCGCGGCTGGAAAGCGCCTTGCGCGCCCGGGGCATCAACGCGCGGATTACCAATGCCGGCGTCTCGGGTGATACCACCGGGGGCGGATTGGGTCGGCTCGATTTCACGCTGAATAGTCTCGGAAATCCGCCTGCGCTGGTGATAATCAGCCTTGGCGGCAACGACATGCTGCGCGGGCTGTCGCCGGCGGAGACCCGCAAGAACCTCGATGAAATGCTGGGCAAGCTCAGGGCCAGGGGAATTCCGGTGGTGCTGATGGGGATGCTTTCGGCGCCCAATCTTGGCGCTGACTATCGCGCGCAGTTCGATCCGATCTACCCGGCGCTGGCAAAGAAACATGGGGCCACGCTGGTGC
>JBIIDJ010000127.1:0-5830 GCA_044238415.1 Novosphingobium sp.
AGGACAAGGATGAGGTCAGTCATGCCGTCTTTCTTGCCGATGGTGTCGGGCGAAGTCGAGACACCTTGCGCTTTGTGTTTCGACTTCGCTCGACACGAACGGATGTAGTTACCATATGGGCAGACATGGACGCCCCGCCCAAACCCTGGCCGACCGGCCTCAGTGAGCAATGCGAACCGCTGGTGCGGCGCGTGCTGGCACCCAATCCGTCGCACTACACCTTTACCGGCACCCAGACCTACATTGTCGGGGCGGGCAGCGAAGTGGCCGTGATCGATCCCGGCCCGGCCGACGATGGGCTGAACGGTGAGCCCAGCCCGTTCAAGGGTGCCGATACGAATGGCGCAGGCCATGTCGACGCGATCATCGCAGCCGTTGGCACAGCCAAGATCACCGCGATCCTCTGCACCCACACCCACCGCGACCACTCGCCGGCTGCAGCACCGCTGAAAGCACTGACCGGGGCACCGATCATCGGCTGTGCGCCACTGGTCCTCAACGATGACGGCCCGCGCGCCGACAGCGCCTTTGACCAGACCTATGCCCCCGATCGGGTGCTGACTGACGGCGAGCGCATTTCCGGCCCGGACTGGACAATCGAAGCGGTGGCCACCCCCGGGCATACCAGCAACCACCTGTGCTACGGCCTGATCCAAAGCGGCGCCCTGTTTACCGGCGATCACGTGATGGCCTGGTCGACCAGCGTGGTTTCGCCGCCGGATGGCGACATGAGCGCCTACATGGCCAGCCTTCAGAAGCTTTACGATCGCGAGGACAAGCGGCTGTACCCGGCCCACGGCCCCTGGGTGGATAAGCCCCGCCAATTGGTGCGCGGGATGCTGGGCCATCGCCGCAGCCGGGAGGCGCAGATCCTCAAGCTGCTGGCCACCGGACCGCAGCGCATCCCGGAAATGGTCGCGGTAATGTACAAAGGACTCGACCCGCGACTGACCGGCGCGGCGGGCCGCTCGGTGCTGGCCCACCTGGTTGACCTGGAACGACAGGGACGGGTGGCGACTGAGGATGAGGCATGGCTGCTGCGGTCGTAGCCCTGGCCCTGGCCGCGACGCCTATCCAGGCTGCGGCAGCCAATCAGGCTCCGGTGGTTGATAAAGTCGGCACCGGTCAGCCGGTCGCCTTGATGGCTTCGCAAGGCCGCCATTGTTTTCCCGAGTTCAAGGCCTGCTTCGCCGTGGTTCCCGATCCGGAGCGCGGCGAGCAGGCCATGCGCTTAGCCATCAGCGATCTGGCCGATCCTGCGGACCTGAAGCATGAACCGCTGGCATACGGCATCGATCACGACAGGACGTTGGAATTCTGGCCTTATGCTCTGCCTTTGCCGGGGGGCGCTCCCGCCTTGCGTACTTGGGTGATTGGCGTGATCGAGCGGCGCAGGGTAGCCTATTCCGGGGGTGGGGCTGAGGTTTCGCGACTGCACCTGCATGCCCTGGCGGTTGGCCATGTCGGCAGTGTCAGCCCTGAGCTGGCCAATCTGCCCTGGCATTCAGCACTCTCGATCCGCGCTTGCTTCAATGCGGAACAGGCCAGGCGGCGGCTGGATGTCTGCCAGGATCAATATACCTTTGGCGCAACGCTGCAGGTGGCAGCGGATAGCAGCGGCGATCAATTGCCCGATCTGATCTATCGCACCCAGGCCACGGCTTTCCCGCAAACCGCGCGCCGCTGGGAAGATTCCAGCACGGGCAGGCCGCTGACCCAGGCTGATCTGAGCCACTGGACCGATTTCGAATGCAGTTACCAGCGCAGGCTGCGGTTCAATCCGGCCACCGAGCGATACGAGATGGACCGCCCCGCCCCCGATTGCCGCAGCTACACCGACCCCTGATCCGGCCTCAACCGCGCGGCAGGGCAGCACATGCGCGGCCATAATCGATGCTTTTGCACTGGGGCCTTTCGTGGCATCCTGCCGGCCTGAGGTCGCGCGCCTTGGGTGGGAGAAGCCGTATGGCTACGCTGGCGGATGGCGGCGGTATTGCCGCACGCGCCGAAGAGCGCTTTTTCTTCAGGATGTCCTGCGCGATGGCCCTGGTCATTGTCGTAGGTTTCAGCCTTCACCTCGCAATGGGCCGCAGCAGTTTCGCAGTGCCGCCGGTTTATCATTTCCATGCCTTTGTGTTCTTTGGCTGGGTCGCCCTGCTGGTCACGCAGTCGGCCTTTATAGCCGGCGGCAACCTGGCCCTGCATCGCCGGCTCGGCTGGCTCTCCCTGCTGTGGATTCCGCTGATGGCGGGGAGCGGCATGGCCATCACCGTCGCCTCGTTGCAGCGCACCGGCGGGCCGTTCTTCTTCGATGCCAACGAGTTTATGATCAGCAATCCGCTGAGCCTGCTCACCTTTGCCGCCTTGGCGCTGGCCGGCGTGGCGCTGCGCCGTCGGAGCGACTGGCACCGGCGGTTAATGCTGAGCGCCACGGCCTCGATCCTTGGGCCGGGTTTCGGACGGATCCTGCCCGCACCGCTGTTTGGTTCGCTGGCCTGGGAGATTACCAGCGGGATCGGCCTGATCTTCATCCTGGTGGGGATGTGGCGGGATCGGCGGCGGCTTGGCCATGTCCATCCGGCCTGGGTAATCGGCCTGACCGCGGGAATCGGCTGGATCGCCCTCGGACAGCTTCTGGCCTATACCGGCTGGGGGATCGCGCTGACCGAACAGATCATGGCAGGCCATCCCGGCGCGGCACGGCCAATGGAAGCCTACCTGCCCCCAGGGATGCCTTGATTAGGCCGGACTAAAGGGCCATCTGGGGGCCACTTCGCGAAGGGACCCCCAATGACCGCCCAGCCGACCAACCTTTCCGGGATCGACATCCGCGCCGAGATCGAGCGGCTGCGCAAGGAGCGCAACGCGGTGATTCTGGCGCATTACTACCAGAAGCCGGAGATCCAGGACCTGGCCGATTTCGTGGGCGATTCGCTGGAGCTGTCGAAAAAGGCGGCAGCCACAGATGCCGATGTAATCGCCTTCTGCGGGGTGAAGTTCATGGCCGATACGGCCAAGATTCTCTCGCCCCAGAAGATAGTGGTGCTGCCCGATCTGGATGCCGGGTGCTCGCTTGAGGATTCGTGCCCGCCCGAGAAGTTCAAGGCCTTCCGCGAGGCGCATCCCGATCACATCGCCCTGACCTATATCAACTGCTCGACCGAGGTGAAGGCGCTGTCCGACGTGATCGTGACCAGTTCCAGCGCGGAAACGATCCTGGCCCAGATCCCGCCCGAGCAGAAGATCATCTTCGGGCCGGACCGGCACCTGGGCGGCTATCTCAACCGCAAGTTCGGGCGCGACATGCTGCTGTGGCCGGGCGTCTGCATCGTCCACGAAGCCTTCAGCGAAACCGAGCTGATGAAGCTCAAGGCCCAATACCCCGGCGCCCCGGTTGCCGCCCACCCGGAATGCCCGCCGCACATCGTCGACCATGCCGATTACGTCGGCTCGACTAGCGGCATCCTCAATTTCGCCAAGACCTTCCCCGGCGACACTCTGATCGTCGCGACCGAGCCGCACATCATCCACCAGATGGAAAAGGCGCTGCCCGAAAAGCGGTTCATTGGTGCACCCGGGGCCGACGGCAACTGCAATTGCAATATCTGCCCCTACATGGCGCTCAACACGCTGGAAAAGCTCTACCTCGCGCTGCGCGACCTGCAGCCGCGGATCGAGATCGAGGAGTCCTTGCGCCTCGCCGCCAAGAAGAGCCTCGACCGGATGCTAGAGATGGCGGCCGGGACCGTGGGCAAGGGCGATCTGGGGCGGGCATAAAGCCCCGTCCCTGATTAATCATCAATTCCCAGCAACCGTTTCGCCAACACCAGGTGCGGGCGGTCGATCATGCGGCGGTCGATCTGCAGCGTCCCAGCACCCGGCTGCGCAGCAAAGGCGGCAACGATCGCCCGGGCGTCCTCCAGTTCCTGCTCGCTCGGCGTGAAGGCAGCGTTGATCACCGGGACCTGGGCCGGGTGGATCGCCAGCATCCCGGCAAAGCCATCGCCCCGCGCCTCGCGCGCGATGCGTTGAAGACCGGCCGTATCGGCGAAATCGGCATGGAGGGTGTCGATTGCCATGACCCCGCGGGCATGCGCGGTCAGCAAGGTTTGGACCCGGGCAAAGCGGAAGGCATCGGTCCAGCGGCCATCGGCATCGTACTTGCGACCGGCACCGATCGCGGCAGACAGGTCTTCCCCGCCCCAGGTCAGCCCGGCCAGCCGCGGCAGTGGGGCCATGGCATAGCTGGGGATCGTGATCGCGGCCATCGCAGTTTCGCTGACCAGCGGGAGGATCCGGGTCGATCCGGCCGGAATCCCATGGCGCTGCTCCAGTTCATACAGCTCGGCCCCCAGCGTCTGGACCGATTCCGGTCCGGCCGACTTGGGCAGCATGATCCCGTCCGGTGCGCCGGGCAGCACGCCGATCAGGTCATCACGCCACTGCCGGCTGTCAAGCGCATTGATCCGCACCCAGCGCCCGAACTTGCGCCCGGCCACTTGCTGGCGGTGTGCGATCAACCAATCCCGGGCGCGATCCCGCGCCGCCGCCTTGTTGGCGGGAGCGACCGAATCCTCCAGGTCGACAATAATCACATCGGCCCCGGTCAGCGCCGCCTTGCCGAGCTTTTTCTCGCTGTCGCCGGGAACGAACAACCAGGAGCGCATCAGCATGATCGGTCAACCCTGTCCTATGCGACCGTCGCCAGGGCGGGATAGTCAATGTAACCGGCCGGGCCTGGCAGGTACCAGCTTTGCGGCACATTGACATTCGGCGCCCATTCGGCGCCCAACCGGATCCGCTCGGCCAGGTCCGGATTGGAAATGTAGGGTCGGCCAAAGCTGATTGCTTCGCAGGCGCCACCAGCCACTTCGGCTGCAGCGGCTTCGGCGCTGTAATCGCTGTTGAGGACCAGTGGCCCCTTGAAGATCGTCCGCAAGTGCGCGCCCTGCTTGGGCACGTCGGTCCGGCCAAAGGTGCCGTCTGGCCCGGGCTGGCGCAGTTCAAGGAAACCGATGCCCAGCTCCTGCAGCACCTTCGCCGCCGCGCCAAAGGTTTCCGCCGGGGTGGCATCGTCGCAGCCCTGGGTCTCGCCATTCGGCGACAGGCGGATCGAGACGCGCCCCGCCCCCCAGACATCGATCAGCCGCTCCAGCACTTCGCGCATCAGCCGCACCCGGTTTTCGGGCGAACCGCCGTAGTCGTCATCGCGCAGGTTGGAGGAGCTGCGGATGAACTGGTCGATCAGATAGCCATTGGCGCCGTGCAGCTGGACCCCGTCAAACCCGGCCGCTTTGGCATTGGCGGCCGCCTTGCCATAGTCATCCACGATCCGGGCAATATCGTCCTTAGTCGCAGCGCGCGCCTGTTCGTGCGGCTTGCGCCCGGTCGGCGTGTGGGCGTGATCGGGCGCGGTCGTGGCCGAGGCGGAGACCGGCGGATTGCCGCCGAGGAAATCGGGGTGGACCAGCCGGCCCATGTGCCACAGCTGCATGATGATCCGTCCGCCGGCCTTGTGCACGGCTTCGGTGGTCAGCTTCCAGCCTTCGGTCTGAGCCCCGCTCCACACGCCCGGTGCAGCGGGCCAGCCGAGTCCTTCGACACTGATCCCGGTCGCCTCGGAAATGATCAGCCCGGCCCCGGCCCGCTGGCTGTAGTATTGGGCCATCATCGCATTGGGGATCGAACCCGGATCGGAGCGACCGCGGGTCAGCGGAGCCATCAGGATGCGGTTGGGGCATTCGAGCGCGCCGAGCTTCACCGGCTGGAACAGGGCATCGTGCAAGGGAACCTCCGCAGTGAGTCGGACACCAATTGTCTTTGCTTTCTT
>JBIIDJ010000128.1:0-5773 GCA_044238415.1 Novosphingobium sp.
GCGGCCGGCAGGCTCTTGTCCGCCAGCACCCTGCGGCTCCGCTCAATCTGGCCGGTCACGCAGTTGCCACCCGAGCAGTTGGCGCGCGGATCGTAAGGTTTGCACACGTTCATGGTCTGGTAGTGCCAGGCGAACGAATAGGCCCAGCGCCAGGCATCACGGCGGATGCAATCGGGCCAGTAGCTGGCCTCCTCAAGATTGCGGACCCGGCAGGCCGGGGTGCCCAGACTGGCCTCTGCCCGCAGCAACTGGCTCAGCGCTCGGCGGGTTTCGGGGGTGACATTGGCCCAGGCAATGCTGGCCGTGGTATGGTGGCCAAATTCGCCCCAGGCCAGCGCCGGGCGGGCGGCAAAGACAGTCACGGCAGCTATCAGGGCAGCGACCCAGCGCATCACTTGCTTCCCTTCGACGGAGCGGGAACTTCCCACTGTTCGATCACCCATTCCTCGTCCTCGGCCGCGGCAATCCATGTCTGCATCCATTCGTGTTCCCAGATCGCCTCCATATAAGCAACAGCGAAGCCAGGCACACCCAGATCATAGGTCACGAACCGGCTGACCACCGGTGCATAGAAGATGTCTGCCGCGCTGAAGCTGCCGAACAGGTAAGGGCCGCCCCTGCCGAAGCGGGCGCGGGCTTCGGCCCAGAGCGTCAGGACGCGGACCACGTCGCTCCGAGCATCCTCGTCTAACTGCCAGCCTTCGACCCGGCGGCGCATGTTCATCGGGCATTGCTTGCGCAGCGCCCCGAACGAGGAGTGCATTTCGGCAACCATCGAGCGGGCCATGGCGCGGGCATCGTCGGCCTTGGGCCAGAACCGTTCGCGCCCGACCTTGTCGCCAAGGTATTCGACAATCGCCAGGCTGTCCCAGACCACGGCATCGCCATCCCACAGCACCGGCACCTTGCCTGACGAAGGCGCAATCTCGTCATTGACCTTCTTCTGCGCGTCCCAGTCCTCACCATAAAGCGGTACCTGGATCTCGTCGAAATGCAGGCCGGACTGCTTGCACGCCAGCCAGCCGCGCAGCGACCAGCTGGAGTAGTTCCTGTTGCCAATGATCAGCTTCATAAGCGGGGCGCTAACCGTTCAGCTTGACCGTGTCGAGCCTGAACGGTTAGGCGCGCCGCATGGATCCCGTGGACCTGCCCGTGTGCGTTGCGGCGCTGTACCGCTTTACCCGCTTTGGCGATCCGGCGGCCGTGCGCGCTCCACTCTCCGCGCTGTGCCGCCAGCACGGTATCAAGGGCACGCTGCTGCTGGCGCGCGAAGGGGTGAACGGCACGATTGCCGGGAGTGATGCAGGCATTGCCGCCGTGCTCGATCGGCTTCGCGCCCTGCCGGGCTGCGCAGAGCTGGACGTCAAGTTCTCGCGCGCGCCGGCCATGCCGTTTCACCGGATGAAGGTACGCCTCAAGCAAGAGATCGTGACGATGGGTCAGCCCGATATCGATCCGCTGTCGGTGGTCGGGACCTATGTGCCCCCGGCTGACTGGAATGCCCTGATTGCCGATCCGGACACCATCGTGATCGACACGCGCAACGACTACGAGGTGGCGATTGGCACGTTCGAACGGGCCATCAACCCCAAGACAGCCTCTTTCCGCGACTTCCCCGATTGGTTTCGCGCCCGTCGCGAAGAACTGCTGGGGAAAGGACGTCAACCGAAGGTGGCGATGTTTTGCACCGGGGGAATCCGCTGCGAAAAATCGACCGCCTTCCTCAAGGCCGAGGGGGTGGTCGAAGTCTATCACCTGAAGGGCGGGATCCTCAAATACCTTGAGAGCGTGCCGGAGGCCGACAGCCTGTGGCAAGGCGAGTGCTTCGTCTTTGATGAGCGGGTCAGCGTCGGCCACGGCCTGGTGCCGGGCAACTATTCGCTCTGCCGCGCCTGCCGCCGCCCGCTGGGGGCCGGGGATCGCGCCGCGCCGGAGTATGAGGAAGGCGTCTCTTGCGCTGCCTGTTACGGCGAGCGGAGTGAGGATCAGCGGGCCGGCTACCGCGAACGCCACCGGCAGGAATTGCTGGCGGCAAAGCGCGGCACCGTCCATGTTGGCGCCGAACTGCTGGAGGAACCACGATGAGCCTGCGTCCCTTTCACCTGGCCTTTCCGGTTCACGACCTGGCGGCTGCCCGCAGCTTTTACCGTGATCTGCTTGGCTGCGGAGAAGGGCGATCCTCGACCGAGTGGATCGATTTCGATTTCTTCGGGCACCAGCTTGTTGCGCACCTCGCACCGGCCAATTCCGGGCGCGATGCGGCGCGCAATCATGTTGATGGTCATGGCGTGCCGGTGCCGCATTTCGGCGTGGTGTTGACGCTGGAGGATTTCGCCATGCTGGCTGAGCGGCTCCGCGCCGCCGGGGTGAAGTTCGAGATCGAGCCCTACACTCGCTTCAAGGGGCAGCCTGGCGAGCAATCGACCATGTTCTTCCGCGATCCCAGCGGCAACGCGCTCGAGATCAAGGCCTTTGCCGATTTGAAACAACTGTTTGCAACCTGACGCATAGCGCGTGACCTGGCGGCGCGGATGTGGCTTTATGCCGTCATCTGGGTTGGGAGCGCGGCATGAAGCTGTGGGGTGCGGTATTTGGCGGGCTGTTCGGCTGGGCCATGACCAAGTTCGAAAGCTATGGCCTGGTGCTGGGCGGACTGCTGGGCCTGGTGGCCGGCCTGTGGGCTGAAAACGCCGTCCGGCGGCTCGCCAGGGACACCCTCAAGCAGATCGTCGATGCCGAGCTCAAGGACTACATCGCCCGCCAGATCGCGGCCGAGCTTGATGCGCGGGGGACCGCTGCGGCGCCGTCCGTGCCGGATGGCCCCGCTGCGTCGGTCCCGCCCGTGCGGGCGGCGGCACGGCGGGCGAACCCTGCGCCCGCGTTCAGCCAGCCGCTACCCGAAGCGGCTGCGGCACCGCCTGCAGACGCTCCCGCCGACACCAGTCGCAGGCTCACCCCGCTTGAGCCCAACCTGGCCGAGCGCGCCTTGGCCGCGGTGCGCGGCTGGCTGTTCGGTGGCAATACGATTGTCCGGGTCGGCCTAGTTATCCTGTTCGTCGGACTCAGCTTCCTGGCCCGCTATGCAGCCAATGCAGGGCTGTTTCCGATCGAGCTGCGGCTGGCCATGGTCGGCGCGGTGGGGGCGGTGCTGCTCGCTGTTGGGTTCAATCGCCGGGTTCAGCGGCCCGACTTCGGATTGGCCTTGCAGGGCGCCGGGGTGGGCGTGCTGTACCTCACGGTCTTTGCCGCAGCGCGCGTGTTCGAGGTCATGCCGCCGCTCGCCGCCTTTGCATTGATGATCGTGATCGCCGCGCTGGGTTGCGCGCTGGCCCTGCTGCAGGATTCGAAGCTGATGGCGCTGGCGGCTTTCGCCGGCGGCTTCGCCGTGCCCGTCCTGCTGGGCGGGGAAAGCCGCACGCCGCTGCCACTGTTTGCCTATGGTACGGTGCTCAATCTGGCGATCCTCTACATTGCCCGCTGGAAATCCTGGCGCGAGCTCAACCTGCTGGGCTTCTTCGCCACTTTCGCCATTGCCGCCGCCTGGGGTGCGGCGCGCTATGCACCCGAGCATTTCTGGATCTGCCAGGCCTTCCTGGCGGCAACCGTGACGATCTACCTGCTGACTGCGCTGCTCTATGCCCACAATACCCCCGGGCGGTTTGGCCTGGCGGCGGATTCGACCTTGCTGTTCGGCACGGCGATTGCCGGGTTTGGTCTCCAAACCCAAATGGTCGAGCACATTCCTTATGCCCAGGCCTGGGCCGCGCTCGGCTTTGGGGCGCTCTATGTCTTGCTGACCGCCTGGGTCTGGCGAAAGCCACGCCCCGAAACCCGCCTGCTGGGTGAGTGCCTGATTGCTATCGCTGTAGGCTTCATCACGCTGGCGATCCCGCTGGCACTGGAAGTGCGCTGGGCCGGAGCAGCCTGGGCGCTTGAAGGGGCCGGCGCCTTCTGGGTGGGCATGCGGCAGGCCCGCTGGATGCCGCGCGCCTTTGGCCTCGCCTTGGTCGGGGTGGCTGCGCTGATCGCCCTGGCCACGATCGAGCCGAACATCTCGGCCCTGCCGTTGCTGAACACCGGCTTCATCGGTGCCCTGCTGATTGCCGCGCCGCTGTTGGCCCTGGCCTGGTGGCTGCGCCGGCCGCTCCCGCACAGCGGCTCCCGGTGGGCCGAAAGCTACGCTCCGCTCGAGGCGCAACTGGAGCGGCCAGTGTTCCTTGCCGGTTTCCTGTTCGCCGGCCTGGCGCTGGTGCAGGAAGTGTCGCGGTTGTTGCCGGCTGTCGCAACAGACCTGGGTCCGAGCCCGGTTTTCCCGGCCGCTGTGCAGCAATTGCTGGCAACACTCGCCGTGGTGGCGGCGATGTGGCTGTCACTGCAGGCCGCACGGCGGTACGACTGGTCGGTCGCCGGCTGGCCCGCGCTGCTCAGCCTGCCACTGCTGGCGATTACCCTGCTGATCCAGGCTGCGGCGGGACATCACGTGTTCGACTGGCCCGATGTCCTGCCCTGGCTGGTCGCATTGGGTCTGCACGGCCACATTCTGCAAACGGGCGACACCATGGCCGCGCTCAAACCGGGTGGACGGCGGGCCGACGTACAGGGCTGGCTCCATTCCGGCACGGTCTGGCTGCTGACCGGGGTGCTCGCCAACACGCTGTTCCTTGGTATCGACCGTGCCGGGCTGTGGGATACGTCGTGGGCTGGCGTCGCCTTCCTGGTTGCCGCCACGCTGGTACTGCTGGCGCTGACCCTGGTCGGAGACACGGTGCGCAGCGGCAAGGCGCTGGCGCAGCGTTGGCCCATTGCTGGCCGTAGTACTGCCTATGCCTGGCTGGCTGCGGTGCCGCTGGCCGTGCTGGTCTATGGCGGCGCGATGGTCACTGCGGTCGTCGCACAGGGGATTACCGCGCCCTTGCCCTATATCCCGCTGGTCAACCCGGTCGATCTCTCGGTGCTGCTGGCGCTGGCGACGCTGGCGATGTGGCACCGGATGGCCAGTGCGATTGCCCCGGCGCCCGAAGGCGCCGACATGCTGCGCGGCAGGTTGGCCCCGGTGCTGGCGGCCCTGCTGGGCTTCGCAGCCGTCAATGCGATCTGGCTGCGCACGGCGCACCATTGGCTGGGTGTGGACTGGTCTGGCCCGGCGCTCGCCGCCAGTGCCGAAGTCCAGACCGGCATCTCGATCCTCTGGACCCTGCTTGCCATGGCGCTGATGGTCTTCGCCCAGCGCCAGGCTTTGCGGGTCCTGTGGCTCGTGGGTGCGGCCTTGCTTGCTTTGGTGGTGGCCAAGCTACTGCTGGTTGATATGTCGAGTGCGGAAGGCTGGCAGCGGATTGTCACCTTCATTGCCGTGGGTATCCTGATGCTGGTGATTGGCTATTTCGTGCCCCTGCCGCCGCGCCGCGGCGGTGAAGCTGCGGAGGCCGGCCGATGATCGCGCTGCGCCCACTGGCGCTTGCCGCGCTGGCCCTGCTCGCCGCTTGCGGGCGCGAACCAGCCCGCGACCCCGCCCGGCCGGAAAGCTACGCCCGGCAATGGACCGTGACGCCAGCTGCGGGGACTGCAGAACAACAGCTTGCCCTGCCGGCCGAAGCCCTGCCGGTGCTGAAGACAGGGGATCTCGCCGATGTCCGCCTGTTTGATGCCACTGGCCGCGCGCTGCCACTCGCCTGTCTTAAGGAAGCCGAGGAGCGGACCGAAGTGGTCCCGCTGACTTCCTGGCCGGTTCTCGCCACTGCCACCCCCCGCGAGGCGGGCGTGGCGCTGACGATCG
>JBIIDJ010000046.1:0-19558 GCA_044238415.1 Novosphingobium sp.
GGGTTTGGGCGGGGCATCCATGTCTGCCCATATGGTAACTACATCCGTTCGTGTCGAGCGAAGTCGAAACACAAAGCGCAAGGTGTCTCGACTTCGCCCGACACCATCGGCAAGAAAGACGGCATGACTGACCTGATCCTTGTCCTCGACGCCGGCACCACCTCCACACGCGCCATGCTGTTCAGCCCGGATGGCGCGCTGAAGGGTGTGACCCAGCGGGAATTGACCCAGCATTACCCGCAGCCCGGCTGGGTGGAACACGATGCTGCCGAGATCTGGGAGCGGACGCTGGCCTGCGCCCGCGCGGTAATTGATCAGGCCGGCGGCGCGGCCAATGTCGCCGCGATCGGGATCACCAACCAGCGCGAGACTGTCGTGGCCTGGGACAAGACATCGGGCGAGCCGCTGCATCGTGCGCTGGTCTGGCAGGATCGCCGCACCGCCGATTTTTGCGCGACCCTGCGCGAAGGCGGGCAGGAGCCGGTGGTCCAGGCCAGCACCGGCCTGCTGCTCGATCCCTATTTCTCGGGCACCAAGATGCGCTGGCTGGTGCAGCACGTGCCAGCCGTAGCCGAAGCGGCCCAGGCCGGGCGGCTGGCGCTGGGCACGGTTGAGAGCTGGCTGACCTGGAAGCTGTCAGGCGGAACCCATGTGACCGATGCGAGCAATGCCAGTCGCACGCTGTTGCTTCCGCTGGCCGGCGCGACCTGGGACCCGGGGCTGTGCGACCTGTTTGATGTCCCGCTCGCTGCGCTGCCCGAAGTGGTTGACAATGCCGGGCGGTTTGCCGCCACGAGCCGCGACCTGCTTGGCGCGGCGATCCCGATTGCCGGGCTGGTCGGCGATCAGCAGAGCGCGACGATCGGCCAGGGGTGCCTCAGCCCCGGCGAGACCAAGGCGACCTATGGCACCGGGGCCTTTGTTCTCGCCAACATGGGCCGCGCCGTGCCGCGCTCGGGCCACCGCCTGCTGGGCACGGTGCTGTGCCAGCTGGGCGGAACCCGCACCTATGCGCTGGAAGGATCGGTCTTTGTCGCCGGCAGCCTGGTGCAATGGCTGCGCGACAGCCTGGGCATCATCGCTGCCGCTTCCGAAACCGAAGGGCTGGCCCGCTCGGTGCCTGACAGCGGCGGCGTCACGATCGTTCCGGCGCTCTCCGGACTGGGTGCGCCGCACTGGCGGCCTGATGCCCGCGCGGTGATCACCGGCATGAGCTTTTCGACCACTCGCGCGCACCTTGCCCGCGCTGCGCTGGAGGCCATGGCGATGCAGACCGCCGATCTCGCCGCCGCCTTTGCTGCCGATGGTGCGGGTTGGACCTCGCTTCGGATCGACGGCGGGATGAGCGCCAACGACTGGATGGCCCAGGACCTTGCGGATGTGCTGCGGGTGCGGGTCGAACGGCCGGCCTTTGTCGAGACCACGGCGCTTGGCGCGGCGATGCTGGCCGGGGTCGGTGCCGGACTCCATGGCTCGTTGGCCGATGCGGCGGCAGCGATGCGCGGGGCAGTCCAGCGGTTCGAACCAGGTGAAGCGCCGCCGGCAGGGCGCCGTGCGGCCTGGGAACAGGCCCTAGCGGCGAGCTGACACGCCGAGCCGCTCACGCAGCGCGGCAACGGCGCTGGGTGCGTCGCGATCGCGTTCGCGCCAGCCTTTGTCGAGCCGCTTGAGGCGGGCGTGGAACCGCTCGGTGGAGAGGATCAGCCCCCGGGTCGGAGCGTCCAGCAGGGCCAGCCGGGCGGGATCGCTTTCCGGAAAGTCGGCCAGCTTGCCATAGCGGTGGAGCTGGAACTCGGAGAGTTCGCCGTTAAAATAAGCGCGGTGGTTCAGCAGCCAGGCAACCGCATGCATCATCCGGGTGGTCGTACGCAGCGCCTCGCAAGAAAGGGCAACGTGGGCTTCATCATCCTCGTTCGCCGCGGCGTCGAGCCGGCCGGACAGCGCAAAAGCCGCGCGCACCTCGTCCGAGAGGACCAGCGCTTCGCAATAGAGGCCCTCCACGATGCGTGGATTGATGCTTGCAGGATTACCCATCAACCTCGCGTTAGCCATGTGCGGGCGGTACTGCCAAGCCACGGAGCCGCGCTTCGGCCCAGCAATTTTGCACTGTCCCGCGCGGGGACGGAATTTGCCGGCTTACCGGATCAGGCAATAATGTCGGGGATCAGGTAGTCCTCGATCAGCGCGATCTGGTCCTTGAGACGCAGTTTGCGCTTTTTCAGGCGGGCGATCTGGAGCTGGTCGGTGCTGCCCGCACCGGTCAGCGCCTCGATCGCCGCGTCAAGATCGCGGTGCTCGATCCGTAGCACTTCCAGGCGCTTTTTCAGCTCCTCCTCGGTCAACCGAACCTCCCCAAAAGCATTGTCGGCCCGGTTCGGCGCGACGGAATTGCCCCCTGCCGCACAAGCCAAAAACAGGTGCTTCGCAAGATAGGCCGAATATGCTTCCATGACAATCGCAGCGTCCCACCGGTCATCGAGTCGGGCCTTTCGATTCGAGCCTGTCCGGCGCTCGCGCCCCTGGGGGCAAACGAAAGGAGTATCCCCGATGGAACAACCGCATGTCAGCGCCCTGCAGCTCAAGCACGCCGGTCTCGAACGGCAGATCCAGGACGAATTGAGCCGCCCCATGCCTGATCTTGCGACCATCCAGCTGCTCAAGCGGCGCAAGCTTAAGATCAAGGAAGAGCTGGCGCATATCTGATCGCGCGCCAGCTGCGGCTGGCGGCGGGGTCATACGCGAAAAATACGGTTGCGGGGCAGCGCGGCGCGTTTGCATTGGCGGCGCTTTGGGTTAGCACTGCGCCATGCCTATGTCCGCCGCCTCGGCCTCTCGCACGATCCTGACTCGGCTCCACGATGTCATGGCGTCGCGCAGCCATGCCCAGGCCAAGCTCAATACCGTCGTGGAAGTGATCGCTGAGGGCCTCGATAGCGAGGTCTGCTCGATCTATCTGCTGCGTGAAGGAATGTTGGAGCTGTTCGCCACCAAAGGCCTGGCGCAAGAGGCCGTCCACGTCACCCGTATGGCGGTGGGCGAAGGCCTGGTTGGCACGATTGCCGCGAATATCGACACGCTGAATCTGGCCGAGGCGACTGCCCACCCGGACTTTTCCTACCGTCCCGAAACTGGCGAGGAGAAGTTTCACTCCTTCGCCGGGGTGCCAATTGTCCGGCGCGAGCGGGCCGTGGGGGTGCTCTGCGTCCAGCACGCCGATCCGCGCCGGTATGAGGAAGTGGAGATCGAGGCGCTGCAGACCGTAGCCATGGTGCTGTCGGAACTGATCGCCAACGCCGATCTGGTCGATGAGGACCAGGCCCTGCTCGGCCCCGCGCTCACTGGCCCGCAGCGGCTTACCGGACTGACCCTGGTCAAGGGACTGGCAATGGGCCAGGCGGTGTTCCACCAGCCCCGGATCACCATAGAACACGTTATGGCCGAGGACCGCGATGCCGAGCTGCAGCGTGTTTACCTCGCCTTTGACAAGATGCGCGAGCAGATTGACCGGATGGCCAGCCAGGCCGAATTCGGCGTGGGCGGCGAGCATGAGGAAGTGCTCGAGACTTACAAGATGTTCGCTTACGACGAAGGCTGGAGCCGCCGGATCATCGAGGCGATCGATTCCGGCCTGACTGCCGAGGCGGCGATCGAACGGGTCCAGCAGCGTACCCGGATGCGCATGCGGCAGATCGACGATCCGCTTCTGGCTGACCGGATGCACGATCTGGAGGATCTCTCCAACCGCTTGCTGCGAATCGTTTCGGGGCAGATGGGCACGGCCGCCACCATGGGGCTGAAGCAGGATGCGATCCTGATCGCGCGCAACCTCGGCCCGGCCGAACTGCTGGAATATGACAAGCGGCGGCTCAAGGGCGTCCTGCTTGAGGAGGGTTCGCTCACAGCGCACGTGGTGATCGTGGCGCGGGCCATGGGTATTCCAGTGCTGGGTCGGGTGCGGTCTTTGCGCGGTGCGGTGCGCGAGGGTGACCTCTTGTTGCTGGATGCCGATGGCGGACACGTAACTGCGCGGCCCGTGCCAGCCGTAGTCGATGCCTTCGAGGCGCGCTTTGCCAAGAGCAAGGAACGGCAGGCCGCCTATGCCAAGCTACGCGATGTCGAGCCCTTTACCCGGTGCGGTACCCGCATCACGGTGATGATGAACGCCGGCCTGCGCGATGATATGCCGAACCTTTCGCTCACCGGGGCGGATGGGGTCGGGCTGTTCCGCACCGAATTCCAGTTCCTGGTCTCCGCCACGCTGCCCGCGCGGGAGCGCCAGACCCGGCTCTATCGTGACGTGCTTGATGCTGCCGGCGACAAGCCAGTGGTGTTCCGCACGGTCGATATCGGCGGCGACAAGGTGCTGCCCTACCTGCGTCACAACGATGGCGAGGATGAGGAGAATCCGGCGATGGGCTGGCGCGCACTGCGCGTTGCGCTGGAACGTGGTGGTCTGCTCAAGGTCCAGGCCCGCTCGCTGCTCGAGGCAGCGGCGGGGCGCACGCTTAATGTGATGTTCCCGATGGTGACCGAGCCGTGGGAATTCGATGCCGCCCGCGCCGTGTTTGAAAGCCAGCGGGCGTTCCTGAAGGGGCAGAAGAAAGCCCTTCCCGATGCGATCCGCTATGGTGCCATGCTCGAAGTTCCGGCGCTGGCTGAACAGCTCGATGTGCTGGCTCCCAAGCTGTCGTTTCTCTCGATCGGTACCAATGACCTGACCCAGTTCCTGTTCGCCGCTGATCGCGCCAATCCCAAGCTGGCCGAACGCTATGACTGGCTCAGCCCGGCGATCCTGCGGTTCCTCAAGCGGGTAATGCAGGGGGTGGCGGGGCACCAGGTCGATGTGACCGTTTGCGGGGAGATGGGCGGGCGCCGTTTGGAAGCGCTTGCCTTGCTCGGCATCGGGATCCGCCGGTTGTCGATTACGCCTGCCTCGGTCGGACCGATCAAGGAGCTGATCCGCAAGGTTGACCTGGACGACATCGGCAAGGCGATGACCGGCTGGCTCCATTCACCGCCCCCCTCCCTGCGCGAGGCGTTGGTTGCCTGGGCCGAGCAACGCGGGATCGACTGTGACTAGCACTGCCGCCGCGGGCAGTGCGCCCCGTCGCAACAGGTCGGCGCTCTGTCGCCGCACTCCGGGCGCCCACGCAATTTTCGTTGACTTGGCGAGCCAAACAGGGATGGTCCCCGCCCACGGGGCAAGACTGTTAAAATAAACCGCTTCCGGGGTCGGCAATGGCAGAGAATGAAATTGAAGAGGTCGAGCTGCCGCTCGACACGGCGGGCGTGGTTTTGAACCGTGCGCGCGAAGCAGCGGGCAAGAGCCTGGCCCAGCTGGCGGCCCAGACCAAGATTTCCGAACGGCAGCTGGCTGCGATCGAGGCGGGTGACTATGCCGCGCTACCATCACGCACCTATGCTGTGGGCTTTACGCGGACCTATGCCAAGGCACTCGGGCTTGACCCGAATGCCGTGCTGGCCATGGTCCGCAGCGAACTCGCCGAGCGTGAGCCCGAGCAGCGCCGCACGGTCCCGTCTTTCGAGCCCGGTGATCCCGCCCGCCTGCCCGGTCGCCGGACTGGTTGGATTGCCGCAGCTGGCCTGGCTGCCGTAGTTGCCGTGGTGCTGATTGCTTGGCCGGGGCTCTATTCGCCCGGCGGAACGCTGCCCTCGATCCTGGTGGAGGAAACGCCCAGCCCGGCTGCCACCGCGGCTGCGCCAGCCGCTCCCGCCCCGGCTGGCCCGGTGGTCTTTACCGCCACACGTGACCAGGTTTGGGTGCGGGTGATTGACGGGACCGGCGCGCAGATCATGCAGAAGGTGCTGGCGCTGGGCGAAAGCTGGACCGTGCCTCCGGGCGTTCCCGGCGTGGCCCTCACCACTGCCCGGCCCGATGGTCTGGCCGTAACGATCGGCGGGCGGGCCGTACCGCCGCTGGCCGACAGCGAACGGCTGGTCAGCAATGTCCCGGTGACGGCCGAAGCGCTGCTGGCTCGCGGTACGGCTGAGGCGCAAACTGCTTCAGCCCCGGCTGTGACGGCTGTTAATGCCCCGGACCGCCAGCCGCGTCCGGCTCAGGACCAACGCAGCACGGGGGTCGCCCCGACCAGCCCAGAACCGGCTCCTGCACCTGCGCCGAGCGAACCGGCCGCTGCGCCGACAGCGGGCACCACCCAGGCCGCGGCTGCGGATAGCTGAACAGCGCGGCTCGACAGGGCCGATCCAGCCGGATTATGATCACGCGTCTTCCGATTGCGCCCGGAAGGCGTCCGAAGAAACGGGAATTCAATACGATGAGCAAGTTTGCCGCGCTTCGCCTGCCGCTCTTGTCTGCCCTTGCCGTGGCATTGGCGGCCCCAGGGATCGCGCAAAGCAGCGCCACGCCCGCTGCCGAAACCGAGGCCCGCGTCCGCAAGCTTGAGGCTGAAATGCGCGCGGTTCAGCGCCAGGTCTTCCCGGGCGGCGATGGCAAGTTCTTCCCGCCAATGGCCCAGCCCGGTCAATCGGCTGCTACGACGACCGGCACGCCGGCCAGCAATCCGGTGGCCGATCTGCTCGTGCGAGTCGATGCGATTGAGGCGCAGCTCGCTCGCCTGACTGCCCAGCAGGAAGAGAACAGCAACAAGCTGGCCCAGCTTGAGGCAAGGCTGGCGGCGGCAACACCGCCCGCGACTCCGGCTGCCCCAACGGCTGCCGCAGCCGAGCCGAGCCCGGCCGCCACGCCGGGAACCTCGGCCACGACCGGCGCGACCACGGCGGGCAACCTGGCGGCCATGACCGGCGGTGCATCGGCCCCCCGCCCGGCATCGAGCGCCGCAGCCGCAGCTCCGGCCCCGCGCGCCACAGGCACTCCGGCTCCACGTGCCACCTCGGCCCCGCGGCCGGCAGCCACACCTGCCGCTTCGGCCCAGCGGCTGGCTGCGGTCCGCGCGATCGAGAAGCCCAAGACCGAAGACGCCGGGGATGACGAGTACAGCTATGGCTTCCGCTTGTGGGAGGCCAAGTTCTACCCCGAGGCGCAGCAGCAGCTGAAGCTGTTCCTCGACAAGTATCCGCGCCACGCCCGCCGGTCCTTCGCGCGCAACCTGCTGGGCCGCGCTCTGCTTGACGATGGCAAGCCGGCCGAGGCGCAGAAGTGGTTCCTCGAGAACTACAAGGACACCCAGTTCCGCGAACGTGCGCCGGATTCGGTGCTGTTCCTGGCCGAGGCGACGAAGCGGCAGAAGGATACCAGCCGGGCCTGCATCGCGCTGGCGCAGTTCGTTGACGAGTTCCCGCGTGAAGCCACCGGCCGTCTCAAGGCGCAGTACGATGCCACCCGCGCCGGGCTCAAGTGCGATTGAGCTTCCCGCTGAGCTGACCGCCCGCTTCATGGCGGACCTTGCCGCGCTGTGGCCGGGCGAGGGGGCGTTGGGGCTGGCGGTCTCGGGCGGTCCGGATAGCCTGGCGCTGCTGTTGCTGGCCCATTCCGCCTGGCCCGGCCGCGTGGCAGCTGCCACTGTCGATCATGGTCTGCGTCCCGCCAATGCCGCCGAAGCTGCGATGGTCGCGGCGCTGTGCCAACAGCTGGGCGTACCCCATGCAACCCTGCCGGTGCGCCTGGCCCCAGGCAACGTTCAGGCCGAGGCGCGGGCGGCCCGCTATGTCGCACTGGCGGAATGGATGGGCGAGCAGGAGATCGGCGCGCTCGCCACCGCGCACCATGCCGATGACCAAGCCGAGACGCTGTTGCTGCGGCTCAATCGTGGCAGCGGAGTGGCGGGGCTTGCGGGCGTGCGTGCGCGAGGCCGGGTGCCCGGAACCGACCTTCCGCTGATCCGCCCGCTGCTAGGCTGGCGCCGGGTCGAGCTGGCAGAGGTCGTCGCTGTCGCAGGTCTGGCCGCTGCCGACGATCCATCCAACCGTGACGACCGGTTCGACCGGGTGCGGCTGCGCAAGGCTCTGGCCGAAACCGACTGGCTCGACATCCCGGCGCTTGCCGCGAGCGCGGCCCATCTGGCCGATGCCGACGCGGCGCTGGATTGGGCGCTGGCACGCGAGTGGCAGGACTGTGTGACCCGGGCACCCCTGGGGTTGGTGTACCGTCCGCAGGCACCACGCGGGATTGCGCTGCGGGTGCTCGCGCGGATTGTGACCGAGCTTGATGGTGAGGTTCCGCGTGGCAGTGCCGTGGCGCGCCTATTCGACAGTCTGGTGGCCCGCCAACCGGCCTCGATCGGCAATCTCGTGGCGCGTCCCATGCCGGAAGGGTGGAGCTTTTCGAAAGCCCCGGCGCGGCGGTCCTAGCGCCGCACCATTCCCTGCCGCTGCATCCTCCAGACCAGCTGGTCATAGCGGTCTTGCCCGAAGAACGGCTCCCCCTGGTAGACCATCAGCGGCACACCATAGTGCCCGCCGAGACGCTGATCGGTCTCGTTCTGCTTGATCACGGCGTCGAGCCGTTCGGCCTCGGCCTCCTGCGCGGAGTCCAGTTCGGTCAGATCGCAACCCACGCTGGCCAGGGCCTTGGTCAGGTGATCGCCCTCGTGCCAGCCATCGGTCTCGCCTGACCAGATCAGGTGGCTGATTGCCCGCAGCACGGGCAGGCCCTTGCCCTGTTCCGCCGCCAGCACGCCGATGCGGGTCAGGCGGTGGATATAGGGTTGCTCCTTTGGATAGGTTCGCGTCGCAAAGTCCATCACTACCGGGTCCGGGCGCGGCCAGCGCAGGGTCAGACCGGCAAATTCGGCGCTGCGTACGCAATCGCGCATCAGGTAGCTGGTCCAGAGCGGATCGGCATGAGCAAAGAATTCCGGCTGGCGTACCGCGATCGGCAGGACGGGGCGGACGTTGACCGTCGCATTCCAGTCGCGCTCCAGCTCCTGCAATTTGGGCACGACGATGTAGGAATAGGGCGAACGGAACGACCAGAAAAGGTCGACGGAGTGGGTCATGGGTTCAGCTCTCCAGCGTGCTCATGTCGATGACGAAGCGGTACTTCACGTCGGCCTGCTCCATCCGTTCGTAAGCGCGGTTGATTTCGGCCATCGGAATCACTTCGATCTCGGCAAGGATTCCCTTTTCGGCGCAGAGGTCGAGCATTTCCTGGGTCTGGGCGATCCCGCCGACGCCCGATCCCGCTACTGCCTTCTGGCCGCCCAGCAGGAGGCCTGAATGGAACGGTTCGACCGGCTCGATCATACCAACGATGCACAGCGTGCCTTTGCGATCCAAGAGGAACAGGTAGCGCGTCAGGTCATGCTTGACCGGGATCGTATCGAGCAGAAAATCGAAGCTGCCGGTGGCGCCGCGCATGGCCGCCTTGTCGGTAGAGAGCAGCACGTGATCGGCGCCCAGCTTGCGCGCATCCTCGCCCTTGGCCGGGCTGGTGGTGATCATCGTCACTTCCGCGCCCAGCGCCTTGGCGAACTTCACCCCCATGTGGCCAAGGCCGCCCAGCCCGATCACGCCAACGCGGGTGCCGGGGCCGACATTCCAGTTCCTGAGCGGGCTGTAAGTGGTGATCCCGGCGCAGAGCAGCGGCGCGGCGGCGGCCATGTCGAGGCTGTCGGGCAGGCGCAGCACATAGGGTTCGGCCACCACGATGCTGGCCGAATAGCCGCCGTAGGTGGGTGAACCGTCGATTCGGTCCTTGCCATTGTAGGTGCCGGTCGATCCCTCGCGGCAATAGTTCTCCTCGCCATCGTCGCACGCGTCGCAGTGCCGGCAGCTGTCCACTACGGTGCCCACGGCCACCCTGTCCCCCACCTTGAAGCGGGTGACGCCGGCACCCACGGCGCTGACCGTGCCGACAATCTCGTGACCCGGCACGAAGGGATAGGTCGTGCGGCCCCAATCGTTGCGGGCGACATGGAGGTCGGAATGGCAGACGCCGCAAAAGGCGATATCGATCGCCACGTCTTCGTCGCGCAAGTTGCGACGGTCGATGGTGAGCGCGTGAAGTCCGGAATCGGGGGCAGTTGCGCCCCAGGCTGCTGTGGCTGTCATGGCTCTCTCCTTGCCGGCCTCTGGTCTTTTTGTGGGGGTTGCCGCCCTGCCGCCGACAAGTCATTAATCGCGCGATTAAAGG
The DNA here is from genome assembly GCA_044238415.1 of Novosphingobium sp. Classification (GTDB taxonomy): domain Bacteria; phylum Pseudomonadota; class Alphaproteobacteria; order Sphingomonadales; family Sphingomonadaceae; genus Novosphingobium. The sequence goes on from JBIIDJ010000046.1 coordinate 10,073, forward strand.
GAGAGTCAAATGAAGATCGATTCGAGCATTGCGGCAGTGGTGACCGGTGGCGCATCGGGCCTGGGGCGCGCCACGGCCGAGGCACTGGCCGCCGCCGGGGCAAAGGTCGCGATTTTCGATGTGAATGCCGAAAAGGGCGAGGAAGTCGCCAAGGCCATTGGCGGGCTGTTCTGCCATGTCGACATCACGTCCGAGGAATCGGTCCTGGCCGGCTTCGCCAAGGCGCGCGCCGCCCACGGGCAGGAACGGATCACCGTCCACTGCGCGATGACCAGCCGCCGCGGCAAGACGCTGGCCTTCGACAAGGAAGCCGGCCGGCTGCGCCGGACCCCGACCGAGGACTATGAATATGGCGTTCAGGGCATTCTGGTCGCTTCCTACCGGATCGCCTCGATCTCGGCCGAAGGCATGGCAACGCTTGATCCGCTGGAAGACGGCGAGCGCGGCTGCATCACGCTGACCGCTTCGGTCGCGGCGCAGGACGGGCAGATCGGCCAGGTAATCTATGGCTCGGCCAAGGCGGGCGTGAACGGCCTGGTCCTGCCGATGGCGCGTGACCTGTCGGACCTGGGCATCCGGGTCAATTCGATCATGCCGGGGATCTTCGCCACGCCGCTGATGCTGGGGGCCAAGCCGCAGGTGCTGGAAAGCCTGGCTGCTTCGGTGCCGTTCCCCAAGCGGCTGGGCAAGCCGGAGGAATTCGGCAGCCTCGCGCTTGAGCTTGCCCGCAACACATATTTCAACGCCCAGTGCATCCGCCTCGACGGCGCAATCCGCATGGCCCCGCGCTAAGGAGTGATCGACATGACCCAATCACCATTTCGTGACGGCCTTCTTGAAGGCAAGGTGGCCTTCGTTGCCGGGGGTACTTCCGGCATCAACCTCGGCATTGCCAAACGCTTTGCCGAGCTGGGTGCCAAGGTCGCAGTCTGTGGCCGCAACCCCGAAAAGGCGGCCAATGCGGCAGCCGCGATCGGCCACGGCGCGATTGGCTTGTCCGCCGATGTGCGTGATTATGGCGCTATCCGGGCGGCGATGGAGCACGTCCGCCATGAGTTCGGGCTGATGGATATCGTCATCTCCGGCGCAGCGGGCAATTTTCTTGCCCCTGCCCTCGGGATGAGCGCCAATGCCTTCAAGACCGTGGTCGACATCGACCTGAACGGCACTTTCAACGTCTTCCGCGGTTGTCACGATCTGCTCAATGTACCGGGTGCCTCGCTGATTGCGATCACGGCCGGCCAGGCGGTCAATGCCATGCAACTTCAGGCCCATGCCTGCGCGGCCAAGGCCGGGATCAACCAGCTGATCCGGGTGTTGGCACTGGAATGGGGCTCGGACGTGCGGGTCAACGGCATATCGCCCGGCCCGATCGCCAATACCGAAGGCATGGCTCGGCTCGCGCCGGATGCCGCAACCCGCCAGAAGCACTATGACCGGATCGCGATGAAGCGCTGGGGCGAGATCGAGGAGATCGCCGAAGGGGCGGTGTTCCTCTGCTCGGATGCGGCCCGCTACATCACTGGGACAATCCTGGACATCGACGGAGGCAGCCAGCTGGGCGATGCCACCCCGCGGAATCTGGACAAGGGGCTGGCCTGACGGTCAGCCTCCGATCAGCGAGTCGCCCTTACCGATGCGCTTGCCGCGGGTGATGATCACCTCATCACCCAGTTTGGCCACGGCAAACAGCTTTTTGGCAAAGGGCGTGGGCACGCCCACGCAGCCGTGGCTGGCATAGCCTTTTTCCACCTTGGTGCCGTGAATGGCGATGCCATCGTTGGTCAGGCGCAGCGTGTAGGGCATTGGCGCGTTGTCGTAGATGCTGGAATAGTGATCGGCCTTCTTCCAGATGATCGGGAACTTGCCGAGTGGCGTCGGCTTCTCCTGCGTGCCGAGCAGCACCGCCGTGGCGCCGATTTCATAGCCACCGCGGAACACTGAGAGGACGCGCGCTTCAAGATCGACGGTCATGACGAGCGGGCCATCGGCGGGTACGCCGTCCTCGTTCCAGTGCCATTCGCCATACTTGATCGGTCCGGTAATCGGCAGGATTCGCTTGATCACGAAGGCTTCGTTGCGCGGCGCGGCGGCAGGACCAACGGCGGGCGCAGCCGGTTTGGCGAATTCACCAGGCGCCGAAACGGGCGCGGTGGCCTGGCCGGGCGTTCCGGAATTGGCAAGGCTGGCGGGGTCCGGTGCGTTAAGCAGTAGGGCTCCGCCGGCCACCACCACGATGACGAAGGCCACAAGCATTCCGGCAATCGCATTGATCTTCATTGGTAGACCGCCCCAGAATCACGAATTTCCTAGACGCATAAATGCCTTAACTGGGCCTGACGGGCCAGTGGGGCAGCGCCGCTGTTCCGTCGCGGGACTGCCTAGCAGACAAGGGTTAACGCTACGCTTGCTTGGGGGCGCATCACACGGCGCAGTTGCGTTGCCCGCCGCTTGGCTTCAAGTGAAGGGGTGAAGGAGAACCACACGATGTCGTCCAAGGCCCTGTTGCTTGTTGCCGCTGCCCTGTCTGCGCCCGCCTTTGCCGCCCCGCCAAAGGTGCCCAGTTCTGCTGCGGAAGCTCAGGTGCTGGACCTGTCGAAGCAGGTGATCGCGCTCCGTTCGGTGCGCGGGGAAGGCAACAAGACGGCCGATGTCGCCCGCGCCTACAAGGCGGCGCTGCTTCAGGCGGGCTGGGCCGAGAGCGATTTCGAGATCGTACCGGTGGATGACACCGCCTATTTCATCGCCACATGGCGGGGCAGCGATCCGAAGCTCAAGCCGATCGTGATTTCGGGCCACATGGACGTGGTCGAGGCGAAGCCCGCCGACTGGGAGCGGGATCCCTTCACTCCGGTGGTCGAGAACGGCCTGCTCTATGGCCGCGGGGCGAGCGACCAGAAGGTCTCGCAGGTGCTGGCGATGGTCGCGCTGATGGAACTGCGCAAGGGCGGCTTCAAGCCGAAGCGGACCATCGTGATTGCCTTCTCGGGTGACGAGGAAACCACGATGAAGACCAGCCGCATTCTGGCCGAACGGTTCGCCGGGGCGGAAATGATGCTCAACACCGATGGGATCGGCGGGACCTATGATGATGCCACCGGCAAGCCGCTCTACTGGACCTGGCAGGGAGCGGAGAAGACCTATCTCGACGTCAAGCTGGAGGTGACCAACCCGGGCGGCCACAGTTCCGCCCCGCGCCCTGAGAACGCCATTACCCAGCTGGCCACCGCGCTCCAGCGGATCGGCAATTACACCTTCAAGGCCGAGCAAAGCCCGCTGACCAAGGCCTATTTCGAAAAGGCTGCCCAGTTTGAAAGCGATCCCAAGATCGCCGCGGCGATGCGGGCCTTTGCGGCCAATCCGGCCGACCAAGCCGCGCTCGCCGTGCTGCGCGCCAGCCCCAGCCATGTCGGCAAGGTTGGCACCACCTGCGTGCCGACCATGGTTAGCGGCGGCCATGCTGAAAATGCGCTGCCGCAGCGCGCCACGGCCAACGTCAATTGCCGCATTTTCCCCGGTCATGCCCGCGAAGAGATCATTGCCGAACTGGTCCGGGTGGCCAATGTGCCGGAGGTGAAGTTCAGCGATTTTACGGGCGGGGATTCAACCGAAAGCCCGGCCTCGCCGATGCGCGCCGATTTCATCGGGGCGGTGGAGAAGGCGATGAAGCTGGCCCGGCCCGGCGTGCCGGTGTTCCCGGCGCAAAGCTCGGGCGCGACCGATGCCATGTGGTACCGGGCCAAGGGCGTGCCGAGCTATACGGTTAGCCCGCTGTTCATCAAGGACAGCGATTCCTATTCGCACGGCCTCAACGAGCGCATTCCGCTGAGCGGTATTCGCCCCGGGTTGACCTATTACTTCAGCCTGTTGCCCGATCTGACGAAGTAATCCGCAGCAGCGCAGCGCGGGCGATGGTACCGGCCTCGTCCGCGCTGAAGGCCTGCGGCGACAGGCACAGCTCTAGCCATAGTCCGTCAACCAGCGCAGTCAGCTCAATCGCGCGCATCCGCAGTTCGGCTTGGGGCACCCCGGCTTCGGCCAGCAGCCGTTCGAGCTGGCCGCGAAAGGCGCCATACTGCTCGTCGTGCAGGCTGGCGATTTCGGGTCGGGCGCGGACCAGGCTCCAGAATGCGATCCAGGTGGCCAGCAACTCCGGATCGGCAATCGGGGCGGCGAAGCTGGCGGTGACGAAGGCCTCCAGCCGCGCGCCCGGATCATCGCCCGCCGCCGCTACGGCTGCTTCCAGCGCGGCATCGACCCGCGCGCCGGTGTGGGCATAAGTGGCCGCAATCAGCGCATCGACCCCGGCGAAATAGTGCCCGACCAGCCCGGCGGAAACGCCCGCCTCCAGTGCGATGGTCCGCACGCTCGCCCCGGCGATCCCTTCGCGTGCGAGCACCCGCGCACTGGCCTCGATCAGGCTCAGGCGGCGCGCGTCGGGCTCCGAGCGGCGAAAGGCGGGCTGGGTGCTCACTTGCGGCATGGTAGCACTTGTTGTACGAGCGTCCAACAAGGTTTGAGGGAGTCGCAAGTGGGCAAGCTGGAAGCCATCGTTGCCGAAATCGATGGGCCGGACGTCGATCCGGACGCCGATTTCAGCCTGCCCGGCTGGATCTATCACGACCGCGAATTCTTCGATCTGGAGATGGAGCGGGTGATCCGCCCCTCGTGGCAGATTGTCTGCCATGTGAACGAAATTCCCAACCCTGGCGATTACCAGACGCTCGACTATCTGGGTGAAAGCGTGGTGGTGATCCGCGGTGATGACGGCCAGGTGCGCGCCTTCACCAATGTTTGCCGCCACCGCGCGATGCGGCTGGTCGAAGGGCCGATGGGCTGTGCCAAGAAGCTGGTCTGCCCCTATCACGCTTGGGTTTATGAAACCGACGGGCGGCTGACCGGCGTGCCGATGAAGCGCGAGTATCCGGCGCTGAAGCTGGAAGAGAACGGCCTGGCCCCGGTCGCGACCGAAGTGTGGCACGGCTTCATCTTCGTCAATCTGGCCCCTGGCGCATTCCCGTCTGTGAAGGAGATGATGGCCCCGTTCGATGCCGAGATCGGGCAGTACCGGTTCGCGGACATGGAGCGGATGGCCCCGGTTCGGCTGCGCCCGCGCAGCGTCAACTGGAAGAACGTCGGCGACAATTACTCCGACAACCTCCACATCCCGGTGGCGCACGATGGGCTCTCGCGTTTGGTTGGCAAGACCTACCGGATCGAGGCCCACGGCTGGGCGGACCGGCTTTATGGCGATGTGGTGAAGGGGGAGAAGCAGAACTTCTGGGAGACGTTCTACCGCGAACGCCTGCCGCGCGTCGCGCACTTGCCGGAAGAGGCGCACGGCCGCTGGCTCTATTACAAGCTCTGGCCGAACATGGCCTTCGATATCTACGCCGACCAGATTGACTTCATGCAGTGGCTACCGATCAGCCCGACCGAGTGCATCCTGCGCGAAGTGGCCTATGCCCTGCCCGACAGCCGCCGCGAGATGAAGCTGGCGCGCTATGCAAACTGGCGGATCAACCGCGTGGTCAATGCCGAGGACACCTGGCTGATCAGCCGTGTCCAGCAGGGCATGCAGAGCAAGTCTTACGGCACCGGCCCGATCGCGAAGAGCGAGGTCTGCCTGCGCAGCTTCGCCCGCAAGATCCGGGCACTGATCCCCGAGGCCCGCCAACCCTTCGCGCCCGCACCGGGCTGGAGCAAGCAATGACCAAGACCTACGACGCACTGATCATCGGCGGTGGCCATAATGGCCTGACCTGCGCCTTCTACCTCGCCCGCGCCGGCATGCGCGTGCGGGTGCTGGAGCGGCGGCATATCGTGGGCGGTGCGGCGGTAACCGAGGAATTCCACCCCGGCTTCCGCAATTCGACCGCCAGCTACACGGTCAGCCTGCTGCGCCCCAAGGTGATCGCGGACATGAAGCTGCATGATCATGGCTACCGCGTGATCGAACGGACCATCAGCAACTTCTTCCCGTTCGAGAATGACTACGTGAAGCTGGGTGGCGGCTCCGGCCGGACCGAGGCCGAATTCGCGCGGTTCTCCAAGAAGGATGCGGAGGCTTACCCGAAGTACGACGCGGCACTGGAGCAGGTTGCCAACGTGCTGCGCGACCTGTCCTTGCAGATCCCGCCTAATGTCGGTGGCGGCCTGGCTTCGCTGGTGGCGGCGGCCAAGCAGGGCTGGCCGATGGCCAATCTGGACCTGTCGGTGCAGCGGGACCTGCTCGACATCTTTACCAAGTCGGCTCGCCAGTTCCTCGATGGCTGGTTCGAACATGACTATGTGCAGAGTGCCTTCGCCTTTGACGCGGTGGTGGGGAACTATGCTGGCGTTTCGACGCCGGGTTCGGCCTATGTCCTGCTGCACCATGTCTTTGGCGAGGTGAACGGCAAGCTGGGGGCCTGGGGCCACGCGGTTGGCGGGATGGGCGCGATCACCCAGGCCATGGCGCGTGCCTGTGAAGGGGTGGGGGTTGAAATCAGCCTCGAGGCTCCGGTCGCCAAGGTACTGGTCGACGGCGGCAAGGTCCGCGGCGTAAAGCTGGAAAGCGGCGAGGAGATTGCTGCACCGATCGTGGCCTCGAACGCCGGCCCGGCGCTGCTCTATCGCCAGCTGGTCGATTCCAGCGATCTGGACGAGGATTTCAATCGCCGGGTCAAGGGCTTCAAGACTTGCTCAGGCACTTTCCGGATGAACGTGGCCTTGTCCGAACTGCCCGATTTCAGCGTCCTGCCGGGCAAGGAGCAGGCCGAGCACCACACTGCTGGGATCATCATCGCGCCGGGCATGGATTACATGGACCAGGCCTTCATCGATGCCCAGCAGCACGGCTGGTCGAAGAAGCCGATCGTCGAGATCAAGATCCCCAGCACCGTCGATGACAGCCTGGCGCCTCCCGGCTGCCACGTCGCCTCGCTGTTCTGCCAGCAGTTCGATCCGACCGTCGACTGGGACGCCAACCGCGAGAAGGTGGCGGACCTGATCATCGACACGGTCAACGACCACGCGCCCAACTTCCGCAAATCGGTGATTGCCACCCAGATCCATTCGCCCTGGGACCTTGAACGCAAGTTCGGCCTGATCGGCGGCGATATCATGCATGGCACGATGGGGATCGACCAGCTGTGGGCCGCGCGTCCGGTGCTGGGGCATGGCGACTATCGCGGGCCCATCAAAGGACTCTACATGTGTGGCGCGGGGAGCCATCCCGGCGGCGGCGTGACCGGCGCGCCGGGCCACAACGCGGCCCACGCGATCCTGGCCGACCGCCCGCTGATCAGGAAGCTTTTGCGGTCTTGACTGAGAGGTAGACCGGCAGGCCGGCCGCGATCAGCAGTGCGGCATAGGTCATTGCCTCAAGGCCAAGACCGTATTCGGCCCAAAAGAAGAAGGCCACGGCCACCAGCGCAGCCAGCACGGTCAGCGCCTGGCCGCGCACCAGCTTGAGCGCGGCCAGCGCTGCCATCAGGTAGGCGACCAGTCCGGCCGACAGGCTGACCGAGGCGATGAAACCGAACAGGTCGGTCATGCCTTTCTGGTAATTGAGCAGGGTAATCCCGGTAAGCAGGCCGCTTGAGACCAGGTGGGAGCGGACGGGTGTGCCATGCCGGCCTTCCACGCCGAACCAGGCGGGGAAAACGCCGCCCTTGGCCATCGCCCAGGGCATCTCGGCCTGGACTAGCACCCAGCCGTTAAGGGTACCGAAGGCGCTGATTGCCGCAAACAGCGCAACGGCAATTGCCACGTCGCTGCCAAGGTAGCGCCCCAGGTAGGATGCGATCGGCGCAGGGCTGGCCGCTGCTTCGGCAATGGGCATGTAGAGTGCAAAGGCGAACGAGATGCCGAAGTAGACGATCCCTGTCAGGATCACGCCCAGCATCGTCGCCCGGGCAATGTTGCGGCCGGGGTTCTGTACCTTGTCGGCCGGAACCGTGGCAGCCTCCAGCCCCAGGAAACCCCAGAAGGTCAATCCGGCAGCCAGTGCGATGTTGTCAGCCGTGATCGGCACGCCGGGATCGGGCGCGCGTGGCGCCCCGGTCAGGTAAAGCCAGACGGCAATGCCGATCAGGGCCAGCAGGGGCAGCAGCTTCAGCACCACCGTGACTTCCTGCAATCGCCCGGCTTGGCGAACCCCGCGAATGTTGATGAAGGTAACGATCCAGACACAGGCGACTGCCAGCAGCGCGGGTAGCCCCTGCGTTTCGCCCAATGCTGGCCAGATCAGTGCAAGGGCCGAAACCACGGCGACCGCCACTGCGGCATTCCCGACCCAGCTCATCACCCAATAGGCCCAGGCCGTGGTAAACCCTGCTAGCGGACCGAATGCCTCGCGAGCATAGGCATAGGGCCCGCCGGCCAGGGGCAGCTGGCGGCCCAGCGCGGCAAATACCTGAGCCAGGCCGAGCGCCCCGACGATTGTGATTCCCCAGCCGATGAACTGGTTCCACCCCAGCGGCGCCAGCTGTGCGGGCAGGACATAGATCCCCGAACCCACCATATTGCCGATGACCAGCGCGAGCAGCGCCCAGAAACCCAGCTTGTGCCGCATGCTTATCCCCTTCTGCGCGCAGACTATCGCTTGATTGCGTCGCGTCACCATGTTTCTTGGCCAGCCCATGAGCACTGTTACCACCCAGTCCTGGCTGGCCCGCGCCGGGCGCTACCACCCGCGCCTGATCGAGGCTGCCGTGGCGCTCAACGAGAACGAGCTGCCAGTTGCCGAGCCTTTGTTGCGCCAGCATCTCAAGGACGATCCGTTCGACGTTTACGCGATCCGGATGTTCGCCGAACTGGCGGGGCGGATCGGCCGCTATCAGGATGCCGAGAACCTGCTGCGCCGTGCCGTCGAACTGGCCCCTGGCTTTACCCCGGCCCGCGCCAACCTGGCGCTGGTGCTGTACCGCCAGAACCGTCCGGCGGAAGCCATCGCCGAACTCAACCGAGTGCTGGAGGAAGAGCCGGACAACCCGGGCCACGCCAACCTGCAAGCCGCCGCGATGGGTCGGATCGGTGAATTCGACGAAGCGATCCAGCTCTATGAGCGGGTCCTGGCCCAGGCTGAGAACCAGCCGCGGGTCTGGATGAGCTTTGGCCATATGCTGAAGACCGTCGGCCGGCTCGACGACGGGATCGCCGCCTATCGCAAGGCGATCGAGCTGATGCCGACGCTCGGTGAAGCGTGGTGGAGCCTGGCCAATCTCAAGACCGTGAAGTTCAGCGATGCCGACATTGCGGCGATGGAAGCGGCGCTGGAGGAGGGGGATGTCGCCAAGGAAGATCGCTTCCATCTCGATTTCGCGCTTGGCAAGGCGCTCGAGGACCGGGGCGAAGCAGCGGCCAGCTTTGGCCATTACGCCGCCGGCAATGCCTTGCGCCGCACCGAGCTGGACTATGACGCGGACGAAACCAGCCGCTATGTCGACCGCCTGATCGAAATCGCGACGCCGGAATTCTTCGCGGCGCGGGCCGGGCAGGGCT
>JBIIDJ010000129.1:0-5720 GCA_044238415.1 Novosphingobium sp.
CCGTTATCACGATCAGCGCTGCGGCAATGCCCGGCACCTCGTTCAGCATCCGCAGCCGCTTGCCAGTGTAGCGGCGCTTGCCCTCGGCCAGATCGGCAGCATAACCCGCCATCCACACGTGATAGGCTGTGAGGATAAGAACCAGACCCAGTTTGGCATGGAACCACGGTTCGGCATAAACGGCAGTGGTTACGGCAAGCAGCAGCCCCAGTACCCAGGTGACCACCAGGGAAGGCCAGAGGATGATCCTCAGCAGCCGCCTTTCACGTTCGATCCACAGCGCGTTCTCAGGCGAGTCCGGCGCAGCTTCCTGATGGTAAACAAAGAACCGCGGCAGCATGAACAAGCCGGCCATCCAGAAGATCACGAAGACAATATGGCCAGCCTTCAGCCAGAGATAGGTCATCGGCAATATCCAGAACATGGGATCCACATAGCCTATTTCCGCCAGCCCCGCACCAGTGCCAGCAATTGGCCAACATGTTCGACCGGGGTGGTCTGGCCGATGCCGTGACCCAGGTTAAACACGTGCGGCCGGTCAGCAAAGGCCTCGAGGATGCAGCGCGCCTGCCGTTCCAGCTCCTCACCGCCGGCCAGCAGCAGCAACGGATCGAGATTGCCCTGAACCGGCATCTTCGCCGGCAGTTCGCGCGCGGCCCACAGCGGATCGATCGTCTCGTCAATCCCCATGGCATCGACCCCGGTCTCGCGGGCATAGGCAGCCAGCTTCTCGCCGGCACCTTTCGGAAAGCCGATTATGGGCACCTGTGGGAACCGGGCCTTGAGCTGGCGGACGATGGCAGCGTTGGGCGCGATCACCCAGCGCTCGAATTCCGCCGGAGCCAGACTGCCTGACCAGGAATCGAACAGTTGTACGGCTTCCGCCCCGGCCTGGATCTGGCCAGCGAGATATTCGACCGTCACCGCTACGATAGCATCAATGATGGCCTGGAAACCGGACCGGTCACGATAGGCCAGCGCCCGAGTATCGTGCTGGTCACGGCTGCCCTCACCCGCCACCATGTAGGTCGCAACGGTCCAGGGGCTGCCAGCAAAGCCCAGCAGCGTCTTGTCGGCGGGCAGCGCTGCCTTCACCTGTCGCACTGTCTCGTAAATCGCATCGAGCCGCTGCGGCACGGCCCTGAGCGATGCCAGCGAGGCATCGAGCAACCGCGGCGAGAGGTGCGGGCCTTCTCCCACCAGGAACTCCAGATCCTGACCCATGGCATAGGGCACGATCAGGATGTCGGAAAACAGGATTGCCCCATCGAACCCGAACCGGCGGATTGGCTGGAGGGTTATTTCGGCAGCAGCTGCGCTATCGTAGACTAGCGGCAGGAAACCACCCTTGCTGGCCCTGAGTGCGCGGTATTCGGGGAGATAGCGCCCCGCCTGGCGCATCAGCCAGACTGGACGCTCGGCGGTGTTCTCGCCGGACAGGGTACGGAGCAGCAAACCGGGCATTGCGCGATTCCAATCCAATACAAATTAGATTCTTATAAGGTTTCTGTAAGCTGTTGGGCTGTGGAAAGTGGGGATGGGCGGCCCTTGCCCGATTTGTCCCGGCCTGAACAGGGGAAAGCGGAACACCGAATCCGGTGTGCGCCGCGTCAAGCGCCACTTGTCCCCGTTGTCCCCAGCCTGTGGGAAAGGCTTTCCACCTGTCCACAAGAGTCCTTCTGGCTGTCTGGTACCGGGCAGCGAATCCCATGCCGAACTTGTCCCTGCCCTTCTCCCGTGGTTTATGCGGGGTTCTGTCCACAGGGGGCCGCCCGCCAATCCATGCCGCGCTTGCATCTCCACCTGCTGTCCGATTCCACCGGCGAAACGCTTGAGACAATCGCCAAGGCTGCGCTGGCGCAGTTCGAGGGGGCAGAGGTCAGCCGCCATTTCTGGCCAATGGTTCGCTCGCTCCAGCACCTTGACCGGATCATGGGAGAAATTGCAGCCAATCCCGGCCTGGTGTTCTTCACTCTGGCCAATGCCGACATCCGGGTGAAGCTGGAAGAACGCTGCCGCGCCCTGGGCTTGCCGATCGTGGCAGTGATGGACAGCGCGGTTCAGGCGTTGGAAGCTGCTCTGGGCCAGCATCCCCATGCCCGGCCAGGCCGCCAGCACGCGATGGACGAAGCCTACTTCGCCCGGGTCGATGCGATTCACTACACGATAGCTCACGATGATGGCGTTGCCTGGGAAGACTGGGAGGAGGCCGACATCGTCCTGGCCGGGGTTTCGCGCAGTTCAAAGACGCCAACCTCGATCTATCTCGCCCAGCGCGGATACAAGGTTGCCAATATCCCGATCGTTGTTGAAAGCCCGCCACCGCCGGCGCTGTTTGGGCTAAAGCATCCGCTCGTTGTCGGGCTGACCACGGCGCCCGAGCGGCTGGTCCAGGTTCGCCGCAATCGCCTGCTCTCGCTAAACCAGGCTCCCGAGACGGCCTATGTTGACCAGGAGCGCGTCGCCAAGGAAGTGCAATATGCCCGGCGCATGTTTGCCGACAACGGTTGGCCCGTGATTGATGTTACCCGCCGCTCGATTGAGGAAACCGCCGCCGCCGTGATCAATCTCTACAACCAACGCCATCCGGGCGAGGAGCAGCGATGACTGCCCTGGTGCTCGCTTCGCAAAGCCAGTCGCGCCAGGCCATGTTGGAGGCTGCCGGCGTGGCTTTCACCGCCCGCCCGGCTACGGTCGATGAACGCGCGATCGAGGCCGAGATGGGTGGCGCGGCACCGGGTGAAGTGGCGCTGGCGCTCGCCAGGGCCAAGGCGCTCGCTGTCTCGCGCGACGTTCCGGATGCCTGGGTGCTGGGCAGCGATTCACTGGTATCGGTTGAAGGCCGGCGGTTCGACAAGCCGGGTGGCCGCCATGAAGCGGCGCAGCACCTGACCTTTTTCTCGGGCAAGGTGATGGAACTCCACAGCGCGGCCGCGCTGGCGCGCAATGGGCACACCTATTGGGATCATGCCGATGTTGCGCGCCTGCAGGTGCGCCACCTGAGCGAGGCCTTCATCGAGAGCTATCTCCTGGCCGAATGGCCAGCAGTGAGCGCCTGCGTCGGAGTGTTTCGGATCGAAGCGCTGGGGGTGCAGTTGTTCGAGGCGATCGAGGGTAGCCACTTTACCGTGCTGGGCATGCCCCTGCTGCCCGTGCTGGGTGCGCTCCGGTCACGTGGAGTACTCTTAGCGTGAGCACGCCTTTTGCCGAAGTGATTGGCGATCCGATTGCCCAGTCAAAGTCACCGGCGATTCACAGGTTTTGGCTGAAGCAGCTGGGCATTACCGCCGATTATCGCGCCTGCCACGTCCGCCCTGACGAGCTGGCCGATTACTTCGCCGCGCGCCGGTCCGATCCGGCCTGGCGGGGGTGTAATATCACCATGCCGCACAAGCAGTCGGCGATTGCATTGCTTGATGCCATCGATCCGGAGGCCGAACGGATCGGCGCCGTCAACACGGTGGTGCGGTCGGCCGATGGTACGCTGACCGGCTACAATACCGATGCCCCCGGCTTCATCGAACCGGTCCTGCCGCTGCTGGGCGAGGAGGAGTACCGCTTTGCATATGTGATCGGCACTGGCGGTGCGGCGCGGGCGATCATCGACGCGCTGTTCCATCACGAGTTCATGATCTGGTCGATCAGCCGCAATCCCGCAAAGGCCAAGGCCGAGTTCGGAGCCTATCTTGGTGACGACCCCGAATTCCTGATCGCGCTTGACGAATTGCCGGATGGTGAACTGCGACCGGGCGATCCCGACGTGTTCAGCCTGATCGTCAATGCCACCCCCCTTGGCATGACGGGCCACCCGCCTTTGGATTTGCCGTGGGGCGGCTTTCTCGGCAATGCGGTGACCTATGACATTGTCACCGCCCCGCTCGACACCGGATTTCTCCAGCAAGCCCGGGCACAAGGCCTCACCACGATTGACGGGCTTGCCATGTTGATTGGCCAGGCGGCGGTTGCCTTCGAAAAATTCTTCGGTCAGGTCGCCCCGCGCGCGGCTGATGCCGAGCTGCGCGCGCTATTGTCCCGATGAGTGAGCAGCGTCCCTTCATCCTTGGCCTGACTGGCTCGATCGGCATGGGCAAGTCGGCCGTCGCGGCGATGCTGCGCGGGCTGGGTGTGCCTGTATTTGATGCTGATGCTGCCGTGCACGAATTGCAGGGCCCCGGCGGAGCCTGCCTTGGCCCGATTGAGCGCGCGTTTCCCGGCACAACCGGTCCGCAGGGTGTCGACCGGCAGAAGCTGGGCGCGGCGGTGTTCGGCAACCCGGCGGCGTTGAAGCTGCTTGAAAGCATCGTCCACCCTGAAGTGGCTGAAATGCGCCGGGCCTTCCTCGCCGATAACTCCGATGCACCGCTGATCGTGTTCGACATTCCGCTGCTGTTTGAGAAGGCCGGCAGTCACGGGCTTGATGCCGTGGCCGTGGTTTCGGCACCGTTCGAACTGCAGCGTCAGCGGGTCCTGGCCCGGCCCGGCATGACCGAGGAAAAGTTCGAGCAAATCCTGAAGTTGCAGGTCCCCGATGCTGAAAAGCGGGCCCGCGCCGATTATGTAATCGACACAGGCACTTCGCTCGCCGAAACGCGCCACGCGGTACAACGCCTTGTCCATGCGATCACAGGTGCAAACATTTAGCGAGTCGGCCCCTTGCCAGCGGGCTTTTGCAGGCCGATATCGATCCTAATGCGTGAAATCATTTTCGACACCGAAACCACAGGACTCGATCCGAGGAACGGTGACCGGCTCGTCGAGATCGGTTGTATCGAGATGGTCAACCGGGTGACCACTGGCGCCACCTTCCACTGTTATTTCAACCCGGACCGCGATATGCCGGCGGCTGCCGAGGCGGTTCACGGCCTTTCTGCGACCTTCCTGTCGGACAAGCCGCGCTTCCACGAAAAGGCGGCCGATTTTCTGGAATTTATCGGCGATTCGATGCTGGTGGCGCACAATGCCGGGTTCGACTTTGGTTTCGTCAACATGGAGCTCGAGATGTGCGGGCTCGAACCGCTTGGGCGCGAACGGATGATCGACACCGTCGCGCTGGCCCGCGTGCGCCATCCCGGTGCCAAGAACTCGCTTGATGCGCTCTGCACCCGCTATGGGATCGACCGGAGCCACAGAACACTGCACGGCGCGCTGCTAGATGCCGAGTTGCTCGCGCAGGTCTATGTTGAACTGACTGGCGGTCGGCAAATCGGGCTTGAGTTGGCAGCGGATGCCAATGCGGCAAGTCGCGCTGAGCCATTGGCCCGCCCCCAGCGTGACCGCCCGCTGCGCGAACCGCGCCCCCATTTTGCCAGCGAGGCGGAACTTGCTGCTCACGCTGCCTTTGTCGACACGATTAAGGAGCCGCTGTGGCGCTCCTGAGCTGTGTCTTGCCCGGCTGAAGAAGGAGAACAGGTCATGGATATTCGCGTTTCCGGCCACCAGATCGAAACCGGCGAAGCGTTGCAGGCCCACGCCCAGGAACGCCTGGCTGGAGTGGTTGGCAAGTATTTTAGCCGCGCATTGTCCTCGACCGTTACGTTCAACCGCGCGCCCGCCGGTGCCTTTCGTGCCGACATTGTGACTCACGTGATGCAGGGGCTGGTACTCAAGGGTGCCGGAATTGCTCAGGATGCCCACGTTGCGTTCGATCAGGCGGCGGAAAAGATCGACAAGCAATTGCGCCGCTACAAGCGCCGTCTCAAGGACCGGCACGAGGCCGCCGC
>JBIIDJ010000130.1:0-5709 GCA_044238415.1 Novosphingobium sp.
GGCTGCCCCCGGCTGAGGCCAAGAAGCTGATGCTGCAGGCCTTCGTGGCCGAAGCCTTCACTGGTGCGCCGGATGAGGACCGCTTGCTTGACGCCGCGCTGGCGGCTCTGGGCCGGCTGGTATGAACGCCGTTGCCGCCATTGCCCCAGCCACACTGAAGGCCGCGTTTCCCGGCCTGGCCGGTGGCTGGCATTATCTTGATACGGCCGCGACGGCCCAGAAGCCGCAGGCCGTGCTCGATGCCACGCTCAAGGCCATGGGTGCGGACTATGCGACGGTCCACCGCGGGGTCTACGCCCGTTCGGCCGAGATGACCCTGGCGTTCGAGGCGGCGCGCACGAAGGTTGCCGGACTGATCGGTGCGCCCGCGCAGGAACTGGTCTTCACCCGCGGCGCGACCGAGGCGATCAACCTCGTCGCCTACAGCTATCCGAACAAGGGCCGGGTGCTGCTTTCGCTGCTGGAGCATCATTCGAACATTGTCCCCTGGCAGCTGGCCGGATGGCAAGTCGATGTCTGCCCGCTCACCGCCGATGGGCGCATCGATCTCGACGCGGCCGAGGCGATGCTCACGAGCGAGCACACCATGGTGGCCTTCGCTCACGTCTCCAACGTGCTTGGCTCGGTGCTTGATGCCCGACGTGCCGCCGAACTGGCGCACCGGGTCGGGGCCAAGCTGCTGCTCGACGGCTGCCAGGCGGTGCCGCGGCTGACGGTGGACGTGGCCGCGCTCGGCTGCGATTTCTACGCCTTTTCCAGCCACAAGCTTTACGGCCCGACCGGGATCGGTGCGCTGTGGGGCCGGGCCGAGCTGCTCGCCGCCATGCCGCCGTGGCAGGGCGGCGGGGCGATGATTGACCGCGTCAGCTTTGCCGGCACCACATATGCTGCGCCGCCGCAGCGGTTTGAGGCGGGCACGCCGGCGATTGTCGAAGCCATCGGATTTGGCGCTGCGGCGGATTATGTCCGCTCGGTCGGCCTGCCGGCGATCCATGCTCATGAGGCGGCCCTGGTCAGCGAACTGCGCGCCGCGTTGCGCGCTCGCAACGATGTGACGCTGTTCGGCCCGGAGGAAAGCGCGGGGATCGTTTCTTTCGCGCTCGACGGAGTGCATCCGCACGACCTCGGCACCATATTGGATGAGGAAGGCGTGGCGATCCGCGCCGGGCATCATTGCGCTCAGCCGCTGATGGAGCACCTGGGCGTGCCGGCCACGGCCCGGGCGAGCTTCGGGCTCTATTCGGATCAGGATGATATTGCCGCGCTGCTGCGCGGGATCGAGCGGACACGGAGGATCTTCGGATGAACGAAGAAACGAAATTCACGGTCGAGGAGGTCGATGCGGTGCACGCCCCGCCCCGAGCCCGGGTCGACGATGCAGAAGCGCCCGCCGCCAAGCTGGAGCGCAAGCGCGACTACCTGGAAGGATTCCTGCAGCAGAAACCCCAGGATGTGGCGCCGGGTGAACCGGGAGGTTCGGTTTATGACGGCGTGATCGCGGCGCTGAAGGACATCTATGACCCGGAAATCCCGGTCAACATCTATGACCTCGGCCTGATCTATGGGGTTGAAATCGATGCCGATGGCGGCGCCGTTGTGACGATGACCCTGACCACGCCGCATTGCCCGGTGGCCGAATCGATGCCGGGCGAAGTGGAGCTGCGGGTTGGTGCCGTGCCGGGTGTGCGCGATGCCGAAGTCAACCTGGTCTGGGATCCGCCGTGGGATCCGGCCAAGATGAGCGATGAGGCACGGCTGGAGCTGGGAATGCTATGACCACGACCACCCGCCAGCGCCCCGCCGCCGTCATCCTTACTCCCGCCGCCGAGGCGCGGATCGCCGCGCTGATGGCCAAGGCCCCGGATGGCGCCATTGGTGTCAAGCTCAGCACGCCCCGCCGCGGCTGTTCGGGCCTTGCCTATTCGGTCGATTACGTCTCCGAGGCCAACACCTTCGACGAGCGGATCGAGACCCCCGGCGGCACCTTCTTCATCGATGGGGCCTCGGTGCTGTACCTGGTCGGCAGCACGATGGACTGGGTCGAGGACGATTTCACCGCCGGCTTCGTGTTCAACAACCCCAATGCCAAGGGCTCCTGCGGTTGCGGTGAAAGCTTCACCGTTTAGCAGCTGTGCGCACGGTCGAGCTTTCCACGCACCTGGCAGCGCCGCCCGAAACAGTCTGGGAGCATGTCCAGACCCCTCGCCTGCTGCACTATGTTGCGCGGGGCATGGTGCGGTTTATCCCCCGGGACGGACCATTCCCTGAAAGGTGGCATGAGGGCGAGTTTCGCACCTGGATGCTGCTGTTCGGATTTATCCCGATCGGCTGGCAGGCCATAGGGATCGAATTGCCGCCGCAGTCTGATCGCCGCTTTGTCGTGCGTGATAATGGCTACGGTCCGCTGATCCGCCGCTGGGATCATTGGATTGAGATCACGCCTGAGCATGGCGGCACGCGCTACGTTGATCGGGTGCACATAGCGGCGGGTGTTCTCACACCCCTGATCCGGGCCTTCGCGCGGATATTCTATGCGCATCGCCAGCGCCGGTGGCGCAAGCTGGTGGATAGCGGGTTCGCCTATCGCGACTGATAATCCTTACGGCCGCGGAACGAAGCCCTCACCGGTCTCCGCATCGATAAAGGCGATCAGGGCTTTCTCAAGCTCGTCGAGGTCCTCATCGGCATCAAGCTGGTCGCGCAGCCAGTCGGCCTCGGCTGGGGTGAGCTGGGCCGCGCTTTCGGCTTCGGCTTCCCAATCGGTGCCCTCAACTTCGGGACCGCTGAGCAGGCTGCCGAAGGCGTCCTCGACATCGGCCTTGGCCATCCGTGACAGGAAGCCGCCGATCCCGGCACCTTCGCTGTTCATGAACGCCTCAAGCTCGCTGGCCCGTTCGGCGGTGAAGGGTTCATCCCCGGCAAACCCCAGCAGGTAATTGGCCACGCCCTGGACGAACAGTGTCTGCCACTCCGGAGCATTGGGTTCGTAAAGCGTGGCATCCTTGAGCCGGAACAGCATTTCGGCTTCAGCCTTGCTGACCGCGGCCGGACGATCGCCACCCGCGGCGAAGATCATGCGGCGCAGCAGTGCCGCTTCGGTGGCATTGATGCCGGGCCCGGACAGGCTGCCGTGGCGGGTCGGGCCTTCGCCATGTTCGACCACCGCTTCGATCTGCTGCAAGGCATAGGCCTTGAGGCTGGCGGGAGTGGAGGTGGCCACTTCGAGCACGCGGACCAGCAGTTCGAGTTCGGCCATCGAATCAACCCGGCCATCGCGGTCGATCCGCGAGATCAGCTCATCGGCCATTTCGTGGTCAACATAGCCCGGCGGCTCAACCGTGTGGACCACGAAGTTGGTGAGCGCCTCGACAAAGAAATCGCACCAGTCCCGGCTGCCGTCGATCAGTGCATCGTTGGCAGCAAACAGCGATTCGGCTTCATCCGGATCCATCTTGCCGTCGGCCCAGCCAAGGCGGCGCAGCCGCTGGATTTCCTCAATGGAAACCGTACCATCGTCCAGGGCCTGGGTGGCAAGATCGGGGAAATGCATCGTCATGTGTCGGACAAACCCTGCAATTGGTCTTGCCCGGCCTTATCGTTGATCAGGGTTAAAGTGCCGTTACCCGTAATCGCAGGTCAGTGAGGCAGCGGGATCAGCGTTTCCGCAGGGCGGAGACGCACGCTGCGCGATCCACCTCCTGCCCGTCGCTGGCCCGCCGCGCATCGACATAAGTCGCCTGCATCTCGCGGCCGCGCTCCTGGGGATAAAGATAGACATCGAGCACACAGGCCGGGCCGCTGAATTGCAGCTTGCGGGCATCGCCCTCGACCACGTCAAGCCGGGGACTGCCAAACTGGCGGGTCAGCTCGGCCGGTCCGACACCGATCACCCCTTCCAGACCCGGCAGGACCTGAACTTTCGCAGCTGGCGGCGGTGCGGTTATCGGCGAGCGCACCACCGGACGGGCTGGCGTGAACCCAGACCCTGCCTGTCCGGTGGGCTTGGCCGGCGCACTCTTCACCGCAGCTGGCGTTCCACCGCAGGCGGAAAGCGCGGTGGCCAGCAATAGGGCCAATAGCGTTCTAGATGCCATGAGTGCCCTGTGAACGGTGGACAAGATGGGTGGCTGCGGCCGCCCCAAGCAGCGGAGCCAGCAGATTGACAACAGGAACGGTTAGCAGCGCAGCCGCCGTTCCGCCCAAAATCAGGCGGCTGCCGGGGCTTAGCGGTGAAGGTGCGTCGGGCGTTGAGCGGTGGCGCAGCCAGACCATGTCCTGCAACTCGCGGCCCAGCAATACGGCGTTGACCAGCCAGAACACCAGTGGCGCCCCGAACCCGGTTACCGCCAGAACCAGCGCGACCGGCAGTGCGGCCAGATTCCAGCCGATTGCGCGCAGCGCCCCGGCCAGGCCATTGGCCAGTTCCTCGCGAAAGCTCAGCTGCCGCGCAGCAGCCGCTGCTGCCGGATAGTGCCGCAGTTCAACCGCGCGCACCACTTCGTCCGCGAAGAATTGCAGCACCGCCAGCGCCACGATCCGCCACAGCAGCCAGCCGGCAATCACCACCCCGACCAGCGCCAGCAGCCCCCGTATCCCTTCCGCACCAGCCACGCGCGCTTCGGTCAGGCCCAGCAGGGCAAGACTCTGCTCCGCCAGCCACCACAAACCGCTGCCCAGCAACAAGAACAGCGCCAGCGTGATCGCCAGGCTTTTGAGCAGCACCCGCAGCACGGCGGGATCGCGTAACTGGCCGAGGGCAAGGGTCAAGGCGCGTAGCATGCAGCGCCGGAATCGCCGTTGGCGGACGCGCTGTCAACTTTGCCGATCTTGCTCTGCGCCGGGATGATGGCTAGGCGCGGCCACTACTTCCGCCGCTCGCTAAAGGAATTCCCGTGACTGTACCCACCACCGACGTAATCGCGATCGGCAATGCCATCGTTGATGTGATGGCGCCCTGTGAAGACAGCCTGATCGAGCAACTGGGCCTGACGCGCGGCGGAATGACCCTGGTCGACACCGCGCGTGCGAAGGAACTTTATGCTGCGATGGGTCCGGCGCGGGAGATTTCCGGCGGTTCTGCCGCCAATACCCTGGCCGGCCTCGCCGCGCTGGGTGCGAAGTGCGCCTTTATTGGCCAGGTGGCCGATGACCAGCTGGGCGAGATCTTCGCTCACGATATCCGCAGCGGCGGGATTGCCTTCGATGTCCCCGTCCGCGCGGGCGATCCGCCGACGGCGCGGTGCATGATCTTCGTGACGCCTGACGGACAGCGGACGATGAACACCTTCTTGGGTGCATCGCAGTTCCTGCCGCCGGCTGCGCTCAATGATGCCGCCATTGCCGCTGCCAAGGTGCTCTACCTCGAAGGCTATCTGTGGGATCCGGAAGAGCCGCGTGCGGCGATGCGGCGGGCGATCGGGGCGGCGCGGGATGCCGGGCGGCAGGTGGCCTTCACCCTGTCCGATGCCTTCGTGATCGATCGCCATGGCGACGATTTCCGGGCGCTGATTGCCGAAGGACAGATCGACATCCTGTTCGCCAACCATGTCGAACTGGCGGCGCTGACCGGGCTGGACGATTTTGACGCCGGGATCGCCGCCTTGCAGGACAAGGTGCCGGTGCTGGTCGTCACCCGCAGCGAACACGGGGCAGTCGCCGTGTCCGGCGGCCAGCGTGCCGAGGTACCGGCCGAACCGGTGGCCCGCGTGG
>JBIIDJ010000131.1:0-5704 GCA_044238415.1 Novosphingobium sp.
GGCGCCGCAGCGGCGCGATCGCCGGTCTGTTCGTAGGACCGGCCCAGTATGGTCAGGAGGTGCGCCGATGCATCGGCCCTGGCGGCGAGCGGCTGGAAACGCTCGCGCAGCGCGGTGTGATCGCCATTGGCCAGCAATGCGGCGGCATATAGGGCCTGGACGCGCGGATTGGCTGGCTGGCGGCGATCGAGCCGCTCGAGCACCTCTACTGCCATGGTCGTGTTGCCAGCTTCAAGCTCAAGTGCGCCGTTTAGCAGCATTGCGGCTGGCAAATCGCCCAGCCGGTTCTCAAGCCGGGTTAGCAGGCTGCGGGCCAGGTCAATCTTACCAGCGCGCGCCGCCATCACGGCCTGGAAGTACAGCGGGAGCGGACTGCGCGGATCAAGCCGATGCAGCTCGCGCGCGACGACGAGCATGTCGCGCATACGTCCGGTCTCGCCCAGTACCGCAGCATAGCCGGCCAGCAGGGCAGTATCCTCCGGCGCCACTTCCAGTCCGCGCTGGTACACCGCCGATGCCGCCACTGGCCCCACACTATCACGCAGCAGTTCGGCCCGCAGTTCAATCGCGCGCGGCTCTTCCGGCCCGAATTCGAGTGCCCGATCTGCGGCCTCGATCGCCCCGAAGTGCTCGCCCCCGACATAGCGCATCCGGGCAATGTCAACCCACAGCACCGGATCGCGCGGGGTCAGCGCCAGGGCCTTGTCAAAGGCTTTGCCCGCCTCCGCCAGATTGCCCTGCATTTGTTGGAGACGGCCGGTCATCCGCCAGCCGAGCGCCGCATCGTGCGTGGTAAAGCGCCCCGGCAACAGCCATTCGGCGGCCTTGGCCGGATTGTTCTGCAGCAGGTAGGCCTGTCCCATGCGGGCCGCGATGTCCGTCCGGCTGGCGCCCGCCGCCAGCGCCTTCTTAAGCGCCGCCTCCAGCGCAATGCCGTCGCCCTGCAGTGCCGCTGCCTCGGCCTGGGCGAGCGGCACCCGTGCAGCCTCTGGTCTGGCACCCAGCGGAACGGCCAGTAAAGCCGCCGCCAGACCCAGCGCGAGATGCGCAGGAAGGCGGCGGGCTTCAGGCATGGAGATCGTATTGCTTCAACAGGTCATAAAGCGTCGGGCGGCTGATCCCGAGCAGCTTGGCGGTATTGGAAATGTTGCCTTCGCACCGTGCCAGCGCGTGACGGATTACCCGGCGGTCGGCCGCCTCACGTGCGGACTTGAGATTGAGCACATCATCCTCGCCCTCGTCCTTGCCATGAAGATCAAGGTCCGCCGCGCCCACCAGCTTGCCATCAGCCATGATCACCGCCCGCTTCACGCGGTTTTCCAGTTCGCGGACATTGCCCGGCCAGGCCCAGGCATCGATCGCCGCCAGCGCATCGGGCGCAAAGCCTTTGACCTGTGGATTCATCTCGCGGGAAAAACGGGTCAGAAACGATTTGGCCAGCAGCGCAGCATCGCCCGGACGCTCGGCCAGGCTGGGGATCTTCACCACGATTTCAGCGAGGCGATAGAACAGGTCCTCCCGGAAACTGCCGGCGGCGATCATCGCTTCAAGGTCTTGGTGGGTGGCGCAGACTATCCGGGTGTCGACCGCAATCGACTTGCGCGACCCGATCCGCTCGATCACCCGCTCCTGCAGGAACCGCAGCAATTTGACCTGTAGCGGCAGCGGAATGTCCCCCACTTCATCGAGGAACAGAGTCCCGCCCTGGGCCTGCTCGATCTTGCCCTCCGTGGTCTTGACCGCGCCGGTAAAGGCCCCCTTCTCATGCCCGAAGAGTTCGCTTTCCAGCAGGTTTTCCGGGATCGCCGCGCAATTGATCGCCACGAAGGCCCCGCCGGCCCGGTCACTCGCCTCGTGCAGTCCGCGCGCCAGCAATTCCTTGCCGGTGCCACTGGCACCAAGCAGCATGACCGAAACGTTGGTATTGGCGACCCGCTCAATAGTCCGCGCAACCTTGACCATCTCAGGCGCACCGGTGATCAGCCGCCCAAGCACCTTGTTGCCCTGATCACTCTTGCTGGCCAGCTGGCGATTTTCCGCCTCGATCTGGTGCAGGCGGAAGGCCCGCTGGACGATCAGCCCAAGCGTGTCGATCTCGACCGGCTTCTGATAGAAATCATAAGCCCCGCGCGCGATCGCCTGCAGCGCGCTTTCGCGCGCACCGTGACCCGAAGCAACGATCACCTTGGTGTCCGGTTTCAACGCCATGATCTCGTCAAGCACGGCAAAGCCCTCAGCGGTCCCGTCGGGATCAGGTGGCAGGCCGAGATCGAGGGTGACCACCGCCGGCTCTTCGGCCCGCAGCGCCGCCAGCGCAGCGCTCCGGTCCCCGGCAATGATTACCGTGTAGTCGGGATAGGCCCACTTTAGCTGGGCCTGGAGTCCGGCATCGTCTTCGACGATCAGCAGCTTGGGTTTGGGATCGCTCATCACGCCACCTTGGAATTGAAATTGCGCAGTGCTGCCGCTGCTTCAGCCAGCGGCAGGCGGATCGAGAAGCGCGAGCCGAGGCCTTCGCGGCTCTCGACATCGAGCCGCCCGCCCATCGCCCGAACCAGCTCGCGGGCTTCATAGGCACCGATGCCGAATCCGCCCGACTTCGTCGAAACGAACGGCTTGAACAGCCCGGTGCGGACGAACTCCGCGCTCATGCCGCTGCCGGAATCGATCACTTCGATCAGGCCGTTAAGCCCGTCGGACACGACCTGGACAAACACCGGGCTATCGGCCGGGCTGGCATCGATCGCGTTCTGAACCAGATGTACCAGAACCTGCTCAAGCAATTCATCGCGGCCCGACACCAGGCATGGTTCGGATTGCACCAGTTCGACCCGGCTGGACGCGCGGAACTGGGCCACAACGCGCTGCGCGACCTGATCGGCCGCGACCGGGACCGGACTGTCGACACTGGTTGTGCCGTAACGTGACAGCCGCGCGAGCAAGGCATTAAGCTTGTCCGCAGCATTGCGCAGGGTCACCAGCATGTCGGCCCGGAACTCGGGATTTTCGGCATGGGCTTCAGCGTTGCGCGCCAAGAGGCCAAGCTGGCTGGCAAGGTTCTTGATGTCATGCATGACGAAGGCAATGCGGCGGTTGAAATCGTCAAACCGGCTGGCCTCGGCAAGGGCCTCCTGCCCGGCCTGCTCGGCAAGGTAGCTGGCAAGCTGCTGGCCTGCCACGCGGAGCAAGTCGAAATCCTCCCAATCGAGCCGGCGGCCGAGCGGGGGTCGCGCCAGGACGACCATCCCGACCAGTCGCTCGAAGTGGTGAAGTGGCACCAGCGCCCAAGCGCGTGGCTCAGCCAGGAGCCAGTCCGGCGTAGCCAGCTGCGGGGCAGCCCAGTCTGTGCGGTCCGGCGCATCAGGGCTGCGGAGCTCATCAAGGTCGACGATGAACCCGCCCGAACGATCCGCTTCAAAGGCACGAACCGCGGCTATACCGAGCGCCGTGCCTGGCACGTCTGCGGTCGGCCACTGCCAGCGCGCCGCCAGGGCCAGTTCGCCGCTGTCGGTCGCGGTAAGCAGTAGGCCGGCCGGGCTGTCCGTCATGTCGGCGACAGCACGGATCACGCGTTCGTGCAGCGCTGCACCGCCGGTGCCGCCCCGTCCCATCGTCAGGGTGAAACGCAGCCATTCTTCTCGGTAATCATAGCGGTGCTGGAACAGATGCTTGGCCAGGGTCACCCGCAACCGGGCGCGCATCACCCGGGACGAGGCAAACCCGGCCAGGACCACTGCCACGGCTCCGGCAAATATCAGTTGCAGCTCTGCCGCAACCTCTTGCCCCACCCAGGCCAGCCAGCGGGCGATCACCACCATGAACACGAGATAGGCGCCGACGATCATCAGCGAGGCAGACTGGAACATGACAGCGCGTGACGGATTGAACCGCAGCATTTCGCTGCCGCGCCGCATTCCAATCACCAGCAACAAGCCGATGGCCAGCGCCACTGCCCCGCGCAAGGCCGCCAGTCCGTCCGGCGTCGCGGCGATCAGATAGGACACGGTATAGAGATTGAGATCGAACCCCCACATCGTCGCCAGCGCCAGTGCCGGCCAGCGCAGCCCCAGTCGGGCTTCGGCTGCCGCGCCGCCATAGAGGTTGTGGACCAGCATCAGCCCGCCAGTCGCCACCAGCAGCCGCAGCAGGGTCAGCGAGTGGAAAGCGATCTGGGTCAGGACCGTGCCGTAAACACCCACCGCCAGGGCGACTTCCACACCCATCTGCAAGGTTTCGACACAGGCCAGCACGGCCAACAAGGGACGCACCGGCACCAGGCTGGTATGGCGCCCGTCAATCGCGAACATCCGGTAGATGGCAAACAGCCAGGCCAGATTGCGCAGACTGTCGGCCAGTTCCGTGGCAATCGAGCCGGGACCGGTCAGCGCCCCAACCAGCGCCCACAGTCCCGTGACGCCGAGAGCCATGACCAGGGCCAGGCGAGCCGGCCCGAACCGACCGCTGCTGGCCTGCATCCGCCCTGCCGCCACCAGGGCAGCAAAAGCACCGGTGCCCCAGGCCAGCGCGGCCATGACGCTCCAGACGCCGATGCTTGCGCTCATTACCGTGCCCCCTCGTTCCAGAGCACAACACGCAGCGTTTGCAGCAGGATCAGCAGGTCAAGGAACGGTGTGTAGTTCTTGGCATAGTAGAGGTCATATTCGAGCTTGTGACGCGAATCCTCGATCGAGGCGCCATAGGGATAATTGATCTGCGCCCAGCCGGTGATCCCGGGCTTGACCATATGGCGCTCGGCATAGAACGGCAGCTTTTCCTCGAGATCGGCGACAAATTCGGGACGCTCGGGCCGCGGCCCGACAAAGCTCATCTCGCCCTTCAGCACTGACCAGGTCTGCGGCAGTTCGTCGATCCGGGTCTTGCGAATGAAATTGCCAATACGGGTGACGCGCGGATCATCCTTGCTGGCCCACTGCGCTCCCGCCGCCTCGGCATCGGTGCGCATCGAGCGTAGCTTGATGACGTCGAAATGCTGACCGTAGAGGCCCACGCGGGTCTGACGGTAGAAGGCCGGGCCGCGGCTATCCAATTTGACCAGCAGGGCGAACAGCACGATCAGCGGCGCACTGAGCAGCAGCAGCGCGGCACTGGCAAAGATGTCGAAGATCCGTTTCACTGCACTCGAAAAAGCGCGACCAGAAGAGAAGCCGTCTGAAAAGATCAGCCAGCTCGGGTTCACCGTATCGAGATCGACGCGACCGGTTTCGCGTTCGATGAAACTGGAGAAATCGTTGACGTGGACCCCGGTGGTCTTGATCCGCAGCAGATCGTTGAGCGGCAGTGAATTGCGGCGCTCTTCGAGTGCGAGCACAACCTCACTGGCGCCAAGGCTCTCAACAAACCGCGTAAGATTGTGGATCGCCGAGCGTGAGATGGCCTCCTCAACCACGGGCGGCGCCTCGGTCATGGCGACGTAGCCGACGATCGCAAAGCCGCTTTCGGGGCGCTCGGACAACAGCCGCAAGCGGTTGGCCCGTTCTCCCGCGCCCAGCACCAGTACCCGGCGGCGAAAGGCAGAAGCTCCCAGCATGCCGCCGACCACGAGGCGGTTCATGACCAGCGCAAAGACCGCGCCCAGCATTGCGTAAGCCAGCGTCGAGCGCCAAAAATTTCCGCCGCCCAGCACAAAATCGAGGAAAGCAATACCAATGATGCCGAACGAAATCGCGACGAGAAGCCGCGCCGT
>JBIIDJ010000132.1:0-5659 GCA_044238415.1 Novosphingobium sp.
GATCGCCGATATGACCGTGTCGCTGATGTTTGAACCATCTTTTGCATTAAAGCGAATCAGGCCTTGGTTCATGGTTGGCCGAGCGATGCCAGTGGCCCCTTCGACGCCGACAATGCCGTCATAGATGGCGATAGCATGATCGCAGCACCGCTCGATCATTGCAGCAAGCCCGTCACGGCCGAGTTCCATTAGCGCTGCCAACGCAGGCAGAGCTCGTGCGCGGCGCGACCATTCGGGCGTAAAATCCATCGGATCGCGCACTGATCCTCCACTGGTAAGATAGGCAGCCGTCATTCGCATGGCGGCGCTATGCGCAACAGCGTCCCTTGTGATCGCCATGCCGCAGTCATAAGGCGTGTTCAGCCATTTATGCCCGTCGGTGGCCCAACTGTCGGCCAGTTCAACGCCCGCCACCAGTGATGCCAAACGCGGGCTGGCATTGGCCCAAAGCCCGAATGCTCCGTCAACATGTACCCAAGCTCCCGCCGCGCGGGCAATCGGGCATAGTGCCGCGAAATCATCACAAGCGCCGATGTTGAGATCACCTGCGTTAAGAATGACAATCGTTGGTGCATCGGGCGTTCGTGCCAGCGCCGCGCGAAGCACTTCCGTCGAAACCTGGCCGGGCCTATCCCCGCCCAACGGCTCAATGCATTCGCTGCCCAGCCCAAGCAAGCGCAACGCTCGGGTGACTGACGAATGATGGTGTGCGTTGGCAAGCACGCGGATTATCGGTGCGCCTTGAAGGCCTTTCGCCTCAACATCCCACCCCTTGCGCGCCAGCACAGCATGCCGTGCAGTGGCCAGCGAAGTCGCATGCGCCATCTGACATCCAGTAACGAAGGCATAGCTCGCGTCTGCCGGCAGCCGAAGTGCTTCCAGCAAAAACTGGCCCGCCACTTCCTCTAAAACTGCACCAGCGGGACTGGTCGAAGCAAGCACCGCGTTTTGATCCCATGCAGAGCACATCATGTCAGTCGCCAACGCGGCTGGCAGCGCGCCGCCTTTCACCCATGCAAAAAAGCGTCCGCCAGCGTTGCCCGTCAATCCGGGTTCAGCAGCGGCTGCAATTGCGCGCACTACATCGCACGCTGGTATTCCATGTTCCGGGAACTGCGCTGGTAGCGGTAAACGCATTTCAGCAGGTGTCCCGCGCGACGCGACTGGGCGCGTGTCAAGCGAAGCCAGATAGCGGCGGGCTTCAGCAAAGGCGATGTCGAGTGTATCCACACCGGAGTTCTAGAATTTCTTCTGAATCTAGTCGATACCGATTCCTAGACTTGCATCGATCACTTTGAGAACGGGTGAGCGGCAGTTTTTTCGAGTTCTCCGCTCAACACCCGCCTGTCCGCTCCCCCTAACAAAGCCAACCTAGCGTCTGTAACCTGAGGCCCTCAACACCCGTCCAACCCCTGCATGATATCCATCCGCGCCTCCGGCTTCCGCATGGCAAGAATTGCACTGCAACTATCGCAGTGCCGCCACCAGGCCGGCGGCCGGCGCACTATCAAAATACTCTCGCACCTCTGTGACTTTCCCGTGTTCAACAATGGCGACCACGCAGACGGCAAGGTTTAGCGCACTTCCGTCGGGCAATGAGCCTTTGAGGCGATGTTCTTCAACGAAACCGGTAGCTGTGGCCGAACGAATGGCTTCGCAGTAGCGCAAGTCTTTCAAAACACGGCCAACTGCCTGGTTGAAAGCGAGGAGGGAATCGATGCTCATGGGTTGGCCCATGTTCTGGTGCACACGCAAAGCTGGAGAACACAGGCTCCGAACAGCCTGATCGTCTCCTCTGGCGAGGGCATCGAACAAGGCTTCCGCGAGTTGAACATTCTCCATTGATGAGTCCCTCTGTCCGCTTTCTGACTTGATCCTGCCCCCGGATGCTATTCCAGCCGTTGCACCCCCTCAACCAACCCTAGCCACCCACTCATCCACCCGGCGCTCCAGGATCGACAGCGGCTGCGAGCCGGAGGCAATCAGCAGATCGTGGAAGCCCTTGAGATCGAACTTCTGGCCCAGGGTCTTCTCGGCCCGGGCGCGCAGTTCCATGATCTTGATCATGCCGATCTTGTAGCCGGTCGCCTGGCCCGGCAGCGTGAGGTAGCGGCGCACTTCGGAGCGCGAGCGTTCGATCGGCTGGCGGCCCGTGGTGTTCATGTAGGTAACCGCCTGATCCTCGGTCCAGCCCTTGGCGTGGAGGCCGGTATCGACCACCAGCCGCGCGGCGCGGAACAGTTCGGCGTCGAGCCGGAAGAAGTCGGCCGCCACGTCCGGGTAGGCGCCCATTTCCTTGCAGACTGCCTCGGCATAGAGCGCCCAGCCTTCACCAAAGGCGACATAGCCGGTGACCGAGCGGAACTTCGGCCCGCCCTGCTGGCGGACCTGGATATCGCCCTGGGTGTTATGGCCCGGCACCGCTTCGTGGCACATCAGCGTGTACATCGCCGCCGGATCGGGCCGCATGCCGACGAGGTGGACATAGGTTCGCGCCGGGCGCTTGCCATCGGGGCTGGGCTGGCTGGCATGGGCCGCGCCGCCGGGCACTTCGGAAAAGGCCGGTTCGCGCACCACTTCGATGCCATAGACCGGCAGCTGGCCGAAATAGCCGGGCAGCAGGGTGCGGGTCTTGGCGACGAAGTCGTTGGCGGTCTTCAGGTATTCGGCGCGGGTCTCGTCGGTATAGGGCTGCGGCGGGTAGAGCCGCTTGCGCTCGTCATAGAAAGTGTGGCGTCCGGTAAAGCCGGCCTGGCGGGCGAGGGCATCCTGTTCCGCCTCGATCCGGGCAACTTCCTTGAGGCCGATCTGGTGGATTTCCTCGGCCGTCAGATCGGTGGTGGTGTTGAGCTTCAGTTCGGCGGCGTAATAGTCCAGCCCGCCCGGCAGGGTCAGCGCACCGACCGCGCCGCTGGGGGCACTGGCAAGGCTCGATTGGGCCCAGGCGATGATCTTCCCATAGGCTGGCCGGAGCGCAAGAATGGCCGTTCGCGCTTCTTCCAGCAATGCCTCCGCATCACCCCTTGGCAGCTTGCCCGCCTCTACCAGCGCGGCCGTCTTCGCCTTTACGTCAGCCCACAAGGCCGCATCGGGGCCGGGGCCATAGGGCGCACCGCTGATCAGCTTCTCACTGCCGGAGATGATGGTTTCAATCTGGAACCTGGGTGCACGAATGCCCTGCGCCGCGCTCGACTTGGTCCGCTCCAGCGCAAGGTCAAGCACGGCCGGCATGCCGCGCAGGCGGGCGATGTAGTTCCGCAGATCGGTGGGATCCTCCACAGAGTGTGTGTTGATCAGGAAATCCGGCAATTGGCTGTGCACCGAGCGCAGCCGGGAATAGAATGGCGGCCGATACTTGCGGTAAGCGAAGGACAGCGCGGCACGGTCGGCCTCCAGCGCCCAGATATCGTAATTCACCTGGCCTTCGGGCGATAGCTTGCTGCGATCGACCCGGGCTTTCATCCGCGCGACGCTGGCTTGCCGCCAGGAGACTTCGGATGCCGCTGCGGCATCGCTGATGTCGTTCCATTTGTCGCCGCCCTCCTTGATACCAAGGCGGGTCGCAAGCTGGGGCTGGGTCTTGAGATAGGCGGCGAATTCAGCGTCGAGGAACCGGGTCAGTTCGGCAGTCGCGGCGGCGCTGGGGGCAAGCGGTGCCAAGGGTGGCGGGGACGATTGCGCGGCAAGGCTGGCGGGCACAGTCAGGGCCAGGGCGGCAAAGGCGAGGCTGGCGGTAAGCTTGCGCATGATCGGGAAATCCTCCTGCTATGGGTGGGGCCATAGGGTGCTGGTTGCTCCGGGTGAAGCCCGCCTTTAGTATCGTTCATCGATCCGATGGCTGGCACTATCGGGAGACTTCACCTGGCAGGGGCGGTACGTGACCTGCTTGACACTGGCCATAACGCTCTGCACGATCACGGAAATCCCGGAAACCTGCATCATCGAGCCAAAGCCATGACCATCACGAAGGCCCGGCTGGGCGCCTTGCAGATCGGCTCTTCGCCCGAAGGGACCGCTGCCACGCTGGCGCGGATCCTGGCACGCGAGGCAGAGATTGCCGAGGCGCGGCTTGACCTGCTGGTCATGCCCGAGGCGCTGCTGGGCGGTTACCCCCGTGGTGCCGATTTCGGTACGCGGGTCGGCTATCGGACCCCGCCGGGGCGCGAGGCCTTCCTGGCCTATTGGGAACAGGCGATCGACCTCGACGGGGCCGAGGTGGCGGCGCTGTGCGACCTGGCCCGGCGGACCTCTACGGCCATGGTCGTGGGCGCGATCGAGCGGGCTGGCGGCACGCTTTACTGTGTCGCGCTGCTGATCGGTGATGAAGGCCAGCTGGTCGCCCGCCACCGCAAGCTGATGCCCACCGCGGCCGAGCGGCTGGTCTGGGGGCAAGGCGATGGCAAGGTGCTGCCGACCCTGCCGACCCGGGCAGGGCTGGCCGGAGCGGCGATCTGCTGGGAAAACTACATGCCGGGCCTGCGCCAGGCCCTGCATGCCAAGGGCGTGACCCTGTGGTGCGCACCGACCGTTGACGATCGCGACATGTGGCATGTCTCGATGCGCCACATTGCCTACGAATTGCGGAGCTTTGTGGTCACGGCCTGCCAGTATCAGCCCGCTGCGACCGAGGCGCTGGGTCAGCCGGTGACCCTGCGCGACCGGGCCGAGGATGCGCCGATGCTGCGCGGTGGCAGCTGCATTGTGTCGCCGCTGGGAGAAGTGCTGGCCGGCCCGCTCTATGGTGAGGAAGGCCTGGTGGTGGCTGAAGTCGATCCGGCCGACGTGGTGCGGGCGCGCTTCGATCTGGATATCTCCGGCCACTATGCCCGGCCTGACGTGTTCGGAACACCGGTCTGAGTCCGGCCAGTCCGCAGCCCCCCGCCGTTTCCGCGCCGATCACGCTTCCGCTTCGACGAATGGCGCTCTAAGCCCGTCGCCATGGCGCTGATCCTGTTCAACAAGCCGATGAACGTACTGTCGCAGTTCACCGATTCCGGCACGACCGGTTCGGTGCGGGCGACGCTGTCGGACTTTATCGACCGGCCGGGGGTCTATCCCGCCGGACGGCTTGACCGTGACAGCGAGGGATTGCTCTTGCTGACCGACGATGGCCGCCTGCAGGCGCGGATTGCCGATCCGAAGTTCAAGCTGCCCAAGACCTACCTGGTCCAGGTCGAGGGTGCGGTGGGGGAGGAAGCGCTGGCCGCGCTCCGCCGGGGAGTAAAGCTCAACGACGGCATCACCCGCCCCGCACTGGCTGAACGGATCGATCCCCCCGCGCTGTGGCCGCGCGATCCGCCGGTTCGGTTTCGCAAGACCGTGCCCGATAGCTGGCTGCGCCTGACCATCAGCGAGGGCCGCAATCGCCAGGTCCGGCGGATGACCGCTGCGGTCGGCCACCCCACCTTGCGGCTGGTGCGCTGGGCAGTAGGCGATTGGACGCTGGACGGCCTGGCGCCGGGTGAGTGGCAACAAGTGGAAGCGTCACAACGCTGAAATAGAACCATGCGACACCGTGCCCATGGACCAGGAAAAGCCCAAGTTCGACTGGATCGGCTGGCTCGCCACGATCCCCGGCATCCCCGCCGACTGGGGAACAAACATGGTGGACGAGGCGACCAGCGCACCGCCTGAAGACGACGCGCCCTTGCCCCTCGCG
>JBIIDJ010000047.1:0-19274 GCA_044238415.1 Novosphingobium sp.
TTCGAAGGCTCGATCGATGGCGAGATCAACACGGTCAAGAGCGGTGACATCGGCGGCAAGCTTGATGCCATGATCAACGCACCGCTGGGCGATGGGGCCGCGCTGCGCGTAGTCGGCTTCTATCAGCGTGACGCTGGCTACATCGACAACGTGGCTGGCTGCCGCGCCTTCCGGCCGGAGCCAAATCCGCTGGCCTGCCCGCCGGCCACGGCTGGCGGCTTCCGCATCAACAACGCCGCTTTCGTTGAGGAAAACTACAACGATACCGAAACCTGGGGCGGCCGCGCCGCGCTCAAGGTCGATCTGGACGACAACTGGACCTTCACGCCTTCGGTTGCCTACCAGAACATGAAGAGCCAGGGCTCCTTTGCCTATGATCCGCGCGTCGGCGATCTCAAGCTGCAGCGCTTCGCGCCGGAATTCCGCAACGACAAGTGGGTCCAGGCCGCGCTGACCATCGAAGGCAAGCTTGGCAACTGGGACGTGACCTATGCCGGCGCCTACCTCGATCGCCGCACGCTGAGCTCGAGCGATTACACCGACTATTCGGAAGCCTATGACGCGCTTTATGCGTCGAGCGGCGGCCTGGCCGGTTACTTCTATTTCTGGGATGCTGCGGGCAACAACATCGATCCGCGCCAGAAGGTGGTCGGCAGCGATCACTTCAAGAAGCTCAGCCAGGAACTGCGTATCGCTTCGCCGGCCGATCAGCCGCTGCGCTTCGTCGGCGGCCTGTTCTATCAGCGCCAGTCGAACGACATTTTCCAGGATTATCAGGTTGCCCGCCTTGGCCCGCAGGTTTCGGTCAATGGCCGCCCTGGCACCCTGTGGCTGACCAAGCAGGAACGTGTTGACCGCGACTATGCGGCCTTCGGCGAACTCAGCTTTGACATTCAGGAAAACCTGACACTGACCGCCGGGGTGCGCGCCTACAAGTTCGATAACACCCTGATCGGGTTCTTCGGCTTTGGCCGCAACCCGGGCGCGAATTTCACTGACACGCCCTACAACGGCGCGGGCAGCTCGCGCACCGGCGTTGCCCAGTGCTTCACCACCAGTGGTTCGCGCCTGCGGCCGCTGGCTGGCACGCCCGGCATCCAGTTTGTTCCGGCTGCGGTCGAGGGCACGCCCTGTACCAACCTGGGCGTCTGGAACGGTACCGGTGTCGATCCGGTTCGCGTCAAGGACGATGGTTTCACCTGGCGTTTCAACCTGAGCTGGAAGGCCACCAGTGACCTGATGGTCTATGCCACCGCGTCGAAGGGCTTCCGTCCGGGCGGCGTTAACCGCCGGGCCGATGTCGGTCCTTATGATGCCGACTTCCTAATCAACTACGAACTCGGCTGGAAATCGACCCTTGCCCAAGGTCTGCGCTTCAACGGTGCGGTCTATCAGCAGAACTGGAACGACTTCCAGTATTCCTACCTCGGCGCCAACAGCTTCACCGAGATCAAGAACGGCCCGGATGCGCGTATCCGCGGCATCGATGTCGATCTGAGCTACAACGGTGGCGGCCTGTTCCTGCAGGCGGCAGCGGCTTACACCGATGCCAAGACCACCAAGAACCTGTGCGCGGCGGTCGATCCGACCTTCGCCTGCACCGGGGCTGGCAATTCGATCCAGTCGCCCTCGGGCACGCGCTTGCCGATCACACCGAAGTTCAAGCTGTCCGGTACGGCGCGTTACACCGCTGAGATGGGCGATGCGAAGCCTTATGGCCAGATCAACGTGGCGCACCAGAGCTCGGCAACCGGCGATGTCCGGGCCAATGAAGCGGCGCTGCTTGGCCTGCTGCCGGCCTTCACCACGGTGAACCTCGCGTTCGGGGTCGAATGGGATCGCTTCAATCTGGAGCTCTACGCATCGAACCTGTTTGACGAGCGGGGCCAGTCCTCGCGGTTCGTCCAGTGCGGCCAGTGCTACCAGCGGCCCTATATCGTGCCGATCACCCCGCGCACGATTGGTCTGCGCGCCGGCACCAAGTTCTGAGTTGGAGAGGAGGCCCGGGGGCCTTCGGGCCCTCAGAAGGCTGACTTGATTGAGGGCGGGAGGGATAACCCTTCCGCCCTCTTTTTATTCGGGCAATTTGCAGATCTCGACCCAGCGGGCAGCTACCAGCTGTGCCAGCCGCTGCGGCTCGAGTTCAACCGAGGACGTCCGCGATCCGGCCGCCGGGAAGACGGTCGGAAACGTCAGCAAGGACCGGTCGGCCAGGATCGGCAGCGGCGTGACCAGGCCGAATGGGCAGACCCCGCCCACGGCATGGCCGGTCAGCGCCAGGGTCTCGTCAGGATCGAGCATCCGCGGCCGTCCTCCGAGTTCAGCCTTGCAGCGCGCATTGTCGAGCCGGGCATCGCCGCGCGTCACCAGCAGCAGGGCCGTCTCGCCAACGCGGAAAGCCAGGGTCTTGGCGATCCGGCCGGGTTCGACCCCCAATGTGGCGGCGGCCTCCGCAACCGTAGCGGTCGATTGCGCCTGGTCGATCAGGCGAACATCAGGGGCGTGCTCAGCCAGCCAGGCGGCTGCACTTTCATGGGTCATGACTGCAACGCCCGCACCAGCGCCGCTGCGGCGCGGCTGACATCGGTCCAGGTATCCTCGAAGTGCTCCTCGCCGCCGTAATAAGGATCGGCGACGGCCGCCCCCTCGCGTCCCGGCACCAGGTCGAGCAGCAACTGCGGCTGGCTGATCGCGTCATCCGGCACGATTGCCAGGGCATTGGCGAGGTTCGAATGGTCCATCACCAGCACATGGCTGAACCGGCGGAAGTCGTCCGCCACCAGTTGCCGCCCGCGCAGCGCTCCAATCTCGGCACCATAGCTGCGCGCGGTCTCCTGAGCGCGCGGATCGGGCGCCTCGCCCACATGATAGGCCGCCGTTCCGGCACTATCGATCATCACATCCAGACCGGCAGCTTCGGCCGCCTGACGGAACGCCCCTTCGGCCATCGGCGAACGGCAGATGTTGCCGAGGCAGACAAACAGCACCGCAGGTCTAATCATCACTGTCACCATACCTTTCCAGCCGGAATGCTGCCTTGAGGTAATCCTCCGCCGCCGCCTTGAGCATGGGGTCCTTGGCAAAAGCTTCGGCCGGGAGCGGCGCGATGCCAAGCGCGTCCATCAGTGTCCACAGGGCGAACTTGCGGCCTGGCTCGCGCTCCAACCCGAAGCCGATCTTCAGCTTCTCGAGCCCGTGTTCGTAATCAGACTCGGTCAATTCGGCCGGGTCTTCGGTGCCAAAAAAATGCAGGATCAGCGCGTCGAGGTCCATGGCCTAGTCCTGCCCAAATGCCCGCACCGTCGCCACATGGCGGGTCAGTCGGCGGAACATCAGCGCGGCGAAAATGCCTGTGGTGGCGAAATAGGCCAGAAGCGCCGGCTCGATCCCCTCGCGGTCCAGATCGAGCACGGCGTGGACTATCGCCCCGCACAGCGCGCCCACGGCGCCATGGACCCAGCCGCTTGCCAGCACGGCCCAGCGCCGGGCTGCGCGCTGCAATGTCCAGCCCACCACTGCGATCGGCAGCCACGCGACGATGATCGCCACCGGCACGGCCCAGGCTGCGCCGATCAACAAGAATGCGAGCATTCCGGGCAGATCGTCCAGCGAGGCGTCCTGGAACTCGGTTGGATCGATGGTGACCATGAAAACAGGGGTCAGCAGCATCGCAAACAGGCCGGTCAGGGATGCGGTTGCCAGCGCCCAGCCCAAGGCCTGGGGCATCGATACCGCTGGGCGTGGGCTGTCCGTCAGCTCCATAACCGCATGGCAGCCCAGACCAGCCCGCCGCCTGCCAGCAGTGTGAACAGATAGCTGCTCCAGCCGCGCG
Source organism: Novosphingobium sp. (assembly GCA_044238415.1). Lineage (GTDB taxonomy): Bacteria > Pseudomonadota > Alphaproteobacteria > Sphingomonadales > Sphingomonadaceae > Novosphingobium. The sequence goes on from JBIIDJ010000047.1 coordinate 3,833, forward strand.
ATTGGCGCTTGCGGCGGTCCCACACCAGTTCGACTTCAGGCAACGGCGGGGCTTCCGGCGCGCCGCCCTTGGGCGGGAACTTTTCTTCCAGCCGCCGGATCAGGCCGGGTAGCCGGAGCAGGGTTTCGGTATCCTCGCGCAGGCGGTCGGCAATGGCGGCCTCTGGACCCAGCTCGTCACGGATCCAGTTCTTCACGAAGGGTCCGGACACGTCCCACATGTTGATGCCCGGATGCAGCGCGGTTGCCAGTCCTTCGACCATTACCATGGTCTTCTGCAGCAGCAGCAAGTGCGGCTGGGTTTGCATGTCAAAATCGCGGGTAATCGCAAACAGCCCGTCGAGCATTTGCCCGACCGATAGCTCCGCCACCGGCTTGCCACGCATCGGCTCGCCCACGGCGCGCAGTGCGGTCGCGAACTCGTCAACCGAGTGATAGCTTGGCACGTACTGCGCCTCGAAATGGATCTCGGCGACGCGGCGGTAATTGCCGGTGGTCAGGCCATAGAGGATCTCGGCCAGCCAGAACCGGGCGCGGCGGTCGATCCGGCCCATGATGCCAAAGTCGATCGCGGCAATGGTGCCGTCCTGCTGCACGAACAGGTTGCCCTGGTGCATGTCGGCATGGAAATAGCCGTGGCTGATCGCCTGGGTCAGGAAGGCGATGACCAGCCGGCTGGCCAGTTCGGGCAGATCGACCCCGCTGGCTTCCAGCGCGGCGCGGTTGCTGATCTTGATGCCGTCGATCCACTCGATCGTCATCACCCGGCCATTGGTCCGGTCCCAGTCGATCGCCGGGATACGATAGCCCTCGAAGCCCTTCATCGCCTCGGCCAGTTCGGAGGCGGAAGCCGCTTCGCGCCGCAGGTCCAGCTCGCGCATGGTCCAGCGCTTGAGGTTGGCGATGACCAGCCGTGGGCGCAAGCGCGAAGCCTCGCCGCCCAGCGCCTCAAGATGGGCCGCGGCCCATTCATAGGTCTCGATATCGGCGGCAAACTTTTCGCGGATGCCGGGCCGCAGGACCTTGATGGCAACGGTGCGCCCGTCCGTGGTCACGCCCTTGTGGACCTGGGCGATTGAGGCAGCACCCACCGGGTCCGGATCGATGCTGCTAAACAGCGCCTCCAGCGGCCTGTCGAAGCTGGCCTCGATCTCTGCCTGGATTGCCGCAAACCCCACTGGCGGCAGACTGTCTTGCAGGCTCAGCAGGTTGTGCGCGGCTTCTTCGCCCACCAGGTCGGGGCGGGTGGCCAGGGTCTGTCCCAGCTTGATCGCCGCCGGGCCGATGGCCTGGAACGCCCCGGCATAGTCCGGCACGCGCGGCTGAAACGTGCCCAGCCGGGCGAGGCGGAACAGCCGCTTGACCGGCAGCGGGGCGTTGCGATCCTGCTCGATGCCGCGCAGCGCGCCGTGGCGCGCCAGGATGCGGCCCCAGCGCAGCAGGCGGATCAGGTGCGTGGCTGGGCGGGTCACTTCAGATCTTCCACCCCGAATGGATGGCCACCAGGCCGCCCAGGATCGGCTCGACCCGGGTGCGGGTAAAGCCGGCTGCCCGAATCATGCCTTCGAATTCGGGCATGGTTGGGAAGCGGCGGATCGATTCGATCAGGTAGCGATAGGAATCGGCATCGCCCGCGATCGCCTGGCCGATCTTGGGCACCAGCTGGTGCGAATAGAGATCGTAGACTTCCTTGAAGCCCGGCCACTCGGTGGTGGAGAATTCCAGGCAATAGAACCGCCCGCCATGCTTGAGCACGCGGTGAGCTTCGGCCAGGGCATGATCGATCCGGGTCACGTTGCGGATCCCGAAGGCAATGGTGTAGGCATCGAAGAACCGGCTGGGAAAACTCAGTTCCTCGGCATTCTGGCGCGACCAAACCAGGCTATCGAGGCCCTTGTCCCCATTTTCGATTCTTTGCAGGGCCCGCTCGATCCCGACATCGAGCATGTCCTGATTGATGTCGGAAACCGTAATGGTGGCGCCGCGTGCGGCCATGCGAAAGGCGATGTCCCCGGTGCCGCCAGCCATGTCGAGGATCTGCTCGCCCGGTTGGGGCTTCACCCGCCGCACGAACTTGTCCTTCCACAAGCGGTGCATGCCGGCTGACATGGCATCGTTCATCACGTCGTACTTCTTCGCGACGCTGGAAAACACCGCGCCGACGCGCTCAGTCTTCTCCTCGGGAGAGACCGCTTCATAGCCGAAGGAAACCTGTTCGCTCATGGCCCGCGCCTTACGCGGGTTTGTGCCCCGCGCAAAGCTTGTTAGGGGGAATTTGATGCCTGAGTTACCCGAAGTCGAAACCACGGTGCGCGGCCTGGCGCGCTATCTTGATGGCGCCAAGCTGGCGCGGGTCGAACCGCGCCGGGCGGACCTGCGCCGACCATTCCCGCAGGACCTGGTCCAGACGCTCACCGGTGCGAGCGTAACCGGCCTGTCGCGCCGTGCAAAATATGGTCTGATCCACACCGATCGCGGGCGGACCCTGGTGTTCCATCTGGGCATGTCGGGACGCTGGCGGATCGATCCGGAGGATATCGGCGCCCACGATCACCTCGTGCTCGAAACGGCCTCGGGTCATGTCCTCGCGCTCAATGACCCGCGCCGGTTCGGCTCGGTCGACCTGGTTGACGAAGCGCGGCTGGCCGAGTGGCCGGCCTTTGCCGCGCTCGGTCCCGAACCGCTGGGTGAGGAACTGACCGCGGCGCACCTCAAGGGCGCGCTGGCCGGGCGCAGCGCGGCGATCAAGCTGATGCTGCTCGATCAGCGGATCGTGGCGGGACTCGGCAATATCTATGTCTGCGAGGCGCTGTTTCGCGCCGGGATCGATCCGCGCAAGGCAGCAGGCAGGGTTTCCGGCCCGCCGCTCACCCGGCTGGTCCCCGCGATCAAGGCCGTGATCGCAGAGGCGATCGAGGCGGGTGGATCGACCCTGCGTGACTATGCCCAGCCCGATGGCCAGCTGGGTTATTTCTCCAAGCAGTTCGATGTCTATGATCGCACCGGCCAGCCCTGCAGCCGTTGCGGTGCGCCGGTGCTGCGCTTTGCCCAGGGCGGACGAAGCACCTGGCATTGCGCGAAGTGCCAGAAATAGCGCGTTCCGGTTGACGATTCGGCTTTGCCCGGTTAAGGGGCGCGCTTTCCGCGGGCATGACTCGTTCAGCGCCCGCGATTTTGTGTGAAATTCAAACGAGAATCGGATCGCCCCCGGGCGGCCGCAAGAAGGACTGACATGGCCAATACGCCGCAAGCCAAGAAGCGCATCCGTCGCAACGAGAAGCGCGCCGAAATCAACGGTAACCGCCTGGGCCGCATCCGCACTTTCGTGAAGAAGGTCGAAGCCGCGCTTGAAGGTGGTGACAAGTCGGCCGCCGCCGAAGCGCTCAAGGCTGCGCAGCCGGAACTGGCCCGCGGTGTGGCCCGCGGCGTGCTGCACGCCAACACGGCGTCGCGCAAGCTGTCGCGCCTGACCAAGCGCGTCGCCGCGCTCTGATTCGCACCGCCTGATTCGCTCCTGCCGGAGCCTGGGCGGAACGATAGCGGAACGGTTTATGAAAAAGGCCGGTGGGGTTCCCGCCGGCCTTTTCGCATGTCCTCGACCGCAAGCCATGCTGCACCGCGGCAATGTGGTGGAATCCCGCGATTCGCGCCCGCTGCTTTGGAAAATGTCATGGAAAACAGCTCGTTAAACTGACCCTGCGGGATTTAGCGCCCGACGTTTGAGTCAAGGCCATTTATTTCAGTTTTTTTGCAGCGGGTCCCTTGCCCTCTGCGTGAAGCGCTTCATAACTGCCCTTCGAGCCGCGACTGAATCAGTTGCGGAGCATCTAACAAATCAAGGAATGGGCGTCGCTCCTCAGGTGCGGTGTCGGGGTGGCTTTGTGCCAGGTTTGGGCGGCCTGGGGCAGTGAAATGCGGGGGCACAAGGGGTGTCGGGTACAGGGTATTCAAGTTCGCGCGGCCCGGCCGCGCTTGGCGGTGCTGATTCTGGACGTGGGAACGAAGTAGAGCGCATGATGGAAGAACAGGAAGCGCTCGACCTTGCTGCCGACTGGGCAGACATTAGCCAGGGGCTCCGCAAGGATCTTGGGCAACAGTTGCACAGCCAGTGGATTAAGCCGATCCAGCTAGGGGCTTTCTGCAAGGAAACGGGCACCCTCGACCTTTACCTGCCCACCGAATTCTCGGCCAACTGGGTGGCGGACCGGTTCGCTGACCGGCTGTCGCTGGCCTGGAAAATCGCCCGGCCAGATGTTCGCACGGTGCGGATTGCGGTCCTGCCGGGGCGTCGGGCGATGCCGGGTCTGCGGCTTGGCCGCGAGGACGGACGCCGCGCCGCCAACGATGGCGCGCAACTGAGCCAGCCGGGCGATGCCCTGGGCATGGGTGCGGCCGAACTCGGTGCGCTTGGCCAGGCGCCGATCGGTCTCGATCCCTCGCTGACCTTTGCCAGCTTCGTGACCGGCACGGCGAACGTGCTGGCCAGCAATGCCGCCCAGCGCATGGCGGCTACCGAAACGCCGCAGTTTGCTCCGCTCTATCTCAAGGCGGCGACCGGTCAGGGTAAGACCCACCTGCTTCATGCGATTGGCCATGCCTATCTGGTCAATCACCCGCGGGCGCGGATCTTTTACTGCTCGGCCGAGCGCTTTATGGTCGAATTCGTCCAGGCCCTGCGCCAGAATCAGACGATCGAGTTCAAGGCCCGGCTGCGCGGCTTTGACCTGCTGCTAGTTGATGACATCCAATTCATCATCGGCAAGGCCAGCGCCCAGGAAGAGCTTCTCTATACGATCGATGCCCTGCTCGCCGAAGGCAAGCGGCTGGTCTTCGCCGCTGACCGGGCGCCCCAGGCGCTCGACGGGGTGGAGCAGCGGCTGCTGTCCCGTCTGTCGATGGGCCTGGTTGCCGATATCCAGCCAGCTGACATCGAGCTGCGCCGGGCAATCCTTGAACACCGGCTCCAGCGCTTCGCCCCCAGCCATGTGCCGGGCGACGTGGTCGAGTTTCTTGCCCGCACGATCAACCGCAACGTCCGCGAGCTGGTTGGCGGCCTCAACAAGCTGATTGCCTATGCCCAGCTAACCGGCCAGGCCGTCTCGCTTCAGTTGGCTGAAGAACAGCTGACCGATATCCTCTCGGCCAATCGCCGGCGGATCACCATTGATGAGATCCAGCGCACGGTCTGCCAGTTCTATCGGGTTGACCGGACCGAAATGGCATCGAAGCGCCGCGCCCGCGCGGTCGTGCGCCCGCGCCAGGTCGCCATGTACCTCGCCAAGGTGCTGACCCCGCGCTCCTACCCGGAGATTGGCCGCAAGTTCGGCGGGCGCGATCACTCGACCGTGATCCATGCGGTGCGCCTGATCGAGGACCTGCGCGCCCGCGACGCCGATATGGATGGCGATGTGCGCAGCCTGCTGCGCCAGCTCGAAAGCTGATTTGTCAGGCTCCTTGCTTCCCGGTGCACATTTGGTAGTCCGGCGGCGATGACCAGTCCTGACGCGCTTCCATCGGTCCTGCCGCTGGCCGAAGCCCTGATCGCCTGTCCCAGCGTGACGCCGGCCACCGGCATGGTGTTCGATTGCCTGGAAGGTCAGCTCGCCCCGCTGGGCTTTGCCGTGCACCGCTTCCTTGCGGGTGAGGCGCCGGATGGGCCGGTCGAGAACCTGTTCGCGATCCGGCAGGGGCCGCCGGGCAGCCGCCATTTCGGCTTTGCCGGGCATCTTGATGTGGTGCCCCCGGGCGAAGGCTGGACCGCTGGCGCCTTTGCCCCTGAAGTGCGGGGCGAACTACTCTATGGGCGCGGCGCAGTCGACATGAAGGGCGCGATCGCCGCGATGGTTGCGGCGGTGGGCTCCATTCCGCCCGAAGCCGGGACGATCAGCTTCATCATCACCGGGGACGAGGAAGGTCCGGCCCGCTTCGGCACCGTGCCGCTGATCGAACATATGCGCGCGGTGGACGCGATCCCTGATCTGATCCTGGTGGGCGAGCCTACATCCGTGAGCCGGCTGGGCGACATGATGAAGATCGGCCGGCGCGGCTCGGTCAATATCTGGCTGACGGTCGAGGGCGGGGAGGGGCACGTCGCCTATCCGCACCTCGCCAACAACCCGATCGGGCCGCTGGTCAACATGCTGGCCGAACTGAACGCGCTGGTGCTGGACGAGGGAACCGACTGGTTCCAGCCGTCGAACCTCGAAATCACCGATATCACCGTGGGCAATCCGGCCACCAACGTGATCCCGGCGCGCGCCCATGCCCGCCTGTCGATCCGTTTCAACGATCTGCACAGCGGGCAGGGCCTGGCCGATATGGTCAGCGCAATTGCCGAAAAGCACGGCGGGACGGCCCGCGCGGTGATTTCCGGCGAAGCCTTCCTGACCCCGCCCGGCGAGTTTTCGGCAATGGTGGCCCGGGCGGTCGAGGCTGAGACCGGCATCACGCCCGAAGCCAGCACGACCGGCGGGACCAGCGACGCGCGGTTCCTCAAAAGCCTGTGCCCGGTGATCGAATTCGGCCTGTGCAACGCCACCATGCACAAGCGCGACGAGGCTGTGGCCGTGCCGGATCTGGATGCCCTGGCGCAGATCTATGCGCGCATTGCTCAGGACGCGCTGGCCGGGGGCTGAACTCGATTTCGTCATTGCTGGCAAAGCGAAGCAATCGAGGGCGATGGCGCGCGACGCCCTGGACTGCTCTGGCCCTGCGGACCTCGCAATGACGAAGGGAGGAGCAAGTGCCATCCGCCGCGGTGTATCCAGGTTCCGGCGCCGTTGCCCCGGCAACGCCAGCCTGTTAGGCAGCACCGGCAAGACAACCTAATGACTTCGGGGGGACGCAAGCCATGGACCGGCGCCTGACACTTTATATCCTGATCGGCATGGTGCTGGGCGTTGTCGCCGGCTGGCTGGTCTTTGCCTTCATCCCCAAGGGCGTCGTTACCGTCTGGCCGTTTGGCGTCGAGGCGGACCTCAAGGATCTCTACCTCAAGTCCTTCGGCCTGCTCTCCAGCATCTTCCTAAGCCTGATCAAGATGCTGGTTGCGCCGCTGATCCTGTCGACCATCGTGGTCGGCATAGCCCACATGGGGGATAGCGCGGCGCTGGGCCGGATCGGGTTCCGCGCAATCGCCTGGTTCATCATCGCCAGTCTGATCTCGATCGGGCTGGGCCTGGTGATGGTCAACTTCTTCCAGCCCGGGGTCGGGGTCGACGTTTCCTCGGCCACGGCGGCCTCGGTTGGCACGGTGGCGAAGCTCGATTTCTTCGACTTCATCCTGCACATCTTCCCCAAGAACGCCTTCGAGGCGATGGCCACCAACAATATCCTGCAGATTCTGGTCTTCTCGCTGTTCGCCGGGGTGGCGCTGTCCGCCATTGGCGAAAAGGGTGCGGCGCTGGTGCGTGGGGCCGATGCCCTGGCCGAAATGATGCTGCAGATCACCGGCTATGTGATGCGCTTTGCCCCCTTCGCGGTGTTCGGTGCGCTGGCCAAGGTGGTGGCGGCAAGCGGCCTCGGGATCCTGGGTACCTATGTTGAGCTGGTGACCGAGTTTTACCTCTCGCTCGCCATCCTCTGGGCCATCCTGCTGGGGGTCGGCGGATTGTTCCTGGGGCTGAAGATCTTCACCCTGATCCGCTACATCCGCGAGCCAATGATGATCGCCTTCTCGACCGCGTCGAGCGAGGCAGCCCTGCCCAAGCTGTTCGAGCAGCTCGACCGGTTCGGCGTGCCGCGGCGCATCTCGGGCTTCATGCTGCCGCTGGGCTATTCGTTCAATCTCGACGGCTCGATGATGTACATGTCGTTCGCGACGATCTTCATCGCCCAGGCTTACGGGATCGACCTGTCGATCGGAACGCAGATCGCGATCCTGCTGACGCTGATGATCTCTTCCAAGGGGGTGGCCGCCGTGCCGCGTGCCAGCCTGGTGGTGATCACCGGTACGCTCGCCATGTTCGGACTGCCGGTTGAAGGCGTGGCGATCATCCTGGCGATCGACCAGTTCCTCGACATGGGCCGGACCGCCACCAACGTGGTGGGCAATGCGGTGGCTACCTCGGTCATCACCAAGTGGGAAGGCATGCTGGAAGCGCCCGAGCCGGAATTCGTCGAGCACCCCCATGCCCCGGCCCATACCGCCGCCGATGGCCGCGCCGGGCTGGAACTGGATCCCTCGAACTTCGAGGACGAACGGAAGGGCTAGGCCGCCTTACCCTGCCGTTTCACCCTGCCGTTTTACCCTTGCCCTTCGGGGCGAGGGTCTTCGGCTTGTAACCGCACAGGTCCGCCACCGGGCAGCGCCAGCACTCGGGCGTGCGGGCTTTGCAGATGTAGCGGCCGTGCAGGATCAGCCAGTGGTGCGCGCCGACCCGGAAGGGCTGGGGCACCTTCTTTTCCAGCGCCTTTTCCACCGCCAGCACGGTCTTGCCCTTGGCGAGGCCGGTGCGGTTGCCGACGCGGAAGATGTGGGTATCGACCGCGAAGGTCTCGGCCCCGAAGGCGCAGTTCATCACCACGTTGGCGGTCTTGCGGCCAACCCCGGGCAAGCTGGTCAGCACATCGCGGTCAGCGGGAACTTCGCCCCGAAAATCGCGCACCAGAATTTCCGACAGGGCGATCACGTTCTTCGCCTTGGCGTTGAACAGCCCGATGGTCTTGATGTGCTCTTTCAGGCCATCCTCGCCCAGCGCTACCATCTGGGCGGGGGTCTTGACCTTGGCAAACAGGGCGCGGGTCGCCTTGTTCACCCCCACATCGGTGGCTTGGGCCGAAAGCACCACTGCCACCAGCAGCTGATAAATGTTGCCGAACTCCAGCTCGGTTTCGGGTGACGGGTTGTCTTCCGCGAGGCGGCGGAAGAATTCGAAGATCTGGTCCTTCTTCACAGCCCGAGGACTTCCCCCATGCCATAACGCCCGGCGGGCTTGCCGATCAGCCACTGCGCGGCGCGGACCGCGCCCTTGGCGAAGATGCGGCGATTCTCGGCCACATGGGTCAGCGCCAGGCGCTCGTCATCGGCGAGGAAATGGACGGTGTGATCGCCCGCCACCGATCCGCCGCGCAAGGATGCGAAGCCGATCGCGCCGGACCGGCGCGCGCCAGTAATTCCATCGCGCCCCCGCTCGGCATGGCTGCCCAGGTCAATGCCCCGTCCGGTAGCTGCGGCCGTGCCCAGCAGCAGCGCCGTGCCTGATGGCGCATCGACCTTCATCCGGTGGTGCGTCTCGGCAATCTCGATGTCCCAGTCCTCTCCCAGGCGGCTGGCCGCCTCCCGCACCAGGTGGGCCAGCAGCGTGACGCCGAGCGAGGTGTTGCCGGTCTGCAGCACGGCGATGGTTTGGGCGGCATGATCACATAGCCAGTGGTGGCGCTCCTCCAGCCCGGTGGTCCCGATCACGATCGGCACGCCGGCGGACATGGCGGCATCGAGATTGCCCTCCAGCGCGGCCGGGGCGGAGAAATCGACCAGCACGTCGCTGGTCCGGGCCAGCGCCAGCACGTCATCGCCCTTGTCGACTCCGCCCGAACAGTCCGCCCCTGCGGCGGTGATCGCCTGACGCAGCGCCTGCCCCATGCGTCCTGCGCTGCCGATAATGCCGATTCTTGTCATTGCCGTCCCCAGTGCTGGCGTGCTTCATGGGCGACATGGACCAAATCCGCAACATCGTGATCCTGACCGGCGCGGGGATCAGCGCCGAAAGCGGGATCGACACATTTCGTTCTGCCGGCGGGCTGTGGGAACAGCACCGTGTGGAAGACGTCGCCACGCCCGAAGGCTTTGCCCGCGATCCGGAACTGGTGCTGCGATTTTACGATATGCGGCGCGCCGCCATCCAGGAAAAGCTGCCCAATCCGGCACACTTTGCTCTGGCCGAGCTTGATGCGCGGTGGCCGGGCAAGCTGCTGATCGTGACGCAGAATGTCGATGATCTGCACACCCGCGCCGGTGCTCGCCGGGTCCTGCACATGCATGGCGAACACCTTAAAGTCTGGTGCACCAGCTGCGATGTCCGCTCGCCCTGGCGCGGCCCGTTGATCGAGCGGCCATCATGCCCGGTCTGCCAGGCGCGCACGCTACGACCCGACGTGGTCTGGTTCGGCGAGATGCCTTACCGCATGGGGGAGATCCATGCCGCGCTGCGCGAGGCCGACCTGTTTGTTTCGATCGGCACCTCGGGCGCGGTCTATCCGGCTGCCGGCTTTGTGCGCGATGCCCGCGAACTGGGCATCGCCACGCTCGAGCTCAATCTGGAGCGCTCGCAAGGGTCGGCCTGGTTCCAGGAAACACGGCTCGGCCCGGCCAGTGAAGTTGTGCCGGCCTGGGTGAACGAACTGCTAGGCGCCTGAACAGGCGCAGCATTCCGGGTCCTTGACGATTCGCATCGTCCGGAACCCCGGGGTCAGGCCGTCCAGCAAGTGAACCTTGCCCCATTGCGGATCGCCCAGCGCAGCCTTGCCCTCAAGCAGCGCGCGGATCGCGTGCATCGCGGCGAAGGTGCCAACCCAGCCGGCCATGGCCCCCAGCACGCCGTCGTCGGCGCAGGTGTCGCAGTCTTCGGCATCGAACGCATCGCCGACGAAGCAGCGGTAGCAGCTCTGACCTTCGCGGTGGCCAACGAAATTGGCGACCTGGCCCTGAAACCGGCCCAGCGCAGCGCTGGTCAGCGGTATGCTAAGCGCCACGCAGGCATCCGAAACGGTCAGCCGGGTCGCGAAGTTGTCACAGCCGTCAAGTACGAGGGTCGCGCCGTTGAGGAGCTGCGCGGCGTTGCTGCCCCCGATCCTTCCCGCGATCGCGCGCACCTCGATGGCACTGTCGAACCGGCGTACCCAGTCGGCGGCCGCCTCGGCCTTGGGCCGGGCCAGGTCCGTCTCGGCAAAGATGGTTTGCCGCTGAAGGTTGGAGAGTTCGACTGTGTCACTGTCGATCAACGTCAGCCTGCCAATACCGGCGCCAGCCAGATACTGCAGCGCCGGCGAGCCGATCCCGCCGCAGCCGACCAGCGCAACATGGGCACCGGCCAGCACCATTTGCCCCGCGCCGCCCAGCTCGGGCAGGATGATGTGGCGGGCAAACCGGTCGAGGCGATCGGGCGGCAGAGTCATGCCGCCGCTCCTTACGGTCCTTTGATCCGCCTCGCAAAGGAAGTCTCTTGCTCCGCCCCCGGTGATGCGGCACCTAATCGTTTAGCCAAAGAATCTAGGGACGAGGCATGCATTACGCTCAACTGCACGCAGTGCGGAAAGAACTGACTGGCCCCGGCGGCCCCTTCGAGATCGTCGAGGCGGAGGTGCTGGGTCACCGGATGAAGGTTTACAAGAATGCGCCGCCCAATGCGCGCGCCTTCTGGCTGTCGACAGCGGCGTTCGGACCGCGCGACTATATTGTCTATGAAGGCGAGCGGCTGACCTATGCCCAGGCGCATGACCAGGTGCGCGCCATTGCGGCTTGGCTGTGGGACCAAGGCGTCCGGCCAGGAGACCGGGTGGCGATCGCCATGCGCAATTATCCGGAATGGATGACGGTTTACTGGGCGTGCCTGTGCCTGGGCGTGGCTGCCGTAGGGATGAACGCCTGGTGGACGACGGAAGAGCTCGACTATGCGCTCTCGGATTCGACGCCCAAGGCGATTTTTGCCGATGCCGAACGCCTGGCCCGGCTGGCCCAATGCACCTCGCCTGCGGCCAAGGTGCCGACCGTTGCCGTGCGCACCCCGGCCGCCGCCGGGCAGGTGCCGTTCAGTGACATCGCCGCCCACGGCGGGGCGATGCCGGAGGTCAATGTCGATCCGGACGCCGATGCCTGCATCTTCTACACCAGCGGCACCACCGGTCACCCCAAGGGCGCGCAGCTTACCCACCGCGGCTGCGTCGCCAACCTGATGAACCTGCTTTATGCCGGCATGTCGAGCGGCATGGCGACTGAGCGGGGCGGCGGCGCGGCCATTCCCGCTGAACCGCCGATCCCGGCCACGCTGGTCACTACGCCGCTGTTCCACGTCACGGCCAACAATTGCGCGGCCTATGCCGCAACGGCCCAGGGTGGGAAGATGGTGCTGATGTACCGCTGGGATGCGGGCGAAGCGCTCAAACTGATCGAGGCCGAGCGCTGCAATGGTCTTTCGGGCGTGCCAGTGATGGCGCGCGAGCTGATCAATCACCCCGATTTCGACCAGTACGATACCTCCAGCCTCCTCAACATGTCCGGCGGCGGCGCGCAGGTGCCGCCCGACCAGGTCGGCGCGATCGACCAGAAGATCCCTTCGGCCCGGCCCTCGACCGGTTATGGCATGACCGAGACCTGCGGGATCATTACCTCGGTCGGCGGGGACTTCTTCGTTGACCGCCCGGACAGTGCCGGTCCGGCCATGCCCAACTTCGATGCCAAATGCGTCGATGACGATGGCAACGAAGTGCCGCAGGGCCATGTGGGTGAGCTTTGGGTCAAGGGCTCTTCGGTCATCAAGGGCTACCTCAACCGGGCCGAGGCGACCGCGTCTTCGATCACCGATGGCTGGCTTCACACCGGCGACGTGGCCCGGATCGACGAGGACGGGTTCATCTATATCGTCGACCGCAAGAAGGACATGGTCCTGCGCGGCGGCGAGAACGTGTTCTGCACCGAAGTCGAAGCCGGGATCTATCGCCATCCGGCGATTGCCGAGTGCTGCGTGTTCGGCGTTCCGGACGAAAGGCTGGGCGAGGAAGTTGGCGTCGCCGTGGTGCTGAAGCCGGGTGAAGCGCTTGATGAGGCCGGGCTCAAGGCGCACTGCGCCAAGGTCATGGCCAAGCACAAGGTGCCGCGCTTCGTCTGGTTCCTGGACGAGGCCCTGCCGCGCAATGCCAATGGCAAGTTCCTGCGCCGCGAACTGCGTGAGCAGCTCTCTGCCCAGACGGCTGAGGCCTAGGCGGTGGGCGATCTTGCAGGCCGCATCGCGCTGGTAACGGGAGCGGGCAAGGGACTGGGTGCCGCTGCGGCCCGGGCACTGGCAGCCGCCGGGGCCAAGGTTGCCGTGACGGACCTTGCCGCGCCAGACGAGCTGGCCCGTGAAATCGGGGGCATGGCCCGGGCTCAGGACGTGACCAGTGAAGTGGACTGGGCCGAAACCATGGCCTGGATCAAGGCTGAACTGGGCGGGCTGGACGTGCTCGTCAACAATGCCGGCCTGTGGCTATTCCGCCCAATCATGGAGACCACGCTGGATGACTGGCGGCGGCTTCATGCCGTCAATGTCGAGGGCGTGTTCCTAGGGACCCGCGCCGCCATTCCGCTGCTGGCCGAGCGCGCCCACCTTTGGCGTGGTGGGACGGCGATCGTGAACCTGTCCTCCGTTGCCGGAATCGAGGGAGCAGCCGGGGCAACCTGCTACAACAGCACCAAGGGCGCGGTGCGGCTGTTCACCAAGGGCTGCGCCAAGGAACTGGCCGCGGCGCGGATCCGGGTCAACTCGGTCCACCCCGGCGTGATCGATACCGATATGGGCCGCCACCTGATCGGCGATTTCGCTGCGGCCCAAGGCGTGGGCGACAACGAAGTGATGGCCAATGTTTCGGCCATGCACCCGCTTGGCCACTTGGGCGAGCCGCAGAACGTGGCCGATGCCGTGGTGTTCCTGGCTTCGGATCGCGCCGCCTTTACGACCGGCAGCGAGCTGGTGGTCGATGGCGGGCTGTCGGCTTAAACATAGGACAGCCCGCCTCTGGGATCGATCGATGCCAAAGCTTGAATTGAACGCCATACCGCAAAGCAACGCCACTGGTTATCCCGCGCCGTTCGACGAGCCGGTGTCAGGGCGTTGGTGGCGCAGGCTGGCACCAGCAGGGGGGCTTACTCTGATGGGAGCAAGCCATGTCACGCTAAAGCCAGGGGCCTGGTCCTCGCAGCGTCACTGGCACGAAGGCGAGGACGAACTGGTGGTCATGCTGGCTGGCGAAGCCTGGCTCATCGAAGACGGTACCGAAACCCTCCTGACCGCTGGCGATGTCGCGACATTTCCGGCAGGTCAGGCCAACGGCCATCACTTGATCAACAGATCCGATTGCGACTGCGCCTTTATCGCGGTTGGATGCGGTGACCGGAGCAGAGGCGGCAGCTATTCCGACATTGACATGACCTTCGGCGAAGACGGCTACTTCCACAAGGACGGCACGCCATACCCTACTAAGCGAATCCGCTAGGGCGCCATCGCTCCGTCGAGCAGCCAGGCCAGTCTCAGCCCGGCCTGGCTGATGCGCTGCTGCAGCGTCGAGATGCTGCCCTCGATATCTTCATCGCTCCAGGCCACTTCCTTCGGTGCCTCGCCACCATCGCAGGGATCGCGGTCGAAGGCGCTATGGTAGACCAGCGCAGTCGCCCGATCTTAGTCGAGCCGCTCCATCGCTTTTAGGAAGGCCTTGGCGACTTCGACCGGTGCCGCGCTCATGCCGCGCGGACTTCACCCAGCAGGACCACCTTCATGTCACCGCGACTGCGTTGCAGATGGATCAGCAGATAGACCGAGAGGAACAGCATCCCGCCGAAGAAGGCCAGCACTGCCAGTCCCAGGCCAGCTGCGCTGAACTGGTGCCGCCAGGCCACCCAGATCGCCGAGAGCGCAAGGAAGGTCATGAAATCGAGGTTAAACTGCCCGGGCCAGCCCATTTCCAGCAGGTCACCGAAGAATACTGGCAAGAGGTTCCAGCCGTGATTTGCGATCGTGACCGAGGTGTAGGCCACTATGGCAACAAGGCAGGCGGCGAGGAACAGTCGAAACAGGGCCATGGGAGACTCCTTGTAGCAAGTGCTACATGCTATCCGCATGAAGCCTCCGCTACAAGGTCCAAAACTCGGCGATGTGATTCTTTACCCTAGCGTGCGGCAATGGCCTGATCGAGCAGCCGGGCGAGACGCAGGCCGGCCTGACTGATGCGTCGCTGCAGGGTGGGGATGCTGGCCTCGATATCCTCGTTGCTCCAGACCACTTCGGTGGGCTTCTCCCCGGCTTCGCAGGGATCGCGCTCATAGGCCTTGCGGTAGACCAGGTTGCGGGCCAGCTCCCAGCTTTCCCGCCCCCAGTCTGCCACGTTGCCGGTCTCTAGCGCGGCGCGGTCTTCCGCGCTGTAGCGGCGGATCAGCGGCGGCACGGCCGACGTGATCCCGCGTTCGGCCTGCGGCCCATCCCAGATCGCGTGGAGATTGCGCCCCGGGGCCATGCCATATTTGGCGTCGAGGTCATTGCCGCCACGATCATCATGATCGCCTGAGTGCAGCGGCATGTGCAGATCGCCCACGAAATGGGTCAGCCAGGCCAGTGCCTCCAGCCGCGCTGCGGCCGGCAGGCTCTTGTCCGCCAGCACCCTGCGGCTCCGCTCAATCTGGCCGGTCACGCAGTTGCCACCCGAGCAGTTGGCGCGCGGATCGTAAGGTTTGCACACGTTCATGGTCTGGTAGTGCC